>DHJO01000236.1:21824-31216 GCA_002404375.1 Gemmatimonadales bacterium UBA4718 | reverse complement strand
GTCGTGCTCTTCAACACCGGCTCGGGGATCAAGTATCTCGATCTGTTCGAGACTCGATCGAAGGCACGAAAGACCCCGCGAAAGAGCGCATTGGGTCCGGCGATGCGGCCCTGAGATTTACCTGATGCCAACCAGCTTGTGCGTCTGAATGCTGAGGCGCCAGCCCGGATTCCGTAGACAGTACTCGATCGCCCGCTCGGTATTCACGGCGACATGCGGCCCGTCCATCGGCTGAAGAAAGAAGTGTTTGAAATCGAGACGGGCGAACGTCTCGGGCGGGGCGTTCTCCTGGGGATAAACGAGCTTGAGCTCGCTGCCGCTGGTTTGCACGAACGGGGCTCCCGCTTTCGGGCTGACACAGACCCAATCGAGAGAACCAGGGGCCGGCCGAGTACCATTGGTCTCCACCGCTACCTCGAAGCCGCGCTCGTGCAGGGCATCGATCAGCTCTTCGTCGAGCTGAAGCAGCGGCTCCCCTCCCGTGCAAACGACGTACTTTTTTCCGGGACGACGAGTACGCGCAGTGCCGAAACCCGATCCACCGTTCTCCGACGGTGAGGAGGCGCCTGCTGCACTGGGAGAAACGCCACCCCAACACCGATCGATCGCGTCAGCAAGCTCGCTCGCGCTGGAGAATCTGCCGCCGTCGGGTCCTGTGCCGACGAAATCGGTGTCGCAGAATTGACATACCGCCCGCGAGCGATCTTCTTCTCGCCCCGACCAGAGATTGCACCCCGAGAACCGACAAAACACCGCTGCCCGGCCGGTTTGCGCTCCCTCTCCCTGAAGCGTGTAAAAAATCTCTTTCACGGTGTAGATCATCGCGTCGCCTTGGCGGCACGCGACCGGCCGGGCGCAGTCGCATACTCGATCGGGTCCTCGAGTCCCGCTTCGGCGAACCCCTTTAGCCGAAGCTGGCATGCGTCACATCTGCCGCACGCGTCGCCATTCTCAGCGGGATCATAGCAGCTGGTGGTAGCGGAGTAGTCGACGCCCAGCGATGTCCCGAGCCTGATGATCGCGGCCTTGGTGAGCGAGATGAGGGGAGTGCGGATTGCGAGTCGGGTGCCGCCTTCGACACCGGCGCGGGTGGCGAGATTCGCCATCTCTTCGAACGCACGAATGTATTCCGGCCTGCAATCGGGATACCCGCTGTAGTCGAGCGCGTTGACGCCGATGAATATGTCGGTAGCGCGTGTGACCTCCGCGAACGCCAAGGCATAGGAAAGGAATATCGTGTTCCGAGCCGGAACGTAGGTGACCGGAATCTCCTTTGCCTGCAGTGAAAGCGAGGAGAGATCGCGATCCTTGGGCACCGGGGTCGGCGCGGTGAGCGCTGAGCCTCCAAACACCGTGAGATCGATGGCGATTACGCGATGCTGAGTGACGCCGGCGTTTCGCGCGATCCTTTTCGCCGCTTCGATCTCCGTTGCGTGGCGCTGGCCGTAACGGAAGCTGAGTGCGTGCACGGCGAAGCCCTCGTGCTGCGCGACCGCGAGCACGGTGGTCGAATCGAGTCCGCCGCTGAGCAGGAGGACGGCGGGCGGAGCAGTGGAGGGAGATTTCAACGCAGGGGCCTCTGCGAAGAAATCTAAGGCACGCCTGGCCTCAGAGCGCCTTCGTCAATGCCGCGAGCAATTCCTCGGGCACGAGTGGTTTCGACAACACCGCATCCGCATCCAGCACCGTCGCGTCGACTGGCGGTGTCCGCTTTGCCTGCATCAATCCCTGAACGGCGTCGAAGTCGGTGAGAACTTTGTGCCCTTTGTCGCGAAGAAGACTCGTCACCAGGTGCGAGAGCACGCGATCGTCATCAACGACCAGAACTGTCGCCATTATGCGCTTCCGGCCAGCGCCACAAGCCGGGGACGCAATATCGCCATCGCGACATTGAGCGCCTCGAGGGCGCGTTGGACACCCTCCAGCAATCCCGAGCGGCCCATCGTCTCGAGGTCCCCCGCCGCGGCGGAGACATCGTCCGCCTGCATGGTAGCTGCTGACCCGCGAAGCGCGTGGGCGCCGGCCCGCAGGCGAACGGCGTCGTGTTCTGTCACTGCGGTCGTGATCTCGGTCATTCGGGGCCCGATGTCGTTGAGGAAGAGCTGTGCCAGCTCGCCGGCGAGCTTTTGATCGCCGCCAACGAGTGTGAGCAGAGCGGCTTCGTCCAATGCTTGCAATTTACACGGGGGATGCATCGAGCTCCTTCATCATTTTCTCCAGGCAAACGGGACAAATACCGTGAGTCAGCTCCAGATCCGAATGAGACATCAGATAGGAATCGACCTGTTCCCAGTAATTCGCTTCGTTCCGTACCTTCTTGCAGTAGCTGCAAATGGGCAGCAGACCCTGCAGTGCGCGCACCTCGCCGAGCGCCTCCTCGAGCTCGGTGACGCGAGCCGCGAGACTCCTTTGAAGGTTCACCATCCGCTCTCCAACGCGGACACGTGCCTCGAGTTCCACGGGGTCGAAAGGCTTGGCGATGTAATCGTTCGCCCCGGCGGCGAGGCCGTCCGCCAGATCCTCGTTGTCTCCGCGCGACGTGAGAAGAATGACGTAGACGAACTCGAAGCCGGGCGTAGCGCGCAGGCGGCGGCAGATCTCGATTCCTTCGACGCCCGGCATCATCCAGTCCAACACAGCCAGCTCCGGCGCGCCTTTTCCCCTCAGGGTTTCGAAAACCCGCCATGCGGCGTTCCCGTCTTCCGCGGTAACCACATCCCAGCCGAGACGTTCAAGAGTGGCGGCCAGTATCTTCCGCGTCACGGGATCATCTTCCGCCACTAGAATTTTCATTTTCGGCCTGTTGCGGGACGCATGCAGAAATTTGGATGCGTCACAACGACGGGAATGGAAGCCGTTTACACCAGCCAATTCCTGCGCAAGATTTGCGGGGTTGATCAACGGAGCTAAGCGTACAACGGCAATTTCACATCCACATGGTTTTAGCCGTGCGGATTTACCCCTAGAACGAAAGGAGAGGACTTGTACATCTCGAAAAGGACGTACCCGATCGTTGCCGCACTCACGATGGGATGCGCGACGGCCATGCAGACCGGCCCGGGCGAGCCGACGAGTCCCGCAATCACCGCCCGGGACTTGAGCACGCGTCTCTACATCTTCGCCGACGACTCGATGATGGGCCGTCAGTTCGGAACCGAGGGCAATCTCAAAGGCACGCAATACATCGCCAACGAGCTGGCTCGGCTCGGCATTCAGCCCGGTGGCACAAATGGCGCCTATTTCCAGGATGTGCCGGCCTACAAGGTCTCGATCGCACCCGGTGCGCAAGTGGTCCTCGACGGCGCGCCGCTCGCGTTCGGGACGGATTACCTCACCAACTTCCCCGCATCGGGTCGCGCCATTCCGGTCGACAGCCTGCAGGTGGTGTACGGCGGAGATCTATCCGATACTACGACGCTGATTCCCGCAGATCAGGCGGCGGGGAAGGCGATTCTTCTTGCCATTCGGAGTCCCCTTCAGCGCAATCCAAATCGTATTCTCGCCCGCTACTCCGGCTCGCGAGCGATCATCACGGCGAACGATCCGCGTGTGATGCGGCCATGGGCCGTTGCGATGTCGACCGACACGACACCGGCGCGGGTCAATCTGGTGGTCTCTCCCGCAGTCGCGGCGCGGCTGATCGGCGGTGATCCTCTCACGATGAAAACGGGGACGCCCGGACGTTGGATCCGCTTCTCCTCGATTGGATTCACCCGCTCGCAGGCTCCCGCGCGGAACGTCATCGGGATCATTCCAGGATCCGACCCGACGTTGCGAGGCGAGTACATCGCGATTGGCGCACACAATGATCACCTGGGACTTCGGTTTGCCGGCCCGCTCGATCACGATTCTCTGCGCGTGTACAACATCATGGCGAACAGGATCGTCGAAGCGCGGACGCACGCTACGCCGGGAAACCCAGGTGGCGGACTCACGCCGGCCGAGAGAGCGTCGATTCATGTCAACGTGGACAGCCTGCATCGCATCAGGCCGGCGCGAAGAGACTCGATCTACAACGGCGCCGATGACGACGGCTCGGGCTCCGTAGGCGCGCTGGAGATCGCCGAAGCGTTTGCCAAATCGGGAATCAGACCGCGCCGCTCGCTCATCTTCGTCTGGCATACCGGCGAAGAAGCCGGACTGCTCGGCTCGAGATATTTCACGGATAATCCGACCGTGCCGCGCGATTCGATCGTTGCACAGCTCAACATGGACATGATCGGTCGTGGCAGCGCGTTCGACTTTGTGGGTGGCGGACCGACGTATCTGCAGCTCGTCGGGTCGCGCCGGCTCTCGACCGAGCTGGGCGACATCGTCGAAGCGGTGAACCGAAGCGAGCCGACCCCGCTAACCTTCGACTACGCTTTCGACGCCAACGGGCATCCCGAGCGTATCTACTGCCGAAGCGATCATTACGAGTACGCGCGTTACGGCATTCCGATCACGTTCTTCACGACCGGCCTGCATATGGACTATCACCAGCTGACCGACGAGCCGCAGTACATCGATTACGAGCACATGCGCAAAGTCGCGCAGCTGGTGCACGATGTCGCTCTGCTGGTTGGCAACCTCGATCACCGCCCAGTGGTGGATAAGCCCAAGCCCGACCCGCACGGGGCCTGCGTGCAATAGTTCGGATGCGCTTCGATGGGCCTTAGCCGCGGGCCCATCGTTGCTCTAAGACTGTCTCGCCGGTTCGTCGGAGGGGACCCTCTTCGTCGGCAACTGTTAGCTCGGGCGGAGCCCCTAACAGCGCTCCCTCGCTCTGCTCGGTCGCGGGTCTCCTTGTCGCTAACAGGGTGCCTCCTACGAGGATCCCCTCCGACTACCCGTGAAGCCTCACAGCAACGCTGGGCCGCCGCAGGCGGCCATCCCTCGCACAAACTCTTGCTCGGCCTGTGGTCGTGCGGGCGGGCTTCGACTTTGCACGACATTTGTGATCGTCGTCAGCCGGACCGCGATCGCAACTCGTTTTGTTCTTTGACGCGGACCGCGACGCCGCTTCGATGGATTCGGTTGGGGGCTCCGACCAGCGCCCGTCGTCGCCGAAGAGGACACCACCACCGACCGACCGCGCGACAAACTATAAGATTGACGCGGTCGAACGCAGAGAGAAGAAAAACGGGTCGCTTACGCGACCCGCTTGACTGCTGGTGATGGGTGAGGAGGAGTAGTGAGCGACCTCGGTACGACGCCCGAATCGGCGGTCTTGCTCGACCCCGTGTGGACAGGAGCGACGGGCGCCGTGGTCTTGAGCTCGCCGACCAGATCTCTCAACACGTGGCTGCCGTGAAATAGCTGCGTCGAGGCCATGCTCATCTGCTCACACGCCGCGCTCTGCTCTTCTGTCGACGCGCTGACCTCCATCGCCGCGGTGGCGTGACTCTCCGCCGTCCGCGCCACGAGTCCCAGGTTCGCGGCGGCAGAATCGACCGCCCGCGCATTTTCCGTGGCAGCTGTCGTTACACCCGCCGCGGCCGTACGCGTTTTCTCGGCGGCCGCGAGAATCGTTGACAGAGCCGTGTCCAGTTCCCGGCTCACGCGCTCGATCTCGCCAACCTGAATGACACCCTGCTCCATCGCCTTCGAAGTTGCCGCCACCCGCATGGTCACGGTCTCGGTCATCTTCACCACATCGTCCGCCGCTGCCTGCGTCTGGTCGGCGAGCTTTCTGACTTCACTCGCAACGACTCCGAAGCCGCGACCGGCCTCACCGGCACGCGCGGCTTCGATCGCCGCGTTCAGCGACAACAGGTTCGTCTGCTCCGCAATGCGGCTCACCGAGACAACGAACTTGTTGATGTCCGTCGCCGTCGTATTCAGCTCGCGTACCTGGCCGGCTGCCTGCTCCACGATCGTGCGCACGTCGAACAGAATCTTGAGGGCACGATCGATCTCGACGCGCTTGTCCTGCGCCTCAGCTTCGATCGCGCTGGCGAGGCTGTGAACTTCCTGCGCTCCGCCAACGAGGTTGTCTCCCCGAGTGCGAATTCCATCCAATGCTTCATTCACCTGCCGCAGCTGCGCCACCTGCGATTCGGCGCCGTGTGATACTTCTTCCACGGCGTCCGCCACTTCGCCCGCTGAAGCGGAAATCTGCTTCGACGCCGAGAGGAGATCACCGGCCGACTGTGCGACCTCTTCAGCTGTCGTGGCCGCGCCGGAGGCGATCCGTGACAACGCGATTGTCGCGTGATTCATCGCGTCGGCCAGCGTCCGGAACTCGCCGGGCATGTCGCCCTCGGTGCGCTGCTGAAGATCGCCGAGGCTCAATTGAACTGCGTGCCTGACAAGAAGGCGGAGCGGCCGACCAACGGCGCGCCCAGTGCGCAGCACGATCATGATCGCAATGAGTGTCGCAACCACGATCACCGAGACCAATAGCCGCGATCTGGCGATCGACTGGCTGCGAAGACTGTCCGACATTGCCGCGAGCTGCTGCGCACGCGCGTGCTCGAGTCCCGTCAGCTGCTCGAGAAGCGAGGGCACCAGCTTTCGCGCCCGCTGCGCTTCTATGTGCGCGTCATCGAGACGCCCCAGGTCAGTAAGACGATGCGAGAGGGCGAAGGCGGACTCCACTCTTGCGAGAGTCGTGTCGATCGCTATCGTGCGGGAAATCTGTTCGGCGAGGGCATCCGGGCTCGAAGCGAAGCTCCGGTGCAGCCTGTGCGCTTCCCAGCCAAGTCGCCGGAAATCCGCATCCGATTTGGAGTCCTGATCGCTCAGATACGTATTTGCGGCCTGGATCTCCTGTGTCACGACGTTCGAGAAATCGGAGGCCTGTCGCGCGTCCTGCTGCGCTCCGGCAAGCGTCCTCGTTACCTCGTCCGCCATGCGTGTCATCGAGAACCAACCCACCGCGCCGGCGCTGATGAGGAGAAGAATCAGGAACGAGAAGCCGACGGTCAGCACCTGACGAATCGTCTGGAAGCGGTAAAGGGCTTTCACCTTGCCTCCGCTACGGTCAGCAGCCCTTTCTGAACACGCAACACACGGAATCGCATGCCGACCGGATCGCCAGTGTCCTCGAAAAACGCCGGACCGGTCAGGCCGGCATAGGCGTTGTCGCGAGTGAGAGAGCGCAGGTAGTTGCGGATCGCTTTGCGGTTCGCGCCCTTCTCCGTAAGTGCCTGCGCGATCAGCTTGGTTGCGTCGTACGCGAGCGCGGCGTGCGCGTCAGGCGCTGTTCCGAATTTCTTCTCGAACGCGGCAACAAATGCGCGCGCTGCCGGAGAAGGATCTTCCGGCGTGAACGACATCCCGATGTAGGTACCTTCGGAAGCGACCGTGTCGGAAACGATGCCTTGCCAGCCGTCGCCTCCAACGAATACCGGGTTGAATCCCTGACGCTTCGCTTCCTGGAGGATCTTTAGGCCGGACGCGACGCGTCCGGCTATGAAGACGACCTTGGGCTTCTTCGTTTTGAGGTAGGCTACGTACGGCTCTGCCGAGGGTAGGTCGGCGTTGATCGGGTCGAGGCTCACGAGCTTCCCGTGAAAGGAGCGCCGGAACGAGTCGGCCAGGCCGCGACCATAGGTGTTGTTCTCGTAGAGAACCGCTGCGGTAGACGCTGAGTTGCGGGTAGCGAACTTGTTCGCGAATGTGGCGAGCGCGATCCCGTTCAGGGAATCGCTCGAGATGATGCGGAAGACCCAGCTCGATATGCCGCTGAGATCGGGGGAAGTCGCGCTCGTGGCGACGGCGGCAAGCTCTCCATCGTAGACCCGCGCTGCCGAGAGCATACCGGAGGAGTTAACGTGCCCGATCACCGCCGAGATCTTGCGGTTTCTCACGAATTCCTGAGCTACTTTCGCGGCAACGGTTCCGTCGCCCTCGTCGTCCCGCGTGACAACCTGGAACGCATGGCCGTTTATCCCGCCGGCCTTATTGATCTCTTCGGCCGCCAGCTGAACGCCCTGGAGGTTCTGGAGTCCGTATCCCTGTTTCCAGGGTCCGGCTGCACCGACGACGTATGGTTCTTTGAGTCCCCCGCAGGCGGCGAGCGCCAGCAGTGCGAGAGACGAAACGGCCTTGGACAACAACTCCCCCTTCCCCCGATTCGGGGACTTCATGTCAATCGAAGGACGAGGCCCAAGCTCGTGCGGTCACGGCGGATGGCACCCAATCTGCCCCTATAAGGGCCAATACAGTGGACATTCACGATGAAAGCGTTGGTCACTGGCGGCACTGGCGACTTGCCACAATGAACAAGCAATTCCTTATCGCAATCTCGGCGCTCTCGATCGCAGCGTGCGCTTCCCGAACCAGGGGGCCCGCGCTGGTGACAGAGCCTTGCGCGGCACTGGCCGACAGCGTGTCCAAGTACGTTTCGGTCGATGCGCTTCCTTTGGCGCACATCGTCGGAAATCCGAGCCTGCCTCGCATTCCCGCGGTGCTCGGACCCGGTGACAGCGCTTATGTAGAGTTCCTTGTCCGTCCCGATGGTCTTGCCGACACAAGCACCGTCCTGGTCAGCGGAGCGAGCGACCCCCAGTTTCTGCGCAGTGCGGTAGCCTTCGCAGCCGACAGCCGATTCATACCTGCCCAGGCACAGGGCTGCCCCATGATGAGCAAGTACAACCTGGTGGTAAAGTCACGGGCGACAACGCGATAGCCGCGGTCTTGGCGCAGGCAGTCGATTGTGCCCTGATTCTCGCCAGTAACGTCCCGTCGTAATGAGGCTCCAAAACGACCGGCCGGATGGAGCGTCATTTAGGTAGAACGTGCGGGCCCGTCCGGGCCATCGCGTCACCGTCTACCTAAATCGCTGAACCCATGCACCTGCGGCCATTCCTTGTAGCTGCGGCACTCTTCGGTGCCGGAACCCGGCTCGTCGCCCAGGAAGTTCTGATTGAAGTCGTAGAGCTCTCCGACGGTAAACCCATCGTCGGCGCCAATGTCTCGCTCGTGGATGACCACGGTATGAGCCTCTTCGGCAACTTCAGCGACCAGGGTGGGCATTCAGTGTTGCGCGCTCCAAGTGCCGGCCGCTACGTGGTGCGCGCCGACAAGGTCGGCTATGACTCCTGGACTTCCGTGATACTGTATGTGACCGGTGCGCCGATTCACGTGCGGATCGGGATGTCGCCGTTGCGCAATCCGTCGACCGTGATCGCGCGCAGCGAAACTGCGTGTCAGCTCCTCACGCCTCCTGGTACCCCCGCGGGCGATTTGTGGGTTGAAATCCGGAAAGCCCTCACAGCGAGCGCGCTGACGGATGCGCAGGGATTGGTGCCGCTCGACGTGGATCTGTACGAGCGCGCTCTCGATCGCAATCTCGGCGTCGTGTCCGAGCGAAAGGAGCAGCGCTCGCGCATCGCGAGAAGGCCGGCGACGGGAATCTCCTGGGATCAGCTCGATTCGGCCCGTCGCGGTGCAGTTGCAGGCGGAGA
>DHJO01000236.1:14520-21753 GCA_002404375.1 Gemmatimonadales bacterium UBA4718 | reverse complement strand
CCACTGCTACGCCGCAATCCGCGGATACGGCCCCGAGACGGGGTTGACCGGACTCGAGTTCAGACCCGCCAAGGTCGGTTCTCAGCCCGAGCTAACGGGGGTTCTCTGGCTGGATCCGAAAGCGAACGCGCTGCGCTCCCTGAATTTTGATTACGTCAATCTTCCGATTCCGCTGCGGATAGCCAGAACGACCGGGCGGGTCGAGTTCCAGCAGCTCCCTGGTGGGCAATGGATCGTCCCGCGCTGGTACATCAGGATGCCGCGCGTCGCGCAGATGGCGTCGGCGGACAGTCTCCTGGGATACCAGGAAGTCGGCGGAGCATCTCGGCCAGCCGGAACGGCCGCGCCAGCGTCTGATGCAAACGCCGTCATCCCCACGATCGACGAGACGGTGGCGGGCCCGCAATCATTCATCAGCGGTGTCGTGTACGACAGCACCACGGGAACGCCGTTACAAGGAGTGCAGGTCTCGACCGGCGGCGGCCGGTTCAAGACGACCACCAGTGGCGGAGGACACTACGAGCTCGCCATCGACGGGCCGCTGTCCGACACGATCGTCTTCGAGCATCCGCGGCTTCGGCTCTACCGCGTCGCGACCAGAGTGCAGTCGATCACGCTCCCGAGTGGAGCACGTGGCCAGGCGAACGTGCTGGTCCCTTCGTATGGAACGCTGCGCAGGAGACTGTGCGGGCAAAACGAGACCGCGACGGAATCCCAGGGAATCGCGGCAGGTTATGTGAGAGACGCTACAGGAAGACCCGTTGCCAACGCGCACGTGTGGGCGACGTGGCAAATCCTGTGGGTCGAACAGAATGGACGGCTGGTAGCCACGAATCAGCAGCGCACGGTCGAAACCGACACCGGCAGCGATGGATCCTATCTGCTGTGTGGATTCACCCGCGGCGCGCAAATAACGGCCAAGGTCGGGATGGCGGGAAGGAACACGGTGCAGGAGAAGGTGGTGCTGCCCGCCAACATGGTTCTGGAGCACGACTTCAGACTGCCCGCCCGCTAGTCTCCCGTCGGCACAATGCCGGCGCCTTCCACCATCAGGATCACGGTTTTCTCCGGCGCGCGCGTGCGGTGGACTACGCCCTTGGGGACGACGAATCCCTGACGAGGCTGCAACGCGACGGTGCGACCCTCCAGATCGATGAGAAACTCCCCGTCAACCACGTAGAAGAATTCGTCCAGATCATCGTGCTTGTGCCAGTGATACTCGCCCTGCATCACGCCAAGGCGGACGACTGAGTCGTTGACCTTGCACAACGTCTGATTGTACCAGCGGTCGCGCACCGCATCGATGAGCGCGGGAACATCGACGACCTCGAGTGGCCGATACTTGATGTCGAGGTGAGTCGCGTACGGATACTTCTGGTCTGATGGCATTGTAGGGTTCGAATCAGCAGACATGCGAATCCTCGATTGCGAATGTAGGCCGACAGGCATCTAGGTTTGAAGGTTATACAGATTCGGCGGATTGAACTGATCGGGCGGATTGCCCAAAAAATCCCGGCCTACCAAGTGGCGCCGTAACGCCACGCGGAGTGATCCGGTTAATCAGTAAAATCCGCCAAATCCGGATGAACCCTTGAACCTTGATGCCCGCCCGAGGCAGTTAGTTCAGCGACGATTACGGTCGTCGCTGTGGCAAACCAGATCGACGATGACGGCGGTAGCGAGGATGAGGACGTCATCCTCGCCATCGCCGATTTCTATCCCGTAAGTGTCCGTCCAGCTGAACCACCGCTTGGAAACCGTGGCCGCGACGTGGTCCCCGCGAGTAATCGTGTACTCGTGGTCGAGAAAATCCCCCTCGGCTTCGAGGTCGTCGGGCCCCGGGACATCGACGGTGAAGCGGTGGTGGATGAACGAGAACAGCTGGCGCTTAACCACTGCCAGCTGCTCATCTCCGCGCCACAGCTCGTAGGTCGGACCCCAGTTGAGAAGCTTCTGCTCGATGTAGACGAGCTCTTTGCCCGACATGTCCTGAAACGACAGCTTGTCTCCGAAACTCAGCGCTTTTCCATCGACAAAGAACGCATCGGTGCCGCTCTCATCCTTGATTGTGAAGTCATCGCCCCAGGACAGGAGCTTCTGCTTCATCACGTATCGCATCAAGTCTGCCCTTCAATGAGTAGGTCCGCGCGAAGAGCGCGAGAGTGTTCGATCATTGGCGCACGTCCCTCTGAAGCACCCGAAAATACTCGGTCCATGGTCCAACCGCCGCGGTGTACTCCCTCGCCATCGTGCGCGTGATCTGCGCAATGTGCGACACATCGTGCACCACCCAGGTCGCGAGCAGCTGGCGCATGTTCACCGTTCCCAGCTCAGGATGCTCACCGGTCATGTCCAGATCCTTGTCCTTGAGATTCCAGCCGCGGAGCGTGGCCACATTGCCCGCGCGCAGCTGCTCGAATTCCTCCAGCCTGTCGAGTAGCGGCCGATCCGAGTCGAGCTCCGCGAAACGGTCAAACGGCTCGAACCGGCGATAGCTCTCCTGCTTCAGAATGATTCGCGCCCGCGGAATCCAGTCCGTGCGCTCGCCATTGATCAGGTGACAGAGGATCTGACTAGGGCTCCAAGCGTCGGGACTTTCGCGCGCGCGAATCCATGTCTCCGGGAGCTCGTCGAGTAGCGCCGAGAGCACCGCAGGCGTGCGCTCCAGAACGGGGATAGCTTCCTCGAGCTTGAAGTCCATCTTTCTCTCCTTGATGCTCACTGCCGAATCATACGCTGACGGGTGTCCACCAACTACTTTTCGCAGGGAGAAATAGTTTCGCCTTTGGCCGCTTGCGACGAGCGCGCCCGCCCATTTCAGGAGCTTTGATGACTGCACGATTCCTCAGCGCCATTTGCCTCCCCACAATCCTTGCCCTCACAGCCGCACCGTTGAGTGCGCAGACGACAGCAGGCGCCACGCAGGCTTCAGCATCCAGGATCCCGGAGCGTCCGGTCCGCCGAGACATCCCGATGACGCGCATGATCCAGCGCGCGTTCGCCGCGGGCACAAGGGATTCGACGGGACGCCCCGGCCGAAACTACTGGCAGCTCTGGAATGACTACAAGATCAACGCCAGCCTGGACCCGACGACGTCTGTCGTGACCGGACGCGAGACAGTCACCATCCACAACAATAGCGACTCAGTGATGCGTTCTCTGGTCCTCCGTCTCGACCAGAATTTCTTTGCGCCCAATGTTCCACGCCTCTCGCCGGCAATCGAGATCACTGACGGGATGCAAATCACGAGGCTCGTAGCCAACGGTCAGGCGATGGAAGTCACTGATACCCTCGGCATGCAGATCCCCGGAACCGCGCGCCGCGTTACGCCCCTTTCTGCAATTCTGAAAAACACCTCGGCCCGCATCACGCTGCCAACTCCGATCGCCGCGCACAGCACTGGAACTCTCGAGGCCGACTGGCACTTCCGTGTGCCGCATGCGACCTCAGGTCGCGCGCCCGCTCCCGCGCAACAGGCCCCGCAGATTACCGCAGCCGACTACGCCCGCGCCGAACGCTTTTTGCGAGACAACGTGATGCCCCTCGTCTCGGGAAATGGCGTCCAGCCGTCGTGGCTTGGCGGCGAACGCTTCTGGTACCGGAGCGGCAGGATCGGCGGAGCTGATCTCATTGTCGTAGACCCGACGCGGGCTCTGCGTAGCGTCTGCACACCGGATACCGAGAGGTGCGGCGCCGCGATCGACGCGCGCGAAGCGGCTCGGGCGAGAGCGGAGTTCGCTCGAAGAGCAGGCCGGAGGGCTGCGGAAATAGTGTCACCCGACGGCAGGCGGGCTGCGTTCATTCGCGCCTACAACCTTTGGGTTCGTGACGTCGCGAACGGACGGGAGACTAAGCTCACCACCGACGGCGCAAAGGAGTTCGGCTACGCGACGGACAACGCCGGCTGGATTCGCAGCGATAATCCGATCCTTCTCTGGTCTCCCGACTCGCGGAAAATCGCCACGTTCCAGCAGGACGAGCGCGGCGTCGGCGAGATGTATCTCGTCAACACGAAAGTGGGACATCCGGAGCTGCAAGCGTGGAAGTACCCGCTACCGGGAGACAGCATCATCACGACCATTCAGCGAGTCATCATCGATGTCGATGCCCCGCGGGTGATCAGGCTGCAGATGCCGGCCGATCAGCACCGCTCCACTCTCTGCGACCATGTCATCTGTCGCGGGGACGAAGGCTGGACTGACGTCCAGTGGTACCCGGATGGCTCGCACGTCGCGTTCGTCTCCACGTCGCGGGATCACAAGAAAGCGACCCTTCGCGTGGCCGATGCGGCGACCGGCGCGGTCCGGGACGTGATGGGAGAAACGGTCGCGACCCAGTACGAATCGGGGAACGGAATGGTGAACTGGCGCGTGCTTCCCGCATCCAACGAAGTGATCTGGTTCTCCGAGCGCGACGACTGGGGACAGCTGTATCTGTACGATCTCGTAACCGGCGCACTCAAGAGCAAGATCACGAGCGGAGAAGGCAATGTGGCGGAGCTTTTGCGCATCGACGAGAAAAACCGCACGCTCTATTTCGTCGGAAACGCGAAGGAACGCGGCCGCGATCCGTACTTCCGTCATTTCTACAGGATAGGAATGGATGGAAAGAGTCTGACTCTCCTCACGCCGGAAAATGCGGACCACAGCATCTCGCTTTCTCCGTCCGGCCGCTACTTCGTGGACACCTACTCAAAGCCCGACGTCCCGCAGACTTCGGTGCTGCGCGACCTGAACGGAAAGACCGTGATCACGCTGGAGAAGACCGACATCTCGCGGCTGCTTGCAACGGGCTGGAAACCGCCCAGGCCGATCATCGTCAAAGCGCGTGACGGCAAAACGGATCTCTATGGTTTGATGTACACGCCTACGAATCTGGATTCGACGCGGAAGTATCCGTTCGTCAATCACATCTACCCAGGTCCGCAGACGGGAAGCGTCGGCGGTCGCAGCTTCTCGCCGGCACGTGGAGATGCGCAGGCGCTGGCCGAGCTTGGATTCGTGGTAGTGGAGATCGACGGAATGGGGACGCCGTGGAGATCAAAGTCGTTTCACGACGCGTACTACGGCAGGATGGGCGACAACACCTTGCCCGATCAGGTCGCTGGAATGAAAGAGCTGGCGGGGCGCTATTCATGGATCGACCTGAATCGCGTCGGAATTTATGGTCATTCAGGCGGCGGATTCGCCGCGGCTGACGCCATGTTCCGCTACCCCGATTTTTTCAAGGTTGGAATATCCGAAGCGGGGAATCACGACAACCGCGTTTACGAGGACGACTGGGGGGAGCGGTATCAGGGCCTTCTCGTCAGGAATCCGGACGGAACGGATGACTACACTCCGGAAGCCAACCAGGTCTACGCGAAGAATCTGAAGGGAAAGCTGCTGCTCGCGCACGGGACGATGGACGACAACGTTCCACCGTACAACACGCTGCTCGTCGTGAACGAGCTCATCAAGGCGAACAAGGATTTCGATTTGATCCTGTTGCCGAATCGCACCCACGGATTTGGAAACGAGCCGTACATGATTCGCCGCCGCTGGGATTATTTCGTCAAGAACCTGCTGGGCGCCGAGCCGCCGAAGGAGTACGAGATCAAGCCCCCGCAACGATCCCGTGCGCCGTGATGGTGTACATCGCGTAGCATCTGCCACACCTAAACGCCCAATGAGAAAATCGTTTCCACTAGCTGTAATCGCTCTTGGTGCAGCCGCCGGAGTATCGGGTGGCCAGGCAGTACACCCCAAGGCGCCGGCGTTCACTCGCGCCGACACGATTCGCGGTTCGAACACTCCGGAGCGGGCGTGGTGGGATGCCGTGTTCTACGATCTACACGTCAAAGCGAATCCCGGCGACAGCACCATCGTCGGGTACAACGCCATCACTTACCGCGTCCTGAAACCAGCGCGCGAGATGCAGATCGACCTGCAGATGCCGCTCGTAATTGACAGCGTAGTCCAGGACGGCACCGAGCTCAGCGCCCGCCGCGACGGCAACGCGTTTTTCGTCAGACTGATCGCGCCACAACCGATCGGCGCCAGGAAGAAGATCGCCGTCTATTACCACGGCAAGCCGGTCGCGGCGATCCGACCGCCGTGGGATGGAGGGTACATCTGGACGCGCGACAGCCTTGCGCGTCCATGGATCGCCACCGCCAACGAAGGTCTGGGCGCGAGTGTATGGTGGCCCAACAAGGACATCTACTCCGACGAGCCCGACAGTCAGCGAGTCGCCATCACCGTTCCTGACTCGCTGATCGATGTGTCGAATGGGCGATTGCGGAGCACCACGCCGAACAGGGATGGAACCACAACCTACGAGTGGTTTGTGAAAAACCCGATCAACAACTACGACGTCGCGGTGAACGCGGGTCATTACGCGCATTTCAGCGACGTATATCAGGGAGAGCGCGGCAACCTCAGCCTCGACTTCTGGCCGATCGACTATCACGCCGATACAGCGAAGAAACAGTTCCAGCAGGTGAAGCCGATGCTGCAATGCTTCGAGAACTGGTTCGGTCCTTTCCCGTGGTACGAGGATGGTTACAAGCTCGTCGAGGCGCCGCACCTGGGAATGGAGCACCAGAGCGCGGTCGCTTACGGCAATCACTACAAGAATGGATACCTCGGCCGCGACCGCTCGGCGACGGGGCACGGACTGCTCTGGGATTTCATCATCATCCACGAGAGCGCGCACGAATGGTTCGGCAACAGCATCACTATGAAGGATGCCGCCGATATGTGGATCCACGAGAGTTTCGCTACCTACGCCGAAGGTCTTTTCACCGAGTGTCAGCAGGGAAAGAAGGCAGGGGCGGAGTATACGATTGGTCAGCGCAAGCTGATAAGGAACGACGAGCCGATCGTCGGAGTCTACGGAGTGAACCACGAAGGCTCCGGCGACCAGTACGACAAGGGCGCGAACATGCTGCACACCATCCGGCAGCTGGTGGACGACGACACGCGGTGGAGAGGGATCATGCGCGGTCTGGGCAAGACGTTCTGGCACCAGATCGTGAGCGGCAAGCAGATCGAGGACTTCCTGAGCTCACGCTCGGGTATCAATCTGAGCAAGGTGTTCGACCAATACCTGCGCACGACGAAAGTCCCGACGCTCGAGTACAAGCTTCGGGGGTCGAAGCTCTCCTATCGCTGGAGCAACGTCGTCCCCGGCTTCGCGATGCCGGTCAAGGTCACGGCATCGCCGGGAAAACTGGCCTGGATCAGGCCGAC
>DHJO01000236.1:7856-14421 GCA_002404375.1 Gemmatimonadales bacterium UBA4718 | reverse complement strand
GATCTCCTGAGGCGGGCGACTGATTCCACTACCGCGCGGACAGCCCGGTAATCCTTGCCGTGGCGATCTTGTTGGCGTTCAGATTGAAGCCGACGAACGCCGAGGTCGCGTTTCCTGGCACGTCGATTTTGTCGGTCTTGAGCGCGAATACCGTGATGTGATAGTGGTGCGGCTTGTCGCCCACCGGCGGACACGGCCCACCGTAGCCCTTCGTTCCAAAATCGGTTGGGCCTTCGACACTGCCCGACGGAGCGTTTTGCCCATTTCCAGCTCCGCCTGCAAGCGAGGTTGTCGTGGCTGGGATGTTGTAAATCACCCAGTGCCACCAGCCGCTGCCCGTCGGGGCGTCAGGATCGTACATCGTGACCGCGAACGACTTGGTTCCGGCCGGCGCATTCGACCACTGTAGCGCAGGGGAGAGGTTCTGGCCGTTGCACCCCATTCCGTTGTAGACGTGGCTCAGCGCGATTCGGCCTTTCGAGATCAGGTCCGGGCTCTTCACACTGAAATGACCCGCCGGGTGCGCGGCCGCCTTTGTCGCCGCCTTGGGCTTTGCCTTCGCCTGCGCGCCGGCGACCGATGCTATAGCCAGCAGCAAACCCGTAACGGGGATCGCAACCGATCGGAACCGAAGTGATTGCAACATGATGTCTCTCCTCTGAATGACGGGAATTCCTGCTATCTCCACGCTGCGAGAATGAGTCCAGCGAGCGCGAATGAGACGAGATTGTACATCGAGTCGATGAGCCACAGCTGCTTGGGCTTGCCCGAGAATAGAGCAGTGGCATAACTGGTGGGCGCGGCGAAGCCAAGCCAGGCCATGAAGCCGAAGAACGCGCCGTGCACCGCGCCGGTGGGCATGATGAAAGCCATGTGTGCCAGTATGTGCGCCATGACTATCGCCGTGATCAGCGAGGAAACGAAAGCGCTGACGTACATCAGCGGCATATTGGCTGACGCTGCCTCGGCTCGCATCTGCTCTTCAGTCTTGCCCTGAAGCGCAACCCATTTCTTTACGAAGAGAACGGGGGAGTACCATAGTCCGCCGAGGATGAACATGACGACTGCGGCGGCGAGAACCGCGACGTAATTGACCGCGGGAACCTGCATTGAGAAACCCTCCATCGTTGGGGGGGGAGAACGGTGAGAATCTACCGCCGCCGGCTCAGTCCCGCACCATTCGTGCGGTCGGACTCGCGGCACTGATGATCAGGGCGAATCCGGGCCCCACGATTTCCGGAGTCATACGGAACGGCGAGGATCTGGATGTCCACGCCGGAAAGCTAGCGCCGAGCCTAATTCCGGTAGACGTCCGGGAATTCTTTCTTCAGCGCCGCGACCTTCGGCTTGTCGTTGATCACGATGTAGAGCTGGTTCGGGTGCTGCGCGAGATAGTTCTGGTGGTACTCCTCGGCCCGATAGAAACCGTTGAGCTTCGACACCTGGGTGACGATGGGACGCGAGAAAGTCTTGGCCGCCGTCAGCTGCTTGATATAGCTCTCCGCGACCTGCTGCTGCTGAGGCGTATTGTAGAAAATCGCCGAGCGGTATTGCGTACCGTGATCGGGTCCCTGACGATTCAGCTGAGTAGGGTCGTGCGCGACCGAGAAGAAGATCTGGAGCAGCTTGCCGTACGACACCTGCGACGGATCGTAGATCACCTGCACCGACTCTGCGTTTCCGGTGTCCCCTGTGCTCACCTGCTCGTACGAGGGGTTGGCGACACTGCCGCCGGCGTAGCCGGAGACCGCCGACTTGACTCCCTTTACGTGGCGGAAGACGGCCTCGATTCCCCAGAAGCAGCCCCCAGCAAAGACCGCGGTGTCTTCAGTAGCTGAGGCTGGAGCGGCGTCGAACGCCGGCGCGTCTGCAGGCTGAGCTAGCGGACGAGACGAACCGCTCCTCGCGGCGAACAGAACGAGCGCAATGGGAATCACCACGAGTGCAGCGACGAAATCGGGCAGCGAGCGGTTCATGTCAATTATTCTCGGTGCGGGGGAATACGTATTAGACCGTTTTCGAGCAGGGATTGTTCCGTGTCACGTCATTGCCACGCTCCGTCAATGCTCGCTGAGGGACAACACGTTGCCATCGGGGTCCTTGAACCACGCGATCCTTGCCCCACTGGGCGAGGTCCATATCCCGAGCGGGTCCTGATCCATCCCCGCATACCGCTCGAATTTCACCCCCTTCTTCTCAAGGCCTTTCACGGTCTTGCCGATATCGTCGACGCTCCAGCCGAGGATAGTGAAGGGAAACGGCTTGAAGCCTTCGACGCTCGAGACGTCGACGACCCGCACCATCACGTCATTCGCATCGAACACGCTGGCGAACTGATCGCCGCTGATGAATCCCAGACCCAAAGTGTGCTCGTAAAATGGTCGTGCTTTTTTCGGGCTTCTGCTTGGAACGAATGCGACGACGGTTGATGATCCGAGCATGTCTGCTCCGGTGCGGGGGTCTCTAAACGAATATGGGCGGCAATCGCTGCTCGCTCGCCCTGCGAAATGGATAATTGTGCGCGAGACGCTCGTCGAGATCAGGGTCGGGGAGGTTTCTGCCGTTCAGGAACATCCATTCGATGTCGACGAACTCGCTGTTGCGCCACATCCCAATGCCGATCTGCCGTTCCAGATCGAGCTCATACTTGGACGCGAGCGATAAGCTGCGCAGAGCGTCTAAGGCACGGTCGTGGAACTCGGTCGTAACGGGGAGCACCAGAAAGCCGGCACCCGTGCGGACGGACGCGATCCGGTATGGAAGCTCGAATCGATTGCCGCGCACCGCCTCGAGGGCGAGGCGAACCTGCTGCTTGAGCGCCCGCAGCTCGTATCGCGCCAGACGGGCCAGCTCGGCGAGCACCTCGTAGGAGTCGGTGTCGGCGTATTCTCCTTCCTGCGACGCGATAGTCGTGGCGAGACTATCGAGTACGAACGAGAACTCGCAGGCAGTCGGTCCGCCGCGCGAGCGCGAGGCGCTTTCGAACCTTTCGTCGGGAGCAGAGGAATAATCCTCGAGCAAATACTGACCGATGAGCGCCGCCTCGCTGACGGCAGTTGCCGCGGGATCCCAGCTGATCAGGATATCGCGCCGGAATCCGAAGTAGTCGGTCAGCTCCGCGGGCGTGACAAAATGGTGGACGATCTCGAAGTAGTCTACGTCGCGCAGGATGTGCACAAACCCGCCATTCCGGTTCTTCTTGAATCGGGCCGCACGAAAGGCGCGCGTTTTCGGTGGGACCCGATAAACAACGACGCTGACCAACAGATCGGGGTCCCGGGGCGAGATGAACACCCGATGCCCGAAGTTGTTGACCAGCGAAAGGCCCACGTAGCTCTTGAGCAAATCGCGGGTGTTCTGGATCTGCTTCACGCCACGCCGCACGACGTAGTTGGTGATCCACTTCTCCAAGTTGCCGGACTTCGACCCGACTTTCTGCTCGCGCTCCATCAATTGAAAGATGAATCCGATCTCGTCCATCATGATGACGCGGTCGGCGAGCTCCACGTCGGAAGCGGAGTCGACAGGAAGCTGGGTCGTCGAGAAGGAGAACGCTCTCAGGAACGCGTTTTCATTCTGCTGAGTGGTGAACTCCTGGAGGAGGCTCGACCGACCCGGGCTATCCACTTATAGTCTTCGCGGGCGCCGCTCCCAGGCGAGCAACAACGCTGCGCCAACGAGCGCGGTGACGACGCAGAACTCGTACACCATTCGTGCGCCGACAAGTCCGTACAACGGATTGGCTGAGGAGAAGGGTCGGAAAGGACGGATGTCCGCGTAGATGATCCCGTCGAGCACGGGGTGCAGCAATCCGCCAAAGACCCCGCTCAGCACCGCATTGGATAATCGGTACTCGGCTGCGAGAGCCTCGCCGACCACGTCACGCGGCCGCGACAGCCACGCGCCGAGTCGCGAAACCACCAGTCCGCATAGCAAGCCGATCAACCCGCCCATCAGGAAAGTGTGCAGCTGGCGATGGATCGGAGGATCCCTGCGGAGCATGTAATAGCCGGACTCGAGATCTATGACTATCTGGGTGAGCGAATACGCCGCCATTGAAAACTGGCTCGGCGCAGCCGCCTTGATGAGCAGCCCAGGCCCGAAGTGGTATGGAGTAGCCGGCATACGAGTTCTCCAATGTACTTCGGATACCTAGAATTCGAGCGTACGCAGATACTCGAAGTCCGTGCGTGCGCTCGCCAACTCGTCGCGACCGTTCTCCTGCTCCACGTGACAAGGCTTCCGGGCGAGATCGGGAATTGCGGCCAGGAAGCGCTTGAAGTCGAATACCCCCGTTCCCAGCTCGGTGTCAGTGGAGTGATCAGCGACTGTGTCCTTCAAGTGAAAGCTCCAATAGCGATCACGGTGCTTCGCGAGGTATTGCATCGGATCTCCGCCACCCTGCAGCATGTTGCCGGTATCGAGCTGCAGTCGGACCACCGACGGATCCGTGCGCTCGACGAAGACGTCGTAGGGCACCTTGCCGTCAATCGGCTTCATGTGATCGGACTCGTTGTGAAACGCGAGCCAGACTCCGGCGCGTCTGGCGACCGCGCCAGCGGCGTTGAAGCGGTCCGCCCATTCACGCCAGTCGTCGAGCGAAAGCCCCAGGTCGGCCTGAAGGCTCGGCACGATCAGATACTCGTGCCCGAGCATCTTCGCGGTGTCGAGACTCCGCTCCCAACCGACGAGAATGGTGGCTGGCGAGATGTGCGCCGAAGGTGCGCGCAATCCTTCGTGGGCGAGCGTGTCGCGCACCTGTTGCGGAGAGCGGCCGAAGTTCCCAAACGACCACAACAGCTCGACCTCTGTGTATCCGATGGCGCGCACCGCCGCGAGAGTGCGCTCGGGGTCTGCGTGCATGGCGTGTCGCACCGAGTACAGTTCCAGGCCGATGCGGTCGAGGCGACGCGTCGCCAGCAGGTTATGTGGTGCGGCGCCGACGCCGACTGCGGCGGCGGTGATGGACTGAACGAATGTTCTTCGGTTCATTGACACCTCATTAGCGGCGTGTGGCACCTAAGTGATCACAAATTATGCGAGTGCGCCATAGGTCGCCGACGTTCCTTACCTCAACGCATCGACAACGGCGTCGAAGAACGCCCAGTCATCGATGACGGCGCTTCCGGTGGGCTTCTGCTGAGCACTCCACACCACGATCACAACACGCGCGGCTGGATTGATGTAAATGAACTGTCCGAAGATGCCCTCCGCCGCATAAGCACTGTCCCGTCGGGAAGCAGCAGTCGTTCCCGTCCACCATAGATATCCGTAGTTCAGCGGCGTGCCTCCGCGCAAAACCTTCGGAGTGGTTGCCTCCCGGGTCCACCCGTCGGGGAGAATCGCCTCGCCCGCGGCGATCCCACCATTCAGCAGGAAGAGGCCGAAGCGACCATAGTCGCGGAGTGTCGCGCTGAACCCACTGCCTCCGATCTCGTGACCGTCGTTCGAATCGAGCCACCATTTGGCGTCCGCCTCCATTCCAAACCTGCTCCAGACTCGCTCCGACAAGTATGTCGCGAGCGGCTTTCCCACGGCACTGCGCACGATCTCGCCGGCGACCTGCGTTTCACCCGTGTTGTAGTTGTTCAAGGTGCCTGGAGCCGCCGCTCGCGGTAGACTCCTCATGACCGCCATCGCAGAGCCTGGCACCTGGGAGATCTGGGCCTCGAGCAAACGCCGGCGGTCGGATCGTGGGTCAGTATACGTCTCGTCCCAGCGTACGCCCGACGACATCATGAGGATGTCGCGTACCGAGACGCCCTCGTACGCGCTGCCGCGCAGCGAGGGAACGTACCGCGTAACGGGGTCGGAGAGAGCGGCGATATAGCCCTGCTTCAGCGCCGCACCAATGAGGGTGGACGTAATCGACTTGGCGATCGACATCGACATCCAGCGTGTGCGCTCCGAGTTCCCAAACCGATACTTCTCCAGCTTGACGCGAGCGTCCTTGAGCACGAGGAGCCCGGCGACGCGATTCAGCTCGAGATAGTCGTCGAGATCATACCTCTTGCCGCCGTCGCTGAAACTCACGGCGCCGAGTGGCGTGGACGCCGCCGGCAGTGGCATCGGGGTGGGCGCGTGCAGAACTGTACGAGTGGGAAAGAGCCGGTCGATGTTCCGAAAGGTGTTGACCGCCATTTCCGGCGTCAGTACGCCATCGTAGATCTGCCGCACCGTTCCGATCGGCTCGGCGGCGTGCGGATACTGATTCAGACGCATCGACATGCTGGGGCCTTCTTGCACAGGCCGCGCACAGGCCGCAGTCGTCGCGAGCACCGCGGCCGCGAAGCGGGCGAGGGCGCTCAAGCCCGCGAATACCTCCACCACACAAGAAGCGCGACTGCGGCGGGAATCAGGAATACCATGAAGAAGAATGGAATCTCCTCTTTCACCGAGTAGCCCGCTCTGGTAACGCCAACCGCAATCACTTTAAGAGTATGAACCATGGCGTGCCCACTATGGCGCCGAGGACTATCTTCCGCCAGCCCACAACGCAGTCAGTCTACGGTCCGACACCCAATGACAACTTCGTGGTCATGACACTCTGGATCGACGCCGACGC
>DHJO01000236.1:0-7700 GCA_002404375.1 Gemmatimonadales bacterium UBA4718 | reverse complement strand
TGTCCTGGACCCACGGGGCGATGAGTACACGACAGAGAGCATCGGGGAGCGGCTGTCGGTGCGGAACTTCATGGACAAACTTCGGTCAACCGGCGTCGAGACGGGTGGCCACGCGGCTTACGGCACGCGTGAGAAGCAGGCCTTTGCGAACGCGCTCGACCGGGCCCTTACGCGGGCACTTAGGCGGTCTTGACAATGAAAAAAGGCCCCGCCATGATGCGGGGCCTTCTTCACTAACGCCGAGTTCGGTGCAGGAGAGTCAGCAACTAACGTCCGGACAAAACCTCACCCAGCGCGTCAAGCCGATCCGACCAGTACTGCTTGAGATTCTGCGCACTCTCTTTGTCGGGCAGCTTCGTGTGCTGAACAGCAACTGCGCTCTTGGACTTGCCCTTAGCCAGGAACCCCACTGCGATAATGCTCCGATCGGTCCAATCGAGGCGCATCGATTTCGGTGCCGTAGCTGTGCGAACGTTCACGCTCGCGCCATTCAGCCACCGCCGACGAATCCTCGCGTCGGCCCACGCATCGAACAAGGTCGTCACTGGAACGTTGAACGTTCGGGATTTGCTGGTCTCGTAAGTGCCGTCGCGCCGCTGTCCGAGCGTGCGTAGTCCCTTGATGCGCTCGTAGCCAACGGTGACCGTCTGCGACCACCAATCCTCGACCTTGTACTTCTCATTGACCAGCGCGACAATGTCACGATGCGACATTCTCTCAGCGCCCTTTCGGTCGAGCGCCTGCACCCACCGTTCCCAGGTGCACCCGGTCTTCGCTTTGACTTTCTCGTCGCTCATGCCAGCGAGCGTAGCGTAGTCCACCGAGCTGCTCGTGGAGCTGGGCGTTTTGCCAAGGGCGGAACTCGCGATCTTGGAAATCGTCGCTGCCTTGGGCCTTTTGAGGACGTGCACCCGGGCGGCGGTGTAGGCTTCGCCCGTCTTTCTCATGCGAGCGCGAACGAGGCGCTTGAGATCCTTGTTTGTTGGCATCGTCACTTCTCCTTTGGATGCACCACGGCGTTCTCCCCAGCAGCGCACCATGGTGACGCAAAGGACCGACGAAACCAATCCGGGAGTGTGCCCCCCTTTGCCTCTCACAGGACTCCGGCTGGGGCGGAGTCTCAAGAGGTTTGGCGCGGATCGCCGCCGCAAGGATGATGTTGCGTCCAGCCGATTACGTCAAGCCAGTCGGATCAGCCATCTCCGTAGTCCAGATCCGCCTCGCGCAGCTGACAGTGCTCGCCACAGCCAAACCGATATCGATTCCGCGCGAACCATCTGTAGAACAGATCGACGAGTGGCCGCACCAGCGGAATCTTGAACAACCACGAGATCAACCGCCCCTTCGGCAGGGTCTTCAGCAACTCCTCGAGTGCCGCCGCTCCCTGCCACGTCTTGCCATCGCGGGTTCTCACGACCTGCACCGACTCCACGTAGGCGCGACGAGGAATCCAGGGAAATCTCTCCCGAATACCAGGCGCCTGCGACGGAATGATTTCGAGCTCGTGATTCCGATCCCACTTGGTCAGCATCTTCACCATCCGCCCGCACACCTTGCAGTGACCGTCATAGATCACGGTGTAACGTCTGCCCGGCTCACCAATGGTCGGCGCGACAGGATGGTCGTGTGCCTCATGACCGGCGACAGTGAATCGAACGACTGGCACAGCGGTCACGATGATGCCTCGATTGGCGGAGACTCCACGCCGGCGGCTTCAACCGTGATCCGAGGCGGATGCGTCAGCGTGTTGTGAATCCCACACAGATTCGCCACGCGGATCGCCCTCGGCCACAGCTCCGCGGAAAGGCTCGGCCATACCAGCTGCACTTTCATCGAGCCGACGCGATGCTGTCCTTCCACGAAGTCCCAGCTCACATCGACCTTGAGGTCGTTCACTCCGAGATTCTTGTTTGAGGCCCAGCTTTGCAAAACGAATAACGTGCACCCGCCGAGCGCGCTGCCGAGCATGTGAAACGGAGAGTACTGAACGTCAGGCGTCGGCGCTTCGATGGTCAGCTGGCCGGACGTCGGTTCCAGTCTGAGCGATTCTTCGCCGGTCAACGTGATTTTCATCGTCCGGTGACCTTCATATCTTTGTGAATCTTCATGGCCTCGTGACCTTCATATCTTTTTGAGTCTTCATTGCCCAGTGAACTTCATATCTGTGTGAATCTTCATCGCTTCCCGGCCGCGGCGGAGGGTTGCTGCTGTGTCAGGCAGTGGAGCGTGCCGAGTCCCCACACCAGATCCACAGCGTGTATGCCGATCACCGTGTAGCGCGGAAACGCCTCAGCGATTCCGTTGAGCGCCACGCGATCGGCGGGATCGTTGAAAGTCGGTACAAGAACGGCGCCATTCGCAATGTAGAAATTCGCATAGCTCGCCGGCAGCCTCTCTCCATTCATCATTACAGGGCGAGGGAAGGGAATCGTGACTATCCGCAAAGGACGTTTCTCTGCCGCAAGCTGGAGCCGGCGGAGATTGTCCACCGATCGCACGTGGTTATCGTCGGACGGATCCTGCTCGTACGCCAGAATCACGGCATCGCGCGAGCTGAACCGAGCGATATCGTCTACGTGCCCGTGGGTGTCGTCACCAGCCGCCCCCTCACCCAACCATATAATATCGGTAACACCCAGATACTCATCGAACGCCTTCTCGTAGTCCCCGGCCAGCATGCCCGGATTCCGGACCTGAACAGGAGTGAGAAGCCATTCTTCGGTGACGAGCATCCTGCCGGCGCCATTTACCTCGATCCCCCCGCCCTCGAGGATGAGGCGCTCTCCGGTGTCGGGCCGAATTGGTACGATCCGCGATAATCCGGTGATGCGCTCCAGCTCGGCGCCGATTCCGGCGTCTCTCTTGTAGTTGTCGTACTTCGCCCAACCGTTGAATCCCCAGTTGATCAGCTCGACTCGTCCGTCCGCCCGCAACACACCGGTCGGCGCGGAATCGCGAAGCCACACCCGGTCGTTGGAGACAGTATGCAGGCGATAGCGACGCTCATTCACGCCGTGCGCGGCCAACAACGCACGTGCATTGTCCGCGACTGTCGCGTCGTGACACAGAATCTCGACGCGGTCGTAATCGCTGAGCGCGCGGACGATCTCGGCGTACACCCATGGTATCGGCGCGAGCTTGCCCGGCCAGTCAGGCTCGTGGTGAGGCCACGCGATCCACGTCGCGTCGTGCTGCTCCCACTCGGCGGGCATGCGTCTGCCCAGCGAAAGCTCCATAGTCAAAGCGCCGCTTCTCTTCGGAGCGGCGCCCGCGCGACTGCTCGCGGTTCGAGGAGCGCGTTTCTTCATCCGATGTAGCGATTGAGGATCGGCGCGTAAGCGTCGATGCGCCTGTCGCGCAGAAAGGGCCAGTTGCGACGCGTGCTCTCGATGAGGGCTCTGTCGCACTTAGCGACTAGCACCGCCGGCTCCGTCCCCGCCTCAGCGAGAATCCTTCCGAACGGATCGCAGATGAACGAGTGTCCAAAGAACTCGATGCCATCGGTGCCGGGTTCGTCCTCGTGTCCAACGCGATTCGGCGCCGCTACGTACACACCGTTCGCGATCGCGTGCGCTCTCTGTGCTGTGCGCCACGCTTCGACCTGCGCCTCGCCGAATTCCTTCTTCTCAGATGGATGCCAGCCTATCGCAGTGGGATAAAGCAGGATGTCAGCGCCGAGCAGGCTGGTGATGCGCGCGGCTTCGGGATACCACTGGTCCCAGCAGATCAGAACGCCAACGTTCGCGTAACGCGTCTTCCAGACGCGAAATCCGTTCGCGCCCTTGTGATCGCCGTCGTCGGCAACGTGCGAATCGCCGGGAGTGAAGTAGAATTTCTCGTTGAAGAGCGGATCGTCGGGGATATGCATCTTGCGATACGCGCCCAGCAGAGCGCCATCGGCGTCAATGACAGCCGCGGAATTTCGATAGACGCCGGCTGCCTGCCGCTCGAAAATGGGTACGATAATTACTATCTCGAGCTCCCGCGCGACTTTCCGCATTCTTTCGATCGTCGGCCCCGGAATCGGCTCGGCGAGATCGAAGCGCTCGTGCTTCTGGGACTTGGCGAAGTAAGGCGCGTTGAACAACTCCTGAAGGCAGACGATCTGCGCGCCACGCTCGGCCGCCTCGCGGATGCGCACGATAGCCCGCTCGACGTTCTTTTCTACGTCGTTCGTGACTGCTTCTTGGATAATTCCGATTGTGAATGCCGACGTGGTGGCCATGAGTGAAAGGTTAACGCGTTGTGTCGGCACAGGAAGTGGCCGGCTGATTGCGTTAGCTTAGGTTGTCGCCTCCAGTCGAGATATGGGCCAAGAGAAGAATACGTCCGTAGATCTTCGATCAGCCACACCGGCCTCCGGAGAGCGGCGGCTGCGCCGAAGCGCCGGCATCAACAAGGCGTTCCGCGCGATCAAGGCACAACACTCCGCCAATCGCTCGCAGATGGAGATCATTGCCGACCGGATGATCGGCTTCGCCAGCTCCACGCCGTTCCTCGTCATCCACGCGCTCATTTTCATCGGCTGGATCTACTGGAACCTGCCGTTCTCGGGGCTGAAAAAGTTCGATCCGTACCCGTACGGCATGCTTACCACGATCGTCTCGCTCGAGGCGATCTTTCTGTCGATCTTCGTGCTGATGACCCAGAGCCGGGAGTCGAAGATCGGCGAGCTGCGCGAGGAGCTAACGCTGCAGGTGAATCTCAGAATGGAGGAGGAGATTACAAAGACGCTGCACCTCGTGGCGGGTCTGTACGCCCGTCTGAACCTCGCGCTCGCCGACGACCCCGAGCTGAGAGCGATGCTGGAGCCGCTCGACCCGAAGAAGATGGAGCAGGACCTGGCTGAGCAAATCAGCGCTTCGATGCCGCAATTCCAGCTTAGGAAGCGCAAGGACGGGACGACAACGTCCACGCCGCCGGAATTCACCCGACCAACTATTTGAGCACTCGCGGCGCTGTTAGGCGTCTTCATGCAGCTCGCATCCATTAACGGCCAAGGTTTGCGCTCGGAGTATCGATAGTGTCCGGAGACGCAGAAAAGCAAACGATGGTGTCGCGAGGCACGCATCCGTTCCGTGCTCTCCGCCGATTTTGGCGGGCGCTTGGTCCTGGCGTAATCACAGGTGCGGCGGACGATGATCCGTCAGGCATCGCGACTTACTCTGTTGCCGGCGCGCAGTTCGGCACGAGCCTCCTCTGGACCGCACTCATAACATGGCCGCTGATGGCGGCGGTCCAGACGATGTGCGCGCGGATTGGCATGGTGACCGGGCGCGGCCTGATGGGGGCACTGCGGAGAAAATTTCCTCGTCCCGTTCTTCTGGCCGCATGTGGCGCCCTCTTCATCGCGAACACAATCAACATCGGATCCGACCTGTCCGGCATGGCAGACGCGGCCGGGCTACTGACTCACGTTACCTCACACGTATGGGTGGTCTTATTCGGCGTGCTGATTGCCTGGGCGACAGTGCGGCTCCGGTATGTCCTGATCGCGAACGTACTAAAATGGCTGGCGCTGGTTCTTTTCGCCTACGTCTTTGCTGCGCTTATCGTGGGACCGAGCTGGCGCCACGTCGCTCACGACACTTTTTTGCCGAAAATGCCGCGCGAGCGCGGAGAATGGGCGATGGTCGTCGCCATTCTGGGGACAACGATCAGCCCATATCTCTTCTTCTGGCAGGCATCGCAGGAGGTCGAGGAAGAAAAGGCCATGGGTCGCCACACCATTGTCGCACGAAGGGGCGCGACTCCGGAAGAGATCCAGGCTCGCAAATGGGATGTCGGGATCGGCACGTTCTTCTCCAACGTCGCGATGTTCTTCATCATCCTGACGACCGCCCTCACCTTGCACAGCGCCGGCATTACGCAGGTCAACACAAGTGCTGAGATTGCCGCTGCGCTGCGACCTCTCGCCGGCAACCTTGCGACTTTGCTCTATACGGTGGGACTACTCGGCACTGGAGCCTTGGCGATCCCAACACTCGCGGGCTCGGCTGCCTATGCGTTTGCCGAGACCTTCGGCTGGAATCAGGGAATCGACGAGCGATTCGGGAGGGCACGAGCGTTCTATGTCGTCGTGATCATCGCCATGGGGATTGGCGGCGGACTCGACTTCGCAAACGTGAATCCCGTGAAGGCTCTGTATTGGACTGCGATACTCAATGGGCTCCTCGCGCCCTTCCTTCTCCTCGGGATCGTCATTGCGGCCTCTGACCGCAAACTCATGCAGAATCAGCCAAGCTCGGTTCTCGGACGGTCAGTGGTATGGCTGACAACTGCTGCCATGTTCGGAGCAGCGATCGCAATGTTCACCTTTTGATCTACGCCGGCGCCTTCCCTACCAGCTGCCTGAGCACGTACGGCAGAATTCCACCGTGCCGGTAGTAACTCATCTCCTCCGGCGTGTCGATCCTCGACACAGCCTGAAACGTCTTCTCCTTCCCGTCGGCGCCGCGCGCTCGAACCGTCACGACCTGGCGAGGCTTCATCGCATCCGACAATCCGTCGAAGTCGAATGTCTCGAATCCGGTGAGCCCATGCGTTGCGCGGGTTTCACCGTTCACGAACTCGAGGGGAACAACGCCCATCCCAACCAGATTCGAGCGGTGAATCCTCTCGAATGACTCGGCGATGACGGCGCGCACACCGAGCAGCAGCGTGCCTTTCGCAGCCCAATCGCGCGACGAGCCTGTGCCGTACTCCTTGCCAGCGATGATGACGAGCGGGACGCCGTTCTTCTGGTACTCCAAAGACGCTTCGTAAATCGAGACTGCCTTCTCGCCAGACTTACGCGTGGTCCAGCCACCCTCCGTGCCCGGCGCGAGCTCGTTGCGCAGTCGGATATTGGCGAAGGTGCCGCGCATCATCACCTCGTGATTTCCTCTGCGCGCGCCGTATGAATTGAAGTCGACCGCCTTGACACCCTGCTCGATCAGCCATTTGCCGGCCGGACTCGCGGCGGGAATGGATCCGGCCGGAGAAATGTGGTCGGTGGTGATCGAGTCTCCGAACATTCCCAACGCTCGCGCTCCCTCGATCGGTCGAATTCCGGGTGGCGTGAGCGTCATCCCGTCAAAAAACGGAGGATTCTTCACGTAGGTAGAGACGGGATCCCACGCGTACAGATCGCCTTCGGGAACCGGCAGGCTTCTCCAGTTGTCGTCTCCGTGAAAGACGTTGGAGTACTGCGCCTTGAACATCTCCGCTTTCACTGAGCGCAGGATCTCGTCTTCCACTTCCTTTGGCGCGGGCCAGATGTCGCGCAGAAAAACCGGGCCGCTCTTTCCGACGCCGATCGGCTCAGTGTTGAAATCGATGTCCATTCGGCCGGCGAGCGCATACGCGACGACGAGCGGGGGGGACGCCAGATAGTTGAACCGCGTGAGCGGATTGATGCGCCCCTCGAAGTTGCGGTTGCCCGACAGCACCGCGGCCACGACCAGCTTGTTCGCCTCAACCGCCTCGGCGATCGGTTGCGGCAGTGGGCCTGAATTCCCGATGCACGTTGTACATCCAAAGCCGACGACGTTGAAGCGGAGCTTCTGGAGCGCGTCCATCACGTTCGCCGCTCGGAAATAATCGGTCACTACCTTCGATCCTGGCGCGAGACTCGTCTTAACCCACGGCTTGGACATCAGTCCCTTCTCGACCGCGTTCCGGGCGAGCAATCCCGCGGCGAGCATCACGCTCGGATTCGA
>DHJO01000048.1:3197-3604 GCA_002404375.1 Gemmatimonadales bacterium UBA4718 | reverse complement strand
GTAGAATAGCCAACTTAGCCCGGTGAGTCAACCCAATCACTGACCCAAACTTGTCACTCCTGGGACCGGTTTTAAGGGCCGCTCGGGCTGGCATCTATGAAGAGGGGTTATACGGATGCTTCGGAAGAAGCCTGATTATATGGATCGTTCCTCGGGGGGTTTAACGGATCGGGCTGATTGCTCCGTACGGAGATATGGCTCCTCCGAAGCATCCGTATAACCCTTAGTCCTAGATGCCTGCCCCAGCGGCAGTTCCGCCACGAAGCCGTCGCATCTTGTCCACTTCACGAAGGTGGTGGATGCAAACCCACGCCATCGGCACCAGGAGCGGAAGAAAAAGAAATCCGACCGACCACATGCCGAGTATCGCCGTCGTGCCCAAAGCCAATAAAGCGAAGCCTTCCGCA
>DHJO01000048.1:2299-3131 GCA_002404375.1 Gemmatimonadales bacterium UBA4718 | reverse complement strand
ACGGCGACCACGAGCCCGAGCGAGGAGGCTGCGGCGCACAGTCCGACGACGATTCGCTCGACCATCGAGCTAGGTGGTAGCCCAATTTCTTCATTGGCGCTCTTTGGTCTGGCCGTCGCAAATCCCGCGAAGCCGACCGTAAGAACGCCGAGACCGATCGCGATGAGGCCAATTGGCCAAACCAAGCGAACCAGAAACTGGATGGTATCTACCGAAGCTTCTTCCATTTGGTCCCCTGAGGACCGTCTTCGATCGCAATTCCTCTGCCCTCGATCTCCGCTCGAATAGCATCGGCCTGAGCAAATTCCCGTCTGGAGCGCGCGTTCTTTCTCGCGGCGAGTTTCTCCTCGATCCATTGCATCAGCTCAGGGTCCGAGTCCGCCGCCTCCGGTACTACATCGAGAACGGAATTGATCCGCGCGAACACTTCGCGCGCTCTCTCCAGCGCGCGCCGATCGACGCCGTTGCGATCCAGCTCCGCGTTGGCCCGCCGTATGAACGTGAACAGAGCGCCGAGCGCGATTGGCGCGTTGAGATCGTCGTAGAGCGCGGACAGAAATTCCGCTTCGGCTTCATCGGCCACCTTCTCCAGTTCCGGCGTCGCCGCCGTTGCATCCGCCAATCGTTCGGCAAAATCAGCGATGCGGCGTACACCTTCCATCGACGCTTCCAGCGCATCGCCGGACATGTTGAGCTGCTTGCGGTAGTGCGTGGAGAAGACGAAATGACGGAACGCAGCGGCTGGAACGCCCTGGTCGCGAAGATCCTGAACCGTCGCGACGTTGCCCAATCGCTTCGCCATCTTGCTGCCATCGGTGAGCAGGAATTCGCC
>DHJO01000048.1:1696-2208 GCA_002404375.1 Gemmatimonadales bacterium UBA4718 | reverse complement strand
TCGTGGTGCGGGAAGATGAGATCGATTCCGCCGCAATGGATGTCGAGGGTCTCCCCGAGGAATTTCATCGCCATCGCCGAGCACTCGAGATGCCACCCGGGGCGTCCCCTGCCCCAGGGAGAATCCCACGCCGCGCCGGTCACCTCGTCTTCGGGCTTTGCCGCTTTCCACAGCGCGAAGTCCTGGGCGTTCTCCTTGGAGTAGTCGTCCTGAATCACACGGGCGCCCGCCTTCACTTCGCGGGTGTCGAGACGCGAGAGCTTCCCATATCCCTTGAACTTGTCGATCGCGTAGTAAACTGACCTGTCGTCGGCAAGATAGGCGAGCTTCCGCTCGATGAGCCGCTCGACGATCGCGATCATTTCGGGGATGTGATCCGTCGCACGCGGATAAAACTCGGCGTCCTGGATTCTCAGGAACGAGCGATCCTCGTTGAAGGTGCGCACCACGGGGGCCGTCACCTCGCTGATGGCCACGCCCTGATCGCTCGCCGCCTTGATGATCTTGTCATC
>DHJO01000048.1:0-1520 GCA_002404375.1 Gemmatimonadales bacterium UBA4718 | reverse complement strand
CGGGGGCGAACGTCTCGATCTGCCGCGTGAGGGTGTTGTATAGACGAACGTCGGACATTCGCGGAAGCTAGACATCAGACCGCCGCCGCGAAAGCAGGATCAAGACGACGCAGGCTCACCACCCGGCCCTCAGCCATCATGACGATGCGGCCGGCGACCCGGTGGAGCTCCACGGGATTCGGCGCGGAGATGAGGATCGTCACGCCGCGCCGGGAGAGCCTGGTGAGAAGCGCGACGATATCCTTGTCGAACAGCAACCCTTCGCCCCACAGCGTCTCGTCGAGAAGGATCGCGCGCGGCGAACCAATCAACGCCTGCGCGAGTCCGAGCCGCTGCAGCAAGCTCGGCGAGAGATGGCTCACCCGGCGCGCCGAGTGGACCTGGAGCGAAACTTCGCGAAGGGCGGCGTCGACCTGTGAGGCGCGATGCGCTGACGACAGGTCGTGCAGCGTCGCGTAGTACTCGAGCGCTTCGCGAACGGTGAGAAAGGAGTAGTAGCCCGTGCGCTGCGGAACGTAGGCGAGTCCGGGTGGCACGTGGTGCCCGGTTATCTGCTCACCGAACCAGGTGATCGTGCCGTCGTCGCTGCGAAGAAGGCCTGCCAGACAGAGCAGGAGCGTGGATTTGCCTGATCCCGGCCGCCCGACCAGGCCAATGATCTCACCGCGATCGACATCGAGATTCACTTCGCGCAGAGCGGGGATCGTGGTAGCGCGACCTCGTGGGCCCGCAAGATAAGTCTTGGTCAGGCTTCGGACGCACAGTGCGCGCATGCGACGACTCCCGCAAAGGTGAGCGGGAAGCTTCGCGTATCGCCCGATACCGTAGAGGATCGTTGCGACGCTGATGGAAGCATTGCATCGCGATTCCGACGGGAGTTCGAAACTCCCTTACGCCGTTTTCTTGACCGGCCTCTCCCTGACGCTGATCAAATCAGGCGGGAGCTGCGAAGGGACGATCACACCGCCGTCCGGAACGGGCACCCGCAACACGAAGATCCTGTCGCGGGTGCTCTTCCTGAATCCTTTGCCCTCGTAAATGCGGTTGATGAGGATTCGTCGGACGATCACCATCACCGTCACGAGTGTCGGCAGCGCGACCACGAGACCGAGCGGGCCGAGCAATTTGCCGATGATCAATACCGCGGTGATGGTGAGCACCGGGGGCATGTCGATCTTCTTGGACATCACGAGCGGCGAAACGAGATTCCCTTCGATCAGGTGAATCACCACGCCCAGGAGCAGCACGTATAAGGCGCGCGTTCCGCCACCAGGTCCGCCGAGCACGAAGAGCGCCGGCAGGGTCGTCGACAAGAGCGTGCCGAAGAACGGAACCACGGCCACGAGACCGGTGAATATTCCGAAAGTCAGCCAGTATGGAACACCGAGTATGTAAAGGCCCAGCGCCGTGAGGGCCGCGAGGAATGTCATCGTCAGAAGCTGCCCAACGATATACGCGCGAAGCGCATCGGCGAGATCGCGCAACACGTCCCGCACGAGGTCTCGATGAATCGGCGGGAA
>DHJO01000067.1:16877-18263 GCA_002404375.1 Gemmatimonadales bacterium UBA4718 | reverse complement strand
ACCCCGTTCAGTTCAGTTGTCACCCGTATTTCAAACCTTCATTTCCTTGATGACAACGCCCCGTTTCTTGAGCTCCGCGATGTACTTGTCCGCTGGAATTGCCTCATCGGGCGTGAACACGCCGGCTTTGCCGATTTCCCCGCGCGCCTGCATCTGACCCGTAATTGACAGCGAGTACCCAGTCGAGCGTTCCATCGCGCTGATTTCGGTCTTTTCGTCGTAGTAGTCAACCATCTCATAGCCGACTTTCTTCGGCTTGCCGCCTTTCTTACCTTCGGCGACGACGCGCAGTGCGACCAGGTCGTGTGCGTCCGGCTTCGTGAGGCGCGGCCCCATCGCCGCGACGACCAGATCGCGCGGGACGACCTTCATTCCTTTGACATCCACCGGAGTCAGCTCCAGAAGTCCCAGCTCGCGGATCGCTTCCATGATTAGCGCGTGCCCGGGGTAGCGAAGCGTCTTGTACTCCATCGTGGGAATCTTGCCTTCATACCGGAACGCCATCGTCGAGAGACCACCGGCGGTGTGGAAGCCTTCGAGCTCACCGACTGATCCGTCGAAGCGGACCGCTTCTATTTCGGACAACGCCCTGACCTGCGTGCGCTTGCCGCCGCGGAGGATCCACGACAAAGTCGTGTAGTAGTCCAGAACTCCTTCGAGCGAGTACACGATCTGATAATTGAGCGGCGGCTCGGGGTTCTGCGGCAATCCGCCCACGAATATCCGCACGCTCTCCACAGTGTCCAGCTGATTGATCGCGTGCTCGGCGAGGATGTTCACCATTCCCGGCGCGAGGCCGCAGTCGGGAATGATGGTGATGTTTTTCCTTTTCGCTTCCGCGTCGAGAGTCTTCTGCTTGAAGACGATCTCCGTGTTCCCACCAAGGTCGGCAAAGTGCACACCCGCCTGCATCGCCAGCGCCGCGAGCTCGTAGTTGAGGTAGTACGGGATCGCGCTCATGGCCGCATCCGACTGGCGCATCAGCGCAAGCACTGCGTCCTTGTCGCGCACGTCGAGAGGCGTGAAGATCAGCCGCTTGCCCGAGTACGGCGCCAGGAACGGCGCCAGATGGTCGGTGTGCAGATCGGCGAGACGGACTTCCTTTACATCTGGATTCTGCAATAAATCATAAGCGCAGGCCGAGCCTTGAAGGCCGGCGCCGAGAACTAACATCCGCATTAAACTGAACTCCGGAAAGTTGAGCTGGACTCGCTCTTGCAATTTATGCCGGCACTGTGGATACCGTTACCCCGCGTACGCAGAGTGAGAATTGATGACGGCACAGGTTGACACGACTGATTGGCACGAGCATCTGCTCGACAAGCCCGAACAGATAAAACAGCTGCTGGAGAACACGCATCGAATCGCGGTGCTCGGCATCAAGCC
>DHJO01000067.1:13304-16741 GCA_002404375.1 Gemmatimonadales bacterium UBA4718 | reverse complement strand
CACGTCGACGACATCATCGCCAAGAAGCCCAGGTCGGTCTGGTTTCAGTTAGGCATTCGGAACGACGAGGCTGCGGAACGACTCGCGCGAGCGGGGATCGATGTTGTTCAGGATCACTGTCTGCTGGTCGAACTGCGACGGATCGGGCGCTAGCTAAGCCCGAAACTGCAACTGAACGAGTGGCGAGCTCCTAGCTGACCAAAGCCGATAGCTCTTAGCCGTAAAACGTCGGGACGCCACTCAATGGCGTGATGGCGGAAGCGGTTGATTGTACTGAGAAGGGCGTCACTAACGTCCCGACGTAGTGAGGCTAAAATGCTAACAGCTTGAAAGCTGGCAGCTCACCACTCGTTCAGTTGTTGTTCAGCGGTTCACCATTCGTTCGGTTGCAGTCACCAAGTGACCGTGTACACCACCGGTTCAACGGCAGGCTCATTTGGATCGGGGCGAGCCCGCGGCGCCAAGGCGATGATGTAGCGACCCCCCGCGGTCGCCGCCAACGCCATCCCCGCCCCAACAACGCGCGGCGCGGCTTTAGTTGCCGACCCGGGCGTGGTCTCGACCAGCGTGATCACGCCGCGCTCGCTCTGCACGTTGAAGGTCTGGTTCCCGTGCTGGATCGGAATCGGCGGCGACTTGCTCATGTCCACCGGCAGCGATCGGTCGAGCGTCGGACCCTGGGTGAACTTCACCTCGGCAAGCTTCGAGTTCGCTGGCAACGTCCCGTGAAGCGCGCCCGTCACCGGATCGAGGGCAGACCAGGTCTGGCTGGGCTCGTTGTCGACCGCTCGCGACGGGCTGTTGCCAAGCGCCAGAGTTGATCCGTCGGCCGTCCAACGGACACGCCATCCGCGCGCGACGGGAAAGAGCCTCGGCGCGGCACTGTCCGAGGCGGCACTCGCGCGCGGATTCTCCGGGATGTGAATGACTCCAGCTTGCGCGACCGCGCGCGACATCGACATCCCACTCGACGCAAACGAGCCGGCGCGCAGCGTCGCGGTATCGATCGACGTGCGGCGCGACACATCGGTGAGGAGATCGGCTCCTGTTCCAGCGCCGCCAACAACAGAATAGGCACGGCCAAAGCCGATCCATTTCCAGTCGGGCGACGGCACGACATCCCACACGCTGTCCATCTGCGTCTGGAACCCGCGCGACTCGTCGGCGAAAAAGAACCCGTTGGGCACCGGCTCGTTCTCGACGCCGCCCGGGTCAGCAATCACCAGCACGGATTTCCTGTCGGGTGAAAACGTCCACATCACGCGCTCCGCCATCCCCTGGGTGCCGCGATTGACGGGCGTGACGGTCACGACTGGGGCCAGGTGCGTCGTGTCGGCGGTTGTCTCTTTCTTGGAAGAATCCACAAGACATCCGCCGAGGGCGATCAACATTACAACCGCAAAGCTTACTGGAGTTTTAGGCACACACCAGATTACGTCCGCCAGCCTTGGCGCGGTAGAGTGCGCGGTCGGCGCAATCGAGCAGGTCTTCGGCGGTCTCGACTCTCGGGACCGGGAAATCGGCGACTCCGATGCTGACCGTGAGGCGCAGCGGCTCGCCCTTGCCGATGTCGAACGGGTGCGCCTGGATCTTGTCGCGGAGTCTCTCCGCAAACGCGATCGCGCCCGCCTCGCTCGTCTCGGGAACCGCGATCACGAACTCGTCGCCGCCATAGCGCGCAACCGCGTCGACACTGCGCGCCGTACGCGCGAGCAGGAGCGCGACTTCGACCAGCACCTGATCCCCGGCGAGGTGCCCGTAAGTGTCGTTCACTTCCTTGAAGGAGTCGACATCGATCATCAGAATGCTCAGCGGCGCGTTGTACCGGCGCACGCGCTCGACTTCCGTGGCGAGCTGCGTAAGGAGCGCGCGCCGATTGAGCAGCTGCGTGAGCGGATCGGTGCGAGCGAGTGCTTCGAGGCGAATGTTGTCGGCCTGAGTCACTTCCACCATGTGCGCCCGGCGCATCGCGTTCATCGCGCTCTTGACCACGGTCTCCGCAAATTCGACGTCGGCGTCGTTGAGCGACGCCTTGTCCGCCGTCCGGCGCAGCAGGAACACTCCGGTGCGCTCGAGATCGAGCCGGAACGGCAGCGCGATAATGGAGCGCACCGAGATGACGCTGCCATCCTTCTCCCAAGCTTCGCGCAGAACCCTGTAGGCGTCGGAGTGCCAGATGTCGGGGATCAGAACCGGCTTCTCGCCGGCGAGCGCTGCTTCGATTTCAGGGTATTTATCCAGCTCGACCTGGAGATTCTCCAGCTGCGGATCTTCGTGAGCCGAGGCCACGGTGCCGTGAGTGTCACCGCTCTTGGCGAAAATCACGGAGGAGTGACTCAGATTGAGCGCGCGGGCGAGACGGCGCGCGAGCATGTGAAACAGCTCACCCATCGAGAGCGAGCCCATCACATCGTGCAGAATGTCAACGAGCGCCCCGCGTGCGGCAGCTTCCTCGAGGAGACGCTGCACTTCGGCCTCTGCATTGCGCAGCGCCGAACGCAGCTTCTCGATTTCCTCGAGCTGTGCCCTCACGTCAGGACGTTGTTTTATCATTCGTCGGTTAGGGCCTCGACCTGTTCGGCCTCGCTCGCCGGCGCGCCATTCTCCGTCTCATCGCCTTCATCTTCGGGTACTACTCGGGCGACGGCTGTAACGACATCTCCTTCGTCGAGATTGACGAGCTTGACCCCCTGCGCGATACGCCCGGTGACCCTGACCTGCGACACCGAAGACCGGAGGATCACACCATGTTTTGTGATGATCATGATCTCGTCGGCAGGGAGAACCTCCATCAGGGCAACGACATCGCCTGTTTTCTCAGTTCTATTGACGGTGATGATGCCCTTTCCGCCGCGCTTCTGCACCCGATAATCGGCGATGTTGGAGCACTTCCCGAGGCCGCGCTCGGTGACAACGAGCAGCGTCGCGTCGCGCTTGACGACGACCATGCCAATTACCGAGTCGCCTTCCCTCAGCTCGACGCCTTTGACACCGGTCGTGTCGCGCCCCATCTCGCGCACATCCATTTCGTGGAATCGCACTGAAAGACCATGACGCGTCGCCAGAACGATATCGTTCGACCCGCTCGTCACCTGCACATCGATCAGTTGGTCGTCCTTGTCGATCTTGATGGCCTTGATTCCCGTCTGACGGACGTTCGAGTACTGAGAGAGGGCGCTCTTCTTGACGGTTCCGTTTTTCGTGCAGAAGAGAAGGAACTGCGTCTCGGAGAACTCGCGCACCGGAACCATCGCCTTGACCTGCGTCTCCGGCGAGACGTTGATCAGATTGACGATCGGTTTGCCCTTGGCCGCGCGTCCGGCCTGCGGGATCTCATGAACTTTCAACCAGAAGCACCGGCCGTCATCCGTGAAACAGAGGATGTAGTCGTGCGTCGAGCCGATGAAGAGACGCTCGATGAAATCCTCGTCCTTCAA
>DHJO01000067.1:305-13239 GCA_002404375.1 Gemmatimonadales bacterium UBA4718 | reverse complement strand
GAGATGGTGATGACCATGTCCTCTTCGGCGATCAGGTCTTCGATCGTGAACTCGCCTTCGTCGCTCGTGATCTCGGACCGGCGCTCGTCACCGTATTTGTCCGACACCTGCTGCAGCTCGTCGCGGATGATCTTCAGCCGGCGTGGCTTGGACGCGAGGATCTCCCTCATCTCCTTTATGAAAGCGAGGACTTCCTTCAGCTCGGCCTCGAGCTTTTCGATCTCCAGACCAGTGAGCTTCGCCAGACGCATGTTGAGGATGGCCTCGGCCTGTCTCTCACTGAGCTTGAACCGCTTCTGAAGCTGTGCGCTCGCCGTCGGCGTGTCGTCGGCCGCGCGAATGAGCTTGATCACCGCATCGATGTTGTCGACGGCGATCTTGAGCCCCTCGAGGATGTGCTCGCGCTCGAGCGCCTTATCCAGCTCGAACTGAGTGCGACGTACTACGACCTGGTGCCGATGCTCGATGTAGTGCTGCAGCACTTCCTTGAGCGGCATCACCTTCGGCACCAGTTGGGTCGTGTGTGAGTCGGGTACGAGCGCCAGCATGATGACGCCGAAGGTCGACTGCATCACCGTGTGCTTGTACAGCTGGTTGAGCACCACGCGAGGAATCGCGTCGCGCTTGAGCTCGATTACGACCCGCATGCCGTCTTTGTCGGATTCGTCGCGGAGCGCGGAAATTCCCTCGAGCTTCCCTGCCTTTACCAGCTCGGCCATGTCTCCGATCAGCTTGGCCTTGTTGACCTGGTAGGGGAGCTCGGTGACCACGATCTGCGACTTGCTCGAGGACTCCTTCTCCTCGATGACCGCGCGCGCGCGCATCACGATCCGCCCGCGTCCAGTCTCCTGATAATCCTTGATGCCGGCGCGGCCGTAGATGTAGCCGCCAGTCGGGAAGTCGGGCCCTTTGATCAGTTTTCTGATCTCGGTCGGCGTCAGCTCCGGATTGTCGATCAACGCGGTGATAGCGGCGACGACTTCGTGGAGATTATGCGGCGGAATGTTGGTCGCCATGCCGACGGCGATTCCCGAAGAGCCGTTGACGACGAGATTCGGAATGGCCGAGGGCAGAACCTTTGGCTCGAGCAGCCTGTCGTCGAAGTTCGGGGCGAAATCGACGGTGTTCTTGTCGATGTCGGCCAGCATCTCCACAGCAATGCGGGTGAGACGCGATTCAGTGTAGCGGTACGCGGCGGCGGGATCACCATCAACGCTGCCGAAGTTTCCCTGGCCGTCGACGAGCGGATAGCGGAGCGAGAAATCCTGCACCATGCGCACTAGCGCGTCGTATACCGACTGGTCGCCGTGCGGATGATACTTCCCGAGCACGTCGCCGACGACGGTCGCGGACTTCTTGTAGGGCCGCCCCGGAACGAGACCGAGCTCGTTCATCGCGTAGAGTACGCGCCGGTGCACCGGCTTGAGTCCATCGCGCACGTCGGGCAGCGCACGAGAGACTATGACGCTCATCGAGTAGTTGATGAACGATTCTTTGATTTCTTCGTGAATGAGGCGCGGAAGGATGCGCTCTCTGTTGTTCGGAGCCGTCATTAAATCCGGTGGTTGCTACTGGGTTCGGAGGCGGGGTGGGAGGACAAAAACGCCTCCGTTTGAGGTAGCGTTTAATGTAGCTCCACAACATGTTAAAATCAATGTTGATAATTGACCCTAAGTAGCGGTAGGGCAAGCGGTTAGGTATCTCAGTCGTCTCCCGTCGATTGGTGCTTGCGATGATCCGCAGAAATGTGAGCAAGGCAAGCTCAGCAGTAGCAATGGTTTCGGTCAATTCTCTGGGGCTGCGATCGGGGTTATGATGTTGCGGAAATGCTCGCAGGAGGACATCGCAGAACAGCGTCCCTGGCAAACGACCGGATCGCAACACAATTGTGACCTGGATGGCGTCAGATGTTTCTCCGGCAGAGTAAACATCTCACGCCGATTTGTGTTGATCGTCTCCAGAAATTCCCCGGTAGCTCAACGGGGGTTAAATCGTCTTTTACGTGATGTCCACGTCCCCCGATGGTGTCACGCCAATCAGGCCTGCGTCAGCCGTGAACGCGGTTACTCCGCGCGCGCGCGCCAAATACCTCCCTTTCCCTCGACTCGAGAGCATTCGGAGCAGAGTTCTCGCGTTCGCTGTTGTCGCCGCGCTCCTCCCGTCGGGCGTCATGCTCGGAATCTCCTACAACCAGAATCGGCACGCACTCGAGAACAAGATCACGGAGGATCTCCTTTCGGAGAGCGCACAGAGCGCGCGCGCAACAGGCGTCTGGCTCAAGGAGCGTTTGTACGATCTGCGCGTGTTCGCCGGCTCGGATGAAGTCGCGAACACCCTGGACCGTCCGGCCACCGGCGGTCGGGCATCTGCGGTGGCCAACTCCCAGGCGGAGGGCAGGCTCCGCGACTATCTCCTGTCTCTGCACGAGCGATTCAGCGATTTCGAGCAGCTGATGGTGCTGGATCTGGATGGAAAGGTCGTGGCTAGCAGTGGAGAGATCAGCCAGATCCGACTTCCCCGCGATTGGCAGGCAACTCTCCATTCGGAGACGCAGATCGTCGGCGACGTGTACTGGGATCCGAAAGCGGGAAGAGCCAAGCTGGTGGTAGCCGTCCCTGCCCAACGCGCAGATGGACGACTAATTGGAGCGTTCGCGGCGGAGCTGAATCTGGCGCCCGTCAGGCTCCTGCTCCGCGCATTCGCCCGCGACAGTACCGGAGCGATTTTCCTGGTCAATAGCAAGGGGTATCCGATCGCCAGCTCCGAGGGGATGACGCAGGTCCTCGTCAACACGCGAATGGCGCCTCCCACGATGAAGAATCTCCTGAACAGTGCACGCGCGCCATTCACCTACACCAGCTTCGGCGGGCGCGACGTCATCGGAACCCTCGAGCACGTCCCGCAGGCCACCTGGGCGATCATATCGGAGATATCAGCCAAATCAGCCTTTCAGCAGGTCCGCCATTTTCGCGACGTCTCGCTTCTCGTTATCGCGCTTCTCCTCGTTCTCGTGTCGGCCACCGGCTATCGTCTGGGCCTCCTGATCGCTCGCCCTCTCGACCTTCTCACGAAGGCCGCGGGCGAGGTGGCGGCCGGGGACCTCGCGGTCGACTTGCCCGAGGCGCCGGGCGGCGGAGAAGTCGGCTACCTCACCGATGTCTTCAATCACATGGTGTCCCGTCTCCGCGAAGGACGTCGAGAGCTCGATCTGATCCACGAGACTCTGCGCAAGAAGAACGAGGAGCTCGAGCTACTGTCCACGACCGACAGCTTGACCGGTCTCGACAACCACCGCGAGCTGATGCGGCGTCTCAACCACGAAGAGGGCCGGTGCAAGCGCGAGCGCAGGAGCTTCTCGGTTCTGGTCGGCGATGTCGATCACTTCAAGCAGTACAACGATGCGTTCGGGCACCCCGCCGGTGACGAAGTCCTGAAGGCAATCTCCGACATCATGCGCGAGTCGGCCCGCCCCGTGGATTGCGTCGCCCGCTACGGTGGGGAAGAGTTCGTCGTCATGATGCCAGACACCGCTGCAACCGATGCATTCGAGCTAGCCGAGCACATCCGTGCCCGTGTCGCCGCCAAGAAATTCACGGGTCGCAAGATGACGCTGAGCATAGGTGTCGCGACATTCCCCGAAGACGCCGACAACGCCGAGGGCTTGATATCGATCGCTGATGAGGCCCTCTACCAGGCGAAACGGGAAGGGCGCGATCGTGCGATCCGCGCCCGGAAGCTGGCAAAGACCGGAAGCTGACTAAGGTCGGGCGACGAGGGTGCGGAAGATCCAGCCCCCGCGCCCTGTGTCGTCACTGATCCGGATCCACTCGTCGGCGTAGGAATAGCCGGTCAACGTCGTTCCGGAGTCCGCGGCGAAGACGATCGGGAACCCCGTGCCGGGACCCCCACGAACATTTCCGCGAGTAGTCGTCAGCAGCTTGAGTGGAACGGCGAAGGGAATCTCTCCGGGCCGCGCGGCATCGCGACCCCCAACCGCAAGTCGACCACGATACGACGTAGCCAGGGTCTTGGCCTGGTTCGCCAGATAGAGCGAGCCACCATAGTTCGCCTTGTCGAATTCGGTGGCGGCCAGTCGCACGAATCGCGTAATCTCCGCGGCTTCGGGCGGGTCCGCCTGGGCGCCCGATCTCATCGTCTGGAGAGCAACTTCCGCTTCGGCCATTGCCGACGCGGCTTGAGCGCGACTCGCGCCCGATTGCAGCTTCGCCATCGCGCGCACGACTTCCGCCCGGGTATCGTCGAGTTTCGTCTGAAGATCCTCGATCTGCGCGTCCCTCGCCAATAGCTGGAGCTCGAGACGGGCGATTCGCTTGTCCTGATCCGGATCCCGCACGGCGACGGTGTCGCGAATCACGCGCGGCAGCTCGAGGGGCTTGGGTTGCGGCTGACAGGCCGCGCCAAGTGCCGCGACAGCCAGGACTGCAAAGCATGAACGCAAAAGCGAATTTCCTCGCGGAACTGAGAGTCTCAAATTTGGCTAGCAGGGCGCACTCGGGAGGCTGCGACCGGTTGAGAGAGTAATACAAAAGTGGCGATGGTCGCCAGCCCAGTCCACCTTTCCGCACGATAACAATGCTTCAGCAAATCCGTTGGGCCGTCTGGGCGTCAGGCTTTGCTGCGCTCTCGTGTGCGCATGGTCCGCGTGGGAGCGGGTTGGCGGAATCCACGCCGCACACGCCGCATACTGGCGTCTGCTACGAGGTCTTTGTCCGCTCCTTTGCCGATGCCGACGGGGATGGCGTGGGGGATCTCCGCGGCTTGATCGCGCACCTCGACTACATCAACGACGGGAATCCGCAGAGCTCGACCGACCTCGGCGCGAACTGTATCTGGCTGATGCCGATCGCCAAATCGGTGAGCTATCACGGCTACGATGTCACGGACTACTACCACGTGGATCCGCGTTACGGCACCGACCAGGATTTTCGCGAGCTGGTAAGAGCCGCGCATAGCCGCGGGATTCGCATCATCGTCGACTTCGTACCCAACCATTCGTCGAGCGACCACCCCTGGTTTCAATCGGCGCTGAAAGATCCGGCGAGCCCATATCGCTCGTGGTACCGATGGTCGACTGTGAACCCGAATCAGCCGGGTCCGTGGGGTCAGGTGGCGTGGCACAAGTCGCCGGTGCGCGACGAGTACTACTACGGAGTGTTCTGGCACGGGATGCCGGATCTCAATTACGGGACTCCTGCCGTAGTGCAGGAGATGCAGAAAGTGACGGCGTACTGGCTGAAGGAGATGGGCGTCGACGGGTTTCGGTTCGATGCGATCCCGTACCTGGTCGAAGAAGGAGATCAGCTAAAGCACACGCCTGGCACTCACGAGGTCTTGCATGTGCTTGGCGACGCCATTCGGCGGGACGCGCCGGGCTCGTTCACCATCGGCGAGATGGCGGACGGCCCGATTGATATCCTCGCGTCGTACTACCCGGAGCAGCTTGACGCATACTTTGCCTTCGATGTTGCGCGAGGAACCGTCGAAGCGGCACGCACCGGCCTTGCGTCTCCATTCGTTCGGTCGGTTCAGGAAACGAACGCGAAGCTTCCCGCGGGTCGATGGTCGCCGTTTCTCACCAACCACGATCAGCCGCGGATCATGACCGTCGTCTCTGACGTGGCAAAGGCGCGGGTAGCAGCGAGCGCGATGCTGATGCTCCCGGGAGTCGCCTTCGCTTACTACGGCGAGGAGATCGGGATGATCGGGCCAAAGCCCGACGAGCAGATACGAACTCCAATGCAGTGGAGCAGTGCGGCCGGCGCTGGATTTACGACTGGGACTCCGTGGGAAGCTCCGCAGCCCGACTGGGCGTCCAAAAACGTCGCTGCTCAGAACGGGGATCCCGCATCACTCCTCAACCACTACCGCAGGCTGATTCATCTGCGAAACGAGCACCCTGCGCTCACCTCCGGCGATCTCGAGGTCGGGACGGCGAGTAATGCCGCCGTCGCCGCAATCGTGCGGCGCTCTCCCGAGGAGAAAATCCTGATCGCGCTGAATTTTGGTGACCGACTGATCGATCGCGTCGGAGTTTCTCTTGCCCCAGCGCTGCGGGGTGGGCGGTTCGGGCTGGAGCGGCTTTACGGCGATCCTTCGAGCGCCTGCGTTGTCATCGGGATTTCGGCGGACGGCGCCATGATTAGCCTGGGAAAGGTGGCGCCGCACGGACTCTGCGTTTTTCGCGTAGTCGGCGACCATGCTCCGGCGGGCTCTCCCAGTCGTCCGGATGCTGCCCTCGCCGGCGGGATTGCGTCTGCCGACTCGCTGATCGGCGCGGCTGTCGGGACGTTGATTCCGGGCGCGGTGTTTCTTGTTTCCAGGAACGGGCGTGTCGTGCACGAGCGCGCCTTTGGATATGCGCAGCTCAATGACTACGAGATGCGCCGACTTGCCGTTCCGCGTCCGATGCGGACATCGACGATATTTGATCTCGCGTCGGTCACGAAGGTCATGGCGACGACGATGGCGACGATGCTCCTCGTCGACCGGGGACTGGTCGACGTCGATTCTCCCGTGTCGCGCTACCTGCCCGACTTTCGTGGGCCGCATCTCGACAGCATTACGGTCAGGCACCTGCTCCAGCACTCGTCGGGGCTCGTACAATGGCAGCCGCTCTACTACCACGCCTCCAACGGCGCTCAGACATACGCCGTGATACGCGACATGCCGCTCCAGTGGGGTGTAGGCGACGCCCGGCACTACAGTGATCTCGGCTTCATGCTCCTCGGGTACATCGTCGAGCGCGTGAGCGGCGTGCCGCTCGACGCGTTCCTCGAGCAAAATCTGTATCGCCCGCTCGGGCTCAGGTCAACGACCTTCAATCCGAAAGCGCACGGGTTCACAGACTTCGCCGAGACGGAACAGGGAAACATCTACGAGCGCCACATGGTCTACGATTCGACATTCGGATACCGCTATCGCGGTGACCCGACAGCGTGGAACGGGTGGCGGCAGTACGTGCTGAACGGAGAAGTCGACGATGGGAATTCGTTCTACGCAAACGGCGGCGTTGCCGGACACGCGGGACTCTTTTCGACCGCGGGCGACGTCCGGGTGTTGCTCGATCTGTTGAACAACCGTGGCAGCTACGCGGGCCACCAATACATCCGGCCACAGGTCGTCGACATGTTTCTCACTCGAGACAAATATCAGAACTACCTCGGCTGGCAGGCACCGACGGTATTGCCTGACGGCAGTTTCTCACACACAGGCTTCACCGGGACGTACGTCCTGGGCGTTCCGAAATACGGACTCTCGATCGTGCTGCTCACGAACCGGCAGGACATGGGAACGAACGCGAGCGGGTACTTTCCTGACGTTGGCCCGCTTCAGCAGGCCGTCGCAAAAGCCGTTGTCAATTCCGCGGCGCTAACTGCAAACTGAACGGGCTCTGAGGTGCCAACTGAACTGAATTGCGGTGTCAGGATTGCGGTCTTTCTTTCATCCGAGCGCGCATCAGCCACCCGGCTCTCCGAAAGAAGAAGAAAAACGGCAGGCCGAGGGCGATGAGGAAGAGGCCGGCGGCAGATTCGACCGGGTACGCCTTCACGCTGTTGATCACGAGCCAGATCGCCACGAGCACGAACAGAATCGGCACCACCGGATAGCCCGGCGTGCGGTAACGCCTCGGTGCTGCGGGCAGTTTCCGGCGCAGCACGAACAGAGATGAACCGGAGAGAGCAAAGAAGATCCACAGCGCAAAGATCACGGACGTCGTGATCTGGTCGAAGGTACCGGACAGGGCGAGAACCGACGCCCAGATCCCCTGGACCCAAATCGCGATGACCGGAACGCTCGTCGTCGGACTCAGATCGCCGAGGTGGCGAAAGAAGACACCGTCGCGAGCCATCGCGAATGGGACCCGCGCGTTCATGAGAATGATGCCGTTGAGCGTGCCGATGACGGAGATGATGAACGCAAGCGAAACGAGCTGCGGTCCGTATCTGAAAAACGTGAACGCCGCCTTCGCGGCAACCGGCAGCGCGTCACGATACGCAGTCGAATTGGCGGTCAGGATCTCGCTGAAAGGGAGCGCGTAGAAGTAGGCGACATTCGTGACGAGGTAGACGACGATAACGATCAGCATTCCAAAGATCAGAGCGCGCGGAACGTTGCGCTCGGGCTTTTCTATTTCGCCGGCAACCATGGCCACATTTGCCCAGCCCTGGTACGCCCACAGCGCGGCGAGCATCGCTGCGCCGAATGCGCTCATTCCGCCGCCGATTCCTGCTGTCACGGGTGCGCGCAAATGCTGCCACGAGCCAGTGCGCGACAGCAGGAACGCACCGAGCACTATGATTGCGATTCCTCCCAGCTTGCCGAGCGTCGCCAGCCACTGCACGCGCGCTCCGAGCGCTATACCTCGCGCATTTATTGCGGAGAAGAGAAGAATCACGGCCACCGCCACCAGCTGTTGAATTCCCAGGCGCCAGTGAACCACCTGGCCGAGAATGTGGAAGTCGCGGGTAGCCCAGACCGCATCAAGCGGAACGAACGAAGAGAGAAACGAGACGAGTCCGGTGGCGACCGCGGCAACGCCTCCGGTGGCGATAAGGACCAGATTGGTCCAGCCGAAGAGAAACGCGGCCATGCTGCCGTACGCTTCGCGCAGAAAGACGTAATCTCCGCCCGCCTCCGGCACCATTGCGCCCAGCTCGGCGTAGGTCAGCGCGCCGGCGAGGGACAGAAGCCCGGCGGCGATCCAGGCGAACAAAACTTTGGACGGGCTTCCAACCAGCTGCGCCATCGGCGCGGTCTTGAGGAAGACTCCGGTGCCGATGACCGTGAGAACGAGAGCAATCGCGTCGCGAAGCGACAGCGCTCTCACCAGCTCTCTTGTCGCGGACGTCGCCTCTGCTTCCGGCAACGGTGCGGCGGAGGAGCTCACTCGGGCGGGCGAACTACGTCGTGCGGGCCAGAATTGCGGAGGCCGGTGCCGAAGATCGGTCGCACGTATTCCTCCTCGGGCGTGTCTATTCCTTCGACTTTGTCGAGCTCCCGATTCTCCCGCTCGATGGAGTCGCGCTCGTCCTTGTAGTGGCGGTACCAGGTGCGGGTGATTTCGCCGGCGAGCTCACGATTCCCCAATCCGAAGGAGAGCGACAGAGCCAGCGCGACAGCGCCAAACAGGATCGCGAAAGCGGTCGTCACGATCTCCGTCGCGACGCCGAGCTCCTGGAGTGCCATGAAGACGGCGAGGACGACGACACCGCCCTTGCCCACTCGCGCGAGCGTCGGTCCTCCGTGCAGTCCGCCCGCCGAAGCCATGATCAGACCGCCCACAAAGCTGCCGAGGACGATGCCGACGATCATGATCACGATCGCCGCGATGACGCTCGGGATGTAGCTGACGAGCTCGGAGAAAACGTTCGCCAGCGATTGCAGTCCGAGCGCGTTGGCGGCGACGAGCATCACTGTGAACATGACGAACCAGAAGACGAGACTCGCGGCAACGCGCGTCGGGTTCACGCGTGTGCCGGACCTCTCGACCGCCTGCATCACGCCGCCCTTCTCGAGCAGCTGAGTCAGGCGGATCCGACGCATCAACCGGTCGGTGCCCTTCTCGAGCAGTCTCGCCAGCAGATAGCCGGCAAAGAGAATGACCAGCGCGCCGAAGAGCGCGGGAACATAGCGATAGAGCTGCTCGAAGCTTCCCTGAAGCCTTTCGCCGAAGGTGAGTGTCGTCGTGGTGTCCACTAGAACCTCACATTGAGTAGGGAATGATTCCCCGGGGTGCGGGCCGCCAGCAGTGCGATGCTCGCCGGATTGAAAGTTACACGAATTCGGGGCTGTCCGGCGTCGGGGGCTGCGTCGAGATAACGCTCGGTGATGATGATCCCGGCGAGACTCCCAGCCGCGGTGAGTCCCAGCACGAGGTGTGGATTGGGATTCCTGGTATTGGGAAGGATGGCGATCCCGGCGCCCATCAAGCCCCCTGCAAAGGCACCCAGCTTAACGCGGCCTCCGTCTGTCCGGCTGTGATCGTAGCGCTGGACCAGCAACCTGTCCCCGGCGATGATCCCGAGCACGCTACCGGCAGTGAGCGACGTGGCAACCGCGCGGCGACTCCTATTTTCACCAATGAACAATGCGCCCGACGTGGCCATGCCGACCAGCGTCGTGGCCCATAACGTCTCAATGTCACCGGGCGTCACGTTGTAGCGCGCGTTGCGCGGATACAGGACGCCCATTGGATAGCCGATGATGCCAGAAGCCAGGACCATCGTCACTTCCGTGCGAACACCGAGATGCCGCGAACAGTTCGGCGGCAGGGTCGGGTCCGGTTGAGTGCACGTCTGGTCCCCCCTGATAGCCTCCATCGCGCCCCACCCGATAAGCGCACCGATATCGGAGCCGAATGCAGCTCCAACCGCATCCGCTTCGGTCATGCTGCGGCCGATGCCCACGCCCAAAGCCGCACCGGCCAGTCCTCCAACGAATGCCCCTCCGGATTGCGCGCGATTGCTTGCGCTCAGCACGTACAGCGTCGCCCAACCGGCGAGCGCTCCGTTGTGGCCCATATTGAAAGCGAGGTCGCTCTGCGCGCGAGAGATGGGCGTTCTGCGCGCGATCTCCGAGGCGGCGAAGAAGGTTCCGCCCGCGACGACGAGATATCCCGCCGTAATCCCAGTGCTGTTGTTACCAATCGCGCCGGCGAACGTGGGACCGTATACGAAAAGGCCGAGAATTGTTTGGTTCTTGACGAAAGAATTGCGCGCATCGTTCCGCGCCACAATGATGGCGCGAGGCAGTCGCGAGACGACGGCTCGGATCGCATCGCGATCGGTAGCGCTGAGTGTGTAGCGCTCCACGACACCCGTCCTTCGCGTCACAGCCAGTACATAAGTCGAGTCGTTGGCGGTGAAGAGACGCGCCTCAGTGAAATCCCCGGACACTGGCCACCACGGCGGACGCAGGGCCGCTTTCTCGGCCAGATACGGCGTCATCACGGTGACGAGTCCGGCGCTGTCGAACGGAACCGGTCGCTCGACGATCTGGCCCGTCATGCGCGACACGGGGAACGACAACAAAGCGCCGATAATTACAAGGCGTCGGATCAGATTCATTCTATATGATGGGGGTGACTGACTACTAAGTGCGAGTGCCGCGCTGGATATCAAAAATCGCGCTGCGGCGGCATTTCGGGCAGATCAGCCAGTCGCGCTGCCTGGCGTAGCCCAGACCGAAGGAGCCACCGCCAATCTCGCGACGCGTCATGGAGACTTTGCAGCGCGGGCACTTCGGCATCTTGCCAGAGGTGAATTTCTCGCGGATCTGTTTCAGCTCGCTCGGCGCGTACTGGGCCTGGCCGGGTGGCAGCTCCGACTCTGTGGGATCGTTGTCGGGCGTCATTCTGGAATTCGCACCACGATCTTTCCGAACTGCTGTCCGCTCTGAAGCCGCTCGAATGCCTGCCGTCCCTGTGAGATGTCGAAAACCGAATCTATCAGCGGCGTGAAGTGTCCCGCCCGGTACTCGGTCGTGACGGCGTCGAATTCCGCGTCGTTTCCCATCGTCGAGCCCATGATGTCCCACTGATTCCAGAACAGCCGGCGCACATCCATCTGCACCATTGGTCCCGATGTCGCGCCGCACGTCACAAGACGGCCGCGTCTGCCGAGCGCGCCGAGTGACTGTGGCCAGGTCGCTTCGCCGACGGTATCGAATACCACGTCGACTCCCCGCTTTGCGGTTCGCGCCCTGACCTCCTTTCCAACGTCGGTAGTTGTGTAGTTGATCACGTGCTCCGCGCCCAACCCACGCGCGAGCGCCAGCTTCTCGTCGCTGTGCGATGTAACCCAGGGTGTCGCGCCGATCTGGCGGACGATCTCCAGCGCCGCCAGCGCCACACCTCCGCCGATTCCCCAGATCAGCACGTTGTCGGTTTTCTTGACGCGGGCGCGGGTGACGACCATCCGCCACGCCGTGAGCGTAGCGAGCGTGAACGCAGCCGCCTGCTCGACCGGCTTGTCCTTCGGAATGCTGCGCGCATTGCGGGCGGGAACGACGATGTACTCCGCCAGAGTTCCGGGCGCGTGCTCGCCAAGCAGTCCGAATTTGACGCAGAGCGAATGCTCGCCTGCCTGACAGTACTCGCAGGTGTGATCGCTCAGCCCGGGATTGACGATGACGCTGTCGCCGACCTTTAGCTGGTTGTCGGAGATGCCGCTCAAGTCGCCGATGGCGTCGATGACGCCGGTCGCATCGGCGCCAAGGATCCAGGGCGGAGTGATCTTCACGCCGGGCATCCCCGCGACGACGAACAGGTCGAGATGGTTGAGCGCAGCGGCTTTGACGCGGATGCGGATCTCGCCGCGTCTGGGCTCAGGCTTCGGCAGATCGGTCCGGTACTCGAGTTGGTCGAGTCCGCCGTGCGCCGAGATTGTCAGTCCTCGCACGCGATTATCGGAGCGTTATATTCAGTCGAAACGTTAGAGCTGCACGCATCATCGAAGATACCGACTTTGATTTCTATCCGCTCCGGATCAGTCTGAATGCTCTCCATAAAGGTCCCCCCGCTCGGAGAATCGATCGTCGAAGCCACTGTGTCCCGGTGGCTCAAGAAGGAAGGCGATGCCGTCGCCGCCGGCGATACGGTAGTCGAGCTGGATACCGACAAGATTACCGTCGAAGTCCCGGCGTTGAAGCCGGGTGTGCTCACCAAACGCGCCAAGAACGAGGGTGATGTCGTTCACGTAGACGACGTACTCGGCGAGATCGACGAGAGTGCGGTGCCGGCTGCCGCGGGCGCCGGTGCGAGCCAGAGCGCTTCACCGCGTGCTGGCGCAAAACCGGCTTCTCCCGCGTCTCAATCGCCAGTATCAGCACCCCCGCTTCCCCCTTCCCGCGTCCCACTTCCCGCTTCTGCCGAATCCGGGACAGTCAAATCGTCACCCGCTGCGCGACGCATCGC
>DHJO01000067.1:0-194 GCA_002404375.1 Gemmatimonadales bacterium UBA4718 | reverse complement strand
GATGAGCGCGGGATCGACATCGCGGCTGTCGCTGGAACTGGGCGGGGCGGCGTAGTATCGAAACCCGATGTGTTGGCGGCGCCGGCTGGTGCTGAGCGTGCTTCGACTGCGCGCGCACCGACGCCGGCCCCTGCCCCGCCGCGCGGAGGAAATGGCGCGGCACCGGGTGAGCGCGAGACGCGCGAGAAGATGTC
>DHJO01000077.1:3149-3728 GCA_002404375.1 Gemmatimonadales bacterium UBA4718 | reverse complement strand
GTTTACCCGCCGGGAAGAAAACCGTACGTGCTGGTAGTGCTCACCCGCGGAATTCAGGATGGAGCCAGAGCGAGCAAGCTGATCGCCGATATCTCGTCGATAGTTTACGCGCGGAACAGCGCGCGTGCGCTCCCTCGATCCGGACAACTCACACAATAATGAAAGTCACTTTCCTCGGGCTCGGCGACATTGGCGCGCTGATGGCCTCACATCTGGCGCGCGACCCCTTCGATCTAGTGGTGTGGAATCGGACGGCATCCAAGGCGCATGATTTCGCCCGGGAGCACAGAGCGCGCGTCGCCCCGACTCCAGCCGAAGCCGTGAAGGATGCTCAGGTGGTAATCACGTGCCTGCCATCTTCGGTCGAAGTGGAGGCGGTGTTGCATGGCGAGAATGGAATGCTCGGATCGCTGCGGAAAGGCGCGGTATTGATCGACTGCACGTCGGGCGACCCGCCCACATCGCGTTCGATCGCGGCGGAGCTGGGTGGCCGAGGAGTGGAATTCATCGATGCTCCGGTAAGCGGCGGCACGACGGCCGCGAAGGCCGGAACTCTTACGGTGATGTGGGGCGGCGCGG
>DHJO01000077.1:0-3117 GCA_002404375.1 Gemmatimonadales bacterium UBA4718 | reverse complement strand
GCGGGCCCGGTCGGCTCGGGTGATGCGCTGAAGGCCGTAAACAACGCTCTGCTCGCCGTTCACATTCTGTCGGCGGCGGAAGGACTGGCGGTGCTCGTGAAGGCGGGGGTCGATCCAAAGGTTGCGCTCGAGGTCATCAATGCCTCGAGCGGGCGATCGAACACCTCGGAGAATCTGATCCCGCAGCGGGTTCTGACCCGCGCATTTCCGCGGACGTTTCGACTTGCGCTTCTCGAGAAGGACATCGGGATCGCCGCGGTAATCGCGGAAGATCTCGGCGCGCGAACGCCTCTCATATCATTGACCGCGGAGCGGTTCCACGAGGCCCGCGAAAAGCTTGGCGAGAAAGCGGACCACGTTGAAGCCGTGAAGATGGTAGAAGAGGAAAACGGCGTCGAGATCAAGTAGCCTCCCGATCGACCTCCGCGATTCGGCGCGCGGCCAGGCGCGGATCGATCACCGGCGCGACATCCTCGTCCGATTGAGCCAGCGTCAGCGTCGCCCGCTCCACCACCCGATCTCCGCCCGGGACCAACTCTCCGAACTCTATTTCCGCCCTGCGGCAGAAGCGCTCCTGGCGAGCGCGGTCTTCCATCTCGAGAGGGAAGCCGAGGTTGTGGAGGCGTGCGTGCATCGCTTCGTGGAGGATCGTTGCCCCGACTTCGGCGTCCGAAAAGGCCGGATTCACCGAGAAAGTCAGCTCCACCAGACACGCTTTCTGCTCGTGGAAGTACGCTCCGCGGCAGGCGAAGCGCTCGACCAGGATAAACGCGAAGTCGCGTTGAAGATGGCGGAAGTGGTGCGGAACGTACCGTTGGATGAGGGCGAGCGTGCGGTCAAGGCGCGCGAGCGCGTCGTTGGTGTCGATGTCGGGCCGCGTGTTGTTGACGACAACTGGAATGCCTCGCACCAGGTGACGCGAAACCCGGGCATCGGGTCTCCGCTTGCCGAAGAGGCGAATCAAGTCGGACAACATGTCAGTGCCTTCAATTAGCCCTCGTTCGGCGCCATATTTGTGAACCGATGACTACGAAAAACACGACGGTCCTCGACGCACGGGCCGTCGAGCGCACCTTGAAGCGCATGTCGGTAGAGATTGTCGAGCTCAACCGCGGCACGGATAATCTGATCATCGTTGGAATCCAGCGCCGCGGTGTTCAACTCGCGGACCGGCTCGTGAAGATGATCGAAGGTGGAGAAGGGGTTTCCGTGCCTCAGGGATCGCTCGACATCACGCTCTATCGAGATGATCTGCAGACCGTGGGCCCGCGACCAGTGGTGGGTCCGACCTACCTGCCGTGGGACCTGGAGGGAAAGCACATCGTTATCGTCGACGACGTCCTGTACACGGGGCGGACGGTCCGCGCGGCGCTCGATGAGCTCGCCGACTTCGGCAGACCCGCGTCGATCTCCCTCGCGGTACTGATCGATCGCGGTGGGCGCGAGCTTCCGATCCACGCCGACGTCGTCGGAAAAAAAGTCGACGTGGGAGAGGAAGAGCGAGTGGACGTCATGGTGGCCGAGCTCGATGAGCGCACCGAGGTCGTTATCGTGCCCAAGTCCGCGGCGTGACGGGGACGCTCGGCAAAGATCTCCTAGGGCTCGAGTCGCTGACGGGCGACCAGATTCGACTCATTCTCGACACGGCCGAGCCGTTCAAGGAGATCAGCGAGCGCGCGATCAAGAAGGTACCCGCACTGCGTGGGTCCACGATCGTAAACCTGTTCTTCGAGAATTCAACGCGAACGCGAATCTCGTTCGAGTTTGCGGAGAAGAGACTGTCCGCTGACACGGTTAACGTCTCGACGGCGGGGTCGAGTGTATCAAAGGGCGAGACGCTGGTAGACACTGCGCGCAATCTGGAGGCGATGCGAATCGACATGGTCGTCATTCGCCACTCCGCGTCGGGCGCGGCGCAGTTTCTGGCCGAACGGATTCACTCCAACGTCATCAACGCCGGAGATGGAACGCACGAGCATCCAACTCAGGGGCTGCTCGACATCCTCACACTGCGAGACCGCTTCGGAGATCTCAAAGGTCGGCGGATCTGCATCTGCGGCGACATTCTCCACTCGCGCGTAGCCAGGTCGAACATTTACGGCCTCACAAAGCTGGGAGCGGAAGTGGCGGTCTGCGGACCGCGCTCGCTCCTGCCCAATGCGATCGATGAGTTCGGCGTGCTCATCTTCGATCGGGTCGAGGAAGCCATCGAGTGGGCGGAGGCGCTCAACGTTTTGAGACTGCAGTTCGAGCGGATGACAGCCGGCTACATTCCTTCGGCGCGCGAATACAACAGGGTATTCGGGATCACCCGCGAGAGGCTGGATCGCGCCAAGCGGGACATTCTGATCCTGCATCCGGGCCCGATGAATCGCGGAGTCGAGATAGACTCCGATGTGGCCGACGGCCCGCACAGCGTGATTCTGGATCAGGTGACGAATGGGGTCGCGGTGAGGATGGCGGTTCTCTACCTCCTCGCAGGTGGAAAGCCCGAGCTCGCCGAAGCAGCGAAGGGCGGCGCCGGACGGGGACGCGAGCCCCTGGAGCGCGATTGAAGCCGATCCTTCTCCGCGGTGGGACTTTGGTGGACCCTTCGCAGCGCCTGAACGAGGTTGGTGATCTTCTCATCTCGGACGGCGAAATCAAGGACTTCGGCGGGAAAATCAATGCCCCCGACGAAGTGGAGGCAATCGACTGCGATGGACTCATCGTGTCGCCTGGATTCATCGATGTGCATTGCCATCTGCGGGAGCCGGGACGCGAGGATGTAGAGACGGTTGCGACCGGAGCGCGGGCAGCCGCGGCTGGTGGATTCACAGCGGTGTGTGCAATGCCGAACACCGATCCGGTGACGGATAACCAGGCGGCAGTGGGATTCATCGTGCGCCAGGCTCAGCGAGCCTCCGCTGCGCGCGTGTACCCAATCGGCGCAATTTCCGTCGGACAGGAAGGGAAGGTGCTCGCGGAGTTTGGCGAAATGGTTGGAGCCGGGGCGATCGCCGTGAGCGACGATGGGAAGCCGGTCGCCAGCGCTCACTTAATGCGCACCGCACTCGAGTATGCGCGCACCTTCAAGATTCCTGTGATCGACCACTGCGAGGAGCCTACTCTTGCGGC
>DHJO01000187.1:6334-7190 GCA_002404375.1 Gemmatimonadales bacterium UBA4718 | reverse complement strand
CGATGACCAGCCGGATTCTCCCCATAAGCGCGGGGACGCTCACTTTCCTGTTCCTCGTCTCACTCCTGGGTGCGCAGGAGAACCGCGCCGCGCAACGCGACTGGCCGGCCTACGGTGGCGATCCCGAAGGAACGCGCTACTCATCGCTGACGCAAATCAATCGCTCCAACGTCGATCGGTTACAGGTGGCTTGGCAATTCGAGCCGGGTGCCGCTCCGCCGAACGGGCGCTTTCAGGCCCAGCCGATCGTTCTCAACGGCATTCTGTATAGCGTTACGCCCGATAGCAGCGTCGTGGCACTCGACGGCGCGACGGGAAAACTGAAGTGGTCCTGGAAATCAGGAGAGCGAACTTCCGTTCGCGGCCTCACCTACTGGACCGACGGAAAAGAGCAACGGCTGTTCGCCGCGTTTGGCCGGTACATCTACGCGGTTGACGCCGCCAGCGGAAAGCCCTTCCCCGATTTCGGGCGTAGCGGCCGCATCGACCTTCATTACGATCTGGACCGGAATCCCGAACAGCAGTCAGTCAGCCTGACTACGCCAGGCGTCATCTACAAGGATTTGTACATCGTTGGTGGGCGAACATCAGAGGACCTGCCCGCGTCGTTCGGTGACATCCGCGCCTACGACGTTCGCACCGGACAACTTCGCTGGACATTCCACACCATTCCGCGGCCCGGCGAGTACGGCTACGAGACGTGGCCGAAAAAGGCCTGGACGTACACCGGAGCGGCTAACAACTGGGCTGGCATGGCGGTCGATGTGAAACGTGGAATCGTCTACGTCCCTACCGGATCAGCATCGGCGGATTTCTACGGCGCCAACCGTGTCGGCGACGATCTGTTCGCCAACAC
>DHJO01000187.1:5788-6228 GCA_002404375.1 Gemmatimonadales bacterium UBA4718 | reverse complement strand
GTCAAGCACGACATCTGGGATCGCGATTTCCCGTCGCCCCCGACGCTTGTGACGGTCAAGCGCGACGGCAAGATCGTCGATGCGGTGGCGCAAACGACCAAGCAGGGCTTCGTGTTCCTGTTCGATCGCGCCAACGGCACGCCACTGTTCCCGATCGAGTACCGTCGCGTTCCGCCGAGCACGGTCGAGGGCGAAGTCGCGGCCACGGTGCAGCCATTCGCCTTGAGGCCTGCGCCTTACGCGCGGCAGCGGTTGACCGAAGACATGTTGACGACCCGAACGCCGCAGGCGCACCAGTGGGCGCTCGAGCAGTTCAAGATGTTCCGCAGCGAAGGGCTGTTTGTGCCGTTCATGGTCGGCAAACAAACCGTGCTCTTCCCCGGATTTGATGGCGGGGCAGAATGGGGTGGCTCGGCCCTCGATCCAACGACCGGCGTGCT
>DHJO01000187.1:5370-5543 GCA_002404375.1 Gemmatimonadales bacterium UBA4718 | reverse complement strand
TCCCTCGTCGACATCGCGACGCGACGCACGCCCACGCAAATCGCCGAGATTATCCGGAATGGATCGGGTCGCATGCCGGGCTTTTCTTCTCTTCCGCCGGAGACGCTGGCTCAGCTCATTCAGTACGTCACGAGCGGCAAGGCCAAGGAAGCGATGCGAGGCGCGCCGTCACC
>DHJO01000187.1:4926-5160 GCA_002404375.1 Gemmatimonadales bacterium UBA4718 | reverse complement strand
GTGGCACCGCCGTGGGGGACGTTGAATGCGATCGATTTGAATTCGGGAGATTATGTCTGGAAGATTCCTCTCGGTGAGTATCCGGAGCTCACCGCCCAAGGTGTGAAGGACACCGGCACCGAGAATTACGGCGGCCCCATCGTTACTGCCGGCGGCTTGGTCTTCATTGGTGCGACGAACTACGACAAGAAGCTGCGCGCTTTCGACAAGGATACCGGCAAGCTGTTGTGGGAG
>DHJO01000187.1:348-4752 GCA_002404375.1 Gemmatimonadales bacterium UBA4718 | reverse complement strand
CTTCGGGCGGGGCGTTTGTCGCTTTCGCATTGCCGTAAGCCAGGATCGCACCGGCGTATCCGCTGCCATCCGCGTTCGGATTCGTCTCTATCGGTGCCACTTACATACGCCGCGGCGATGGACGTTCTGGGACGAGCATTGCTTTTGCCTCTACCCTAAGCGAGATAGAAGAGTCCCAACGTTGTGAAGGCTCATGCGCATGACAACCACATCGTTTTATGGCTACGCGGCCTCGGCCTTTCTGGCGGTCGCCGTCACCGGTTCTCCGGCGCGATCGCAAGGGTATCCGTTCAGCCAGAGAGGCACGGTCACTCAGATGGTCGCCTTCACCGAAATCGCCGTGTCGTACGGCCGCCCGGTTGCGCGAGGGCGCGCTCTGTTCGGTGCACTCGTTCCGTGGGACAGCGTCTGGCATCCGGGGGCCGATTCGGCGACACGCGTGACATTCAGTCGCGACGTGCTGCTCGAAGGGAAAGCATTGCGCCGAGGCGAGTATTCACTGTGGCTGATCCCGCGCGAGCACGCGCAGTGGACGGTGATTGTGAGTCGAGCTGCGCACGTATTTCATAAGCCGTATCCGGGGTCGAACTTCGATGTGCTGCGCATCGACGTGACGCCGGAACAGGTCTCGAACATGGAATCCTTCGCGATCTATTTTCCGATGGTGCTGCGCGACGCGGCGGTGATGCGTCTTCACTGGGGAACGACAGCGGTGCCGATACACATCGAGGCGCCCTTCAGGCCACGTCCATCGTAGTGACTGGAGGCAACTGCAACTGAACGGGTGCGAGTCGTCAGTGGCATAGTGGCGAGTTGACAGTTCACTACGACCAGACTTCACCGGTGCGATTCAGGGTAAAGGGAAGTGCCTGTGCCTTAATACTATTGAGAGAAGTTCCGAGGTCGTGAACTAACGACTAATTTCTACGCTTCTGACAACTCGCACCCGTTCGGTGGCAGTTCAAGCCCGGAGGTCCGATGACTGACCGCGTTCCTGGAGCGGTAGCCGCTGTTTCATCGATCGTGATTCTCGTCTACGCGTGCGCGACGACACCGACGACTACGACGAATCCTTCGCCGACAGCGAATCCGCAGCAGCCGGTCCCGCAGGGACAATTTCCTGGCGGACCCCCGGGCGGTCCCGGCGGACGGATGCCGCTCACGGATTCCGCGCGTCGAGTGCGCGACAGCGTCACGGCGGCCAGACGCGACAGCGGAGCGGCGATGGTCCTTCGCTCCATTGCGGGCCGAGAGAATCAGCCGGCCGAGAGCGTGTTCAAGAACATCAAGATCCTGAAAGGAGTTCCGGCGGCCCGTCTCGTGAACATCATGAACATGGGCTTCGGCCGCTCACTCGGCGTGAGCTGCGGATTCTGTCACGTGCCCGGCAAGTGGGATCTCGACGACAAGCGGGAGAAGAACACGGCGCGGATCATGATCGCGATGGTGGGGACGATCAATCGCGATTATCTGGCGAAGGTGCCGGTCGACAGCGGACCGCCACCCACCGCGAACTGCTTCACGTGTCATCGGGGAATGCCGAAGCCCATGGGCCCTGGGTCGGGGCCGCCGCGCTAGTGCCGATGCCGCTCCGCGTCCGTACTGCGATTGCGTTGTGCCTCGCCACATTAGGTTGTGGCGGCGGTGGCGGCCCAACGGGACCCCCGCCGATAGCGAGCATCTCCGTCGCTCTCGCGCAATCGTCGATCGTGGCCGGTACGACGACGACCGCCACTGCGACGCCCACTGATGCCGGCGGCAACATCCTCACCGGGCGCGCCATCAGCTGGTCGTCGGACAACTCCGTCGTGGCGACGGTGTCGGCAACGGGAGTTGTCACTGCGGCCGGCGCCGGAACGACCCGCATCACGGCGACGAGCGAAGGGCGGAGCGGATCAGCAACTGTAACGGTCCTCCTTTCACCTGTCGCGTCAGTATTGGTGTCGCTTGCCTCTTCGAGCCTGGCAGTGGGCTCGACTACTCAGGCAACCGCGACCACCAGAGACGCAAACGAATTCATCGTAACCGGGCGGACGGTGTCCTGGTCGTCGGACAATACCCAGGTCGCGACGGTGGGTAGCGCGAGTGGGGTAGTCACTGCTGTCGGCGCTGGATCCGCCAACATCATCGCAACGAGTGAAGGCCAGGCCGGATCCGCGGCGGTCACGGTCTTCTCTGAGCCAGTAGCATCGGTAACCGTTTCGCTCGCGTCTTCGACGATCGGAGTCGGCAGGACGACGCAAGCAACGGCGACCCCAAAGGACGCGAACGGAAATGTCCTCGTTGGCAGATCAGTGACGTGGTCGTCTGACAATAATTCTGTAGCGACGGTCACCACAACGGGCATGGTAGCCGGGTTCGCGACCGCCGCGGTAATCGGGGTCACGATCGGATCAGCCAACATTACGGCAACGAGCGAAGGCCAGAACGGATCCGCTGGGGTTACGGTCGCTCCTCAGTTGGGTTATGGCTCGTCGAGTGAGAAGATTCGCGTCCTGGACGTTGACAGCGTCTTCACTCCTACGCTCACCGGGCCAAGTAACGGCACGACGACGTTCGTCAGTCGCGCGACTAGCGTCGCGACAGTTGACGCGCGGGGCACAATCACCGGCGTCGGACCGGGACAGGTTTGGGTGGCCGCATCGGCGCCGGGCTTTGTCGCCGATTCCGTCTACGTCATCGTCCCTCGCACTTCCACGGGTCCTGTGCTTCGCAGCGACCTGACCACATTCAATGTGAAGCCGGGCGCGTCGATCGTGATCAACATCATCCTCGACACGCGCTCCACGCCGATCGGGGGAGCGGAGCTTTCGGTAGGCTACACGACTTCACCTGCCCTCTTCACGAGTGGGAGTTATTCTGCCACCGGAACTCCGGCTCCGGTCGTGAGCAATCTTCAAGCTGGAGTGCTGCGAGTCTCGCTGGCATCGGGAAGCCCGCTCAGCGGCCCGCTCTCGATACTTCAACTTGCGTTCACCACTTCGGCCTCGAACACTTCGGGGTTCCTGACCCTCACGTTTATCGATCTCGTCAGCCCGACGGGAACAGATCTCATTCCGGTCTCCACATCCACTCGCATTCCGATCATCGTCCATGACTAACCATCACGTTTCGCGAGCCGAGCGCATCTGGATCGCATTCGCGAGCGCGCTTTTCATGATCGCGTGCTCGGAGCCGTATCGCTCGACGATGGTCCAGACCCCAGTTCCCGCTGTCGAAGCCGCCCTGATGGTCTCCGACTTGGCGCCACGCGTAGGTGGAGCGCTGATCGTGTCGGTGCAGGCCATCGCCACTCAAGGCACGGTCGGGAGCTACACAGCCAGGATCAACTACGACCCCGCGGCGCTGCGTTTTGTCGGCGAGATAGCGATCAATGACAACGGCCTTCGCGCAAGCAACGCGTCCCCCGGTCTCGTTCGATTCGCCGGTGCCGCGGCTACCGGCTTCACGGGCGGTCGCCTTGCGAGCTACAAATTCGCGGTTCTGCAACCGAACAGTGCGAGAACTCTATCTCTCGCTGTTGACGAGATGCACATGATTACTCGCGTGGACGCGAAGACCACGCTGACCGTGACTCCAACTCGCACGACTCGGTGATGAGACTATTCGGTGCCGCGGTGAGCGCTCTCGCAATGGCCACGACAATCGCGGCCGCGAAGTGCGCACCAGTCCAGTCGCAGCCCAAACAGGTCCCGACGGACAACGCGGTGACGACGGGCGCGCCGGTCATCGAGTCTGCTCGTCCGGATTCGGTCCTGCTGCCCTATGGCGGCGTCGTCGAAGTCACCTTGTCCGGGAGCGGATTCACTCCCGGGAAACCCGGACAGAATACCGTGCATTTCAACGGCACGGCCTTGAGACAGGTGCCGGCATCTTCCGACGGACGACAGATCGTTTTCGCAATTCCCGATATCATCAGTAGCGGCGGCGAAGCACCGCCCTCGACGTTGCGGGCAGGAAGCTACAGCGTGAGCGTCGAGACGACGTCCGGAACGAGCAACGCGGTAACGGTCAGGGTATATCGATGACCGTAGCCTCCAGAATTCTCTTGGGCATTTGGTTCGGCGTCTGTCTCGACGGTTATGGACACTCCATGGCCGCGCAGACCGCGAGTGAACCGAAAGAGGATGTCGAAGCACGCGAGGAATATTTCTGGTTCCAACGCAGCTACCCATCGACGGAGCGGCCGTACGCTCAGATGGAACGCGCGCGTTTGGCCGTTTCGGTTCAGAAGCAGCAACAACTCGCCGCTTTCTCCGCCGGGGTTCCAGGTGGATGGCGGTCGCTGGGTCCCAGCGGTGTCTTCGGCGCTGACAATGGCTTTTTCAGCTCCGGACCAATGCTCGACGCCGGCCGGGTTACGGCGATCGCGCCCAGCCCGGCAGGTTCATTGTTCATTGGCAC
>DHJO01000187.1:0-244 GCA_002404375.1 Gemmatimonadales bacterium UBA4718 | reverse complement strand
TCGACGCGGCCGATCCCACCGTTCTCTACGCGGGGACCGGCGAGTACAACACCAATAGCTGGGGCTGCGGGATTCTCCGCTCCACCGATGCCGGAGTGAGCTGGACTCAGCTCGGCGCGACCAGCTTCCGAGTCACCCAAGGGGGAGTACCAGCCGGTTCTGCGTCCTTTGGCAAGATCCTCGTCAGTCGGCCGGCCGGCGGCTCCGTCGCCAACACTGTGCTGATCGGTGCCACCAACGTCGC
>DHJO01000139.1 GCA_002404375.1 Gemmatimonadales bacterium UBA4718 | reverse complement strand
GTCATCGCCTACAAGATCGCGGCGCACTCGGCTGATGTCGCGCGTGGAAGGAAGGGCGCACGCGATCGCGACGACGCGCTGTCGCGCGCGCGCTACAACTTCGACTGGAAGGAGCAGTTCCGCCTGAGCCTCGATCCGGAGCGGGCGCAGGAATATCACGACGAGACCTTGCCGGCGGAGTACTTCAAGAGCGCGGAGTTCTGCGCGATGTGCGGTCCCAAGTTCTGCTCCATGCACCACTCGAGAACGATCGAGGAGGGAATCGCGAAGATGGCAGCAGAACTCGAGGCGACCGGCACCATCGCGGCAGAGCGCGAACAACAGCTAGCTGGTGCTTCAGCGAGCTGAGCTCGAGCGCTTTTGCGCGCGCTGCAATAGTGTCGCTCGCATCTCGCGCATATGTGCCACGCTCTTCTGCGCCGTTGTCGGCGGCACGATGTGCGTGAACCTGCGCGCGCCAAGCGACGCCAGTCCGCGGAAACTGCCTCCCGTGGTAGTCTCGGGGCCCGGGGCCGACGCGCCCGTGCGTCTGGACATGAGGCCGATGCTTCCCTCGGACTCGGCTTATTTCCGAGCGCATCCGCTGATGGTCCCGGTGGAAGGGATTGAGCCTCGGGAGCTCACCGACACGTTTCACGAGCCACGAAGCGGCGGCAGGATCCATATGGCGACGGACATAATGGCAATGCGAGGGACTCCCGTTCTCGCAGCCGCGAACGGGCGCATCGTCAAGATGGCCAACGGCGGAGCCGGAGGAATAACGATCTACATCGCGGACGCGAGCGGACGCTATGTTCACTACTACGCGCACCTGATGGGTTACGCGCCGAACGCGATCGAAGGTCTTGCCGTTCGGGAAGGCGATGTGATCGGCTTCGTCGGCACGACCGGAAATGCGCCCCCGAATGCGCCGCACCTCCACTTTCAGGTCATGCGGAGCGACGCGAACTACTGGAACGGTACGCCCATTGATGTACGAGGCTTCATGACGAAGCCGGGACGGATGAGAAATTGAAAGGCCGAGAGCGTGCGGAGCTGCGCGCGGAAGCGCATCATCTGAATCCGACTGTTCATGTCGGTCAGCACGGTCTCACGCCGTCAGTGATAGGCTCGCTCGACGATGCGCTGCGCACGCGTGAGCTGGTGAAGGTCAAGCTGGGGAACAAGGATGATGTAAAACCGGAGGACCTCGCAAATTCACTGGCACTTGCCACGAACTCCGCCGTAGTACAGGTGATCGGACGCACGGCTACGCTCTTTCGCGAGAACCCGGACCTCGACAAGAGGCGCGGCGAAGTGCCGCCGTGGCGAAAATAAAATGCTGTTGAGTAAACCACTTCAACGGAGCGAGTGAGATGGGCGCAGGAGCAGCCATAGCAATCATGAGAATGAAGGAGCGCCAGGTCGTCGACGACTTTCGCGCGGCAGGCGCGCTGACTCCTTCGACCGCGCAGTCGTACGCTGCGATGGGCTTCGGAGAGGCGCGGGCGGTCAAGCGGCTGCACGACAGCGCGGTGATTCGCGAAGCCTCACCGGGCCTCTACTACCTCGACGAAGAAGTCTGGATCGCCGTGCGCCGCAACCGCCGGCGTCGCGGGATCATGATCGGCCTTGTTCTCGCCCTCATCTTCNNAACACCTCTAGCGCCGCTGAAGTCCCCGCCGCACTATCGGGAAAGACATGCCTTACATCATAACTGAAGCCTGCAAGAATACAAAAGACCGCGCCTGCGTAGACGTATGTCCGGTAGACTGCATCTATGAAGGACCGGACCAGCTGTACATCCATCCCGACGAGTGCATCGATTGTGGCGCGTGCGAGCCCGAATGTCCGGTGACGGCAATATTCCCGGAAGAGGACGTGCCGTCGAACCTGAAGGAATACATTCAGATCAATCGCGAAGTGTTCAAAAGCGAGACCCCTCCCGGACGTCCCAACCGGTAGCCATTCTGACTCCTCCCATCGTTCCCGGAAAAAACGGAATGGCCACCGTACTGCTGTCGCACCCATCGGGCAGCTCGGCGGATGTCTATTTGAACGGCGCACACGTCACGTCCTGGATTCCGGCGGCCAGCAAGGAAGTGCTGTTCATGGGAAAGACGGCGACGTTCGCGACGGGAGATCCCATCCGTGGCGGAATTCCGGTTGTCTTTCCGCAGTTCGCGAACACGGGACCGCTTCCCCAGCACGGGTTCGCGCGCAAAACCGAATGGCAGCTCGCCGAGAACGCGGACGCGTCGGACGATCCATCATCCGTGAAGCTCGTCCTCGTCGACGATCATCGGACTCGCGAGCTGTGGCCGTACCACTTCCGCACCGAGCTGGTTGCGACGATCGACGACAAGTCCCTTCAGGTGAAGCTCGAAGTCTTCAATACCGGTGACGAGGTGTTCACCTTTACCTCGGCGCTGCACACCTACATCGCCGTTGCCGACATCCGGGAGTCGGCGATCCGCGGATTCACCGGCAAGTGGTACCTCGACAAGACGCAGGGCGGAAACGAGACGAAGGACGAAGCGAAGAAGCTGGTGATATCCGACGAGACCGATCGCGTTTATCTCAAAGCGCCGAAGAAGGTCGAGATCGAAGATCGCGGCAACGATCGCCGCATCGAGGTGCGGGCTGCGGGGTTCAAGGATGCCGTCGTCTGGAATCCGTGGGCCGAGAAGGT
>DHJO01000053.1:2569-3139 GCA_002404375.1 Gemmatimonadales bacterium UBA4718 | reverse complement strand
CCATCGCTTCGTTCCCGCCGAGGACAAGACGTCAGCGGAGACGTTGGTCGTTCTCCACGGAACTGGAGGCGACGAGAACGATCTCATCGGAGTCGGGCAGGCAGTCGCTCCCGGCGCCGCGATTCTGAGTCCACGCGGCAACGTTCTCGAGAACGGCGCTCCGCGCTTCTTCAAGCGGCTTGCGGAAGGTGTGTTCGATCGAGAAGAGGTGCGGTCGCGCGCCGAGGAGCTCAGTCGCTTCATTCGCGCCGCGATCTCGAAGTACGGATTCAATCCTGAGCGCGTCTTCGCGCTCGGCTATTCGAACGGAGCAAACGTTGCCTCCACGGTAATGTTCATCGAGCCTGGATTGTTTCGGGGAGCGATTATGTTTCGGCCGATGGTTGTGTTCGAGCCTGATGAGCACCCAGACCTGAGCGGTGCGGGTATTTTCATATCCGCGGGTCGGCTGGATCCGATCGTACCGACGAAGAGCGTCGAGAGATTGGCCGAGCTGTTCGAAGCCTCGCGCGCCGAGGTCACTCTGAAATGGCAGCAGGCTGGCCACAATCTTCTGCCCAGCGAGGCCCG
>DHJO01000053.1:1163-2522 GCA_002404375.1 Gemmatimonadales bacterium UBA4718 | reverse complement strand
CCTTCTTCGCCTGCGTCCGGTCAATCGCTCGAGGACCTCTGCATCAACGCGATCAGAGTCCTGGCGATGGATGCGGTCCAGAAAGCCGACTCGGGCCATCCGGGAACACCGATGGCGCTCGCGCCGCTCGCCTACGTGCTCTGGACGCAACACTTGCGCTACAATCCAGCGGATCCGAACTGGCTGGACCGTGATCGCTTCGTGTTGTCAGCGGGCCACGCTTCGATGTTGTTGTACAGCGTGCTCTATCTCACCGGCTACGATCTCACCCTCGATGATCTGAAGCAGTTTCGCCAATGGGAGAGCAAGACGCCTGGCCACCCCGAGTACGGCTACACCGCCGGCGTCGAGACGACGACTGGCCCACTCGGGCAGGGAATCGGCAATGCGGTTGGAATGGCTGTCGGAGAAGCGCACATGGCCGCGGTATTCAACCGCGACCAGACAATCTTCGATTACAACATCTACTTCATCGCCAGCGATGGCGACATGATGGAAGGCGTCTCGCACGAGACGGCTTCCTTCGCCGGCCACCACAAGCTCGGCAAGTTGATCGGTTTCTACGACGACAACCACATCACGATCGAAGGCGACACGGCGCTGACCTTCAGCGATGATACCGCTGCGCGATTCGCCGCCTACGGCTGGCACACCCAGCACGTAGCGGACGTCAACGATCTCGCCGCGCTCAATCGTGCGATCGATGCCGCGAAAGCGGAGACATCCCGCCCTTCACTGATAGTAGTTCGGTCGCATATCGGCTACGGAAGCCCAAACAAGCACGATACCGCCGAGGCGCACGGGTCTGCCCTCGGAGTNNGTCGCTCCCGAAGCACTTCGCTATTGGCGCGAAGCGGCAAAGCGGCGAGCAAAGACGGAAGACGAATGGAAAAAAGTCTACGATGCCTACAAGACGTCGAACGCTGCGCTCGAGAAGGAGCTTCAACGCCGTTTGCGCGGCGATCTCCCCGACGGATGGGAGGCAGCGCTTCCGACATTTACGCCCAAAGATGGAAACGTGGCCAGCCGTGCTGCCTCTGGCATCGTTATCAACGCGATCGCCAGCAAAATCCCCGAGCTGATCGGCGGCTCCGCCGACCTCGCCAGCTCGACGAACACGATCATCAAGGGCGAGCCGAGCTTTTCCGCCGAGAATTATGGCGGTCGCAATTTCCATTTCGGAATTCGCGAGCACGGAATGGGGTCCATCATGAACGGAATGTCCCTGACCGGAGGCATCGTACCATACGGGGCGACGTTCCTGATTTTCTCCGACTACATGCGGCCCCCAGTCAGATTGGCGTGCATCATGAGTCGGCACGTCATCTACGTTTACACCCATGATTCGATCGGTCTCGG
>DHJO01000053.1:0-1065 GCA_002404375.1 Gemmatimonadales bacterium UBA4718 | reverse complement strand
TGATCCGACCAGCGGATGCTTCAGAGACCGCCGAGGCCTGGCGGGTTGCGCTCAAGCATAAAAAGGGTCCGGTCGCTCTGGTGCTGACTCGACAAAAACTGTCGTTCATCGACAGGACGAAGTACGCGTCGGCGACCGGGCTCGCGCGAGGGGCCTACATTCTCGCTGATTCGCCGGGCGGTGCGCCCGAAGTGGTTCTCATCTCGAGCGGCTCGGAAGTGGGACTCATTCTCGACGCGCAAAAGAGGTTGGAAGCTGACGGCATCCGTGCGCGCGCAGTCAGCATGCCAAGCCACGAGCTCTTCGCCAGCCAGGACGAATCGTATCGCAGTAGCGTGTTGCCGAAGGGAATTAAGCGTATCGCGATAGAAGCCGCGCACCCGATGTCGTGGTATCGCTGGGTCGGCGATGACGGAGTCATACTCGGCCTCGAGCGTTTCGGCGCATCGGCGCCGGCAGCAACTATCTACACCCACCTCGGCATCACGGTGGATCGATTGGTTGACACTGCCAAGAAGCTCGTGAGAAAAACGCCTGCCCAATGAACGGTAACGAGCCCACCCTTAGAGACATCAGCGTCATGCTCAATCCCGACACGCCGGAGTGGCCGGGAGATACGCCATTCACTTGCGGGTGGGCTTCATTGATTGGCGCGGGCGCGAGCGTCAACGTTTCGTCATTCAGCTCGAGTCCGCACGTTGGCACGCACGCTGATGCGCCGATCCATGTCCGGGAGGGTTGGTCGGGTTCGCACGAGTTGTCGCTGGATGCTTTCTTCGGTCCCGCCATCGTTGTGGACGTCTCGACTCTGAGCAAGGAGATCGAGATGGAAGATCTCGAGAAAATCCAGTCGCTGCCGTTTGTGGAGCGACTCCTTCTTCGTACCGGGCGGACGATTGCCAGCGGCGCATTCCCCGAAGACTGGCCGACTCTGTCTGAGTCCTGTGTCCGAATACTGCTCGGCCGGGGACTCCGTCTACTCGGTGTCGACGCGCCCTCCGTCGACCCAAGAGAGAGCAAGAATCTCCCCGTACATCACATGCTCTTCTCGGACAATGCTGCGAT
>DHJO01000223.1:1672-5333 GCA_002404375.1 Gemmatimonadales bacterium UBA4718 | reverse complement strand
GACCTCGCGGGCGACGCGCGTCACCTCGTCGGCGAACGACGACAGCTGATCGACCATCGTGTTGATCGTGTTCTTGAGCTCGAGCGTTTCACCGCGGGCTTCAACGGTAATTTTCTGTGATAGATCTCCTTTGGCGACCGCGGTGGTCACGGCGGCAATGTTTCTCACCTGGCTGGTGAGATTTCCCGCGAGCGTGTTCACGTTGTCGGTGAGATCCTTCCACGTTCCGGCGACGCCCGGAACTTCCGCCTGTCCACCAAGTTTTCCTTCAGTTCCTACTTCGCGCGCCACGCGAGTGACTTCGTCGGCGAACGCGCCAAGTTGATCGACCATCGTGTTGACCGTGGTCGCGATGCGAAGGAACTCTCCCTGGACCGACTTGCCGTCGATCTCCAGCACCATCTTCTGATTGAGATCGCCATCGGCGACCGCGGTGAGCACGCGCGCAATCTCGGTGGTTGGAGACGCGAGATCGGTGATGAGCGTGTTGACCGAATCGACAGTCGTTCGCCAGCCGCCGCCGACCGGACCGATCGACGCACGGTCGTTCATCTGACCCTGGCGGCCGATCGTCTTGCTGACACGGTTCATCTCGTCGCACATCCGCGTGTTAAGCTTGGCGATTCCATTGAACTCGTCGGCGATGTCGGCCAGTAGGGGGTCTTCCGACACCGGAAGGCGGACGTTGAAATCGCCTTCCTTGAAATGGCGCATGGCTGCAAGCAGGCGGCGGAGATCGCTTTCGCGAATCCTGCCATTAGAGGCGGTCACGCTTATCTCGCGCTCACCGTCCTGGTTCACGCTCCCATTGCCGTTCCGTTTTCCATTTCGCCCTTTACCGCCGTTCCGGCCGTTTTTTCGCCGGGATGCCGGGGCGCCAGGGGAGCGGGCCGATGTCTCTTCGTCGGATCCCGTCTCTTCGACTTCGATATTGTCGCCGATCTCCACGACTTTACTCCTTGATATGACTGCTTGACCCCCGCATGGCGGGTTTATGAGACCCCGATCGACCGGGTCGAGCCCGGAAAGGGGGAACAGTTTTACTATTCAAAAGTGGGACCGTTTTCTGAACCGGTCCGCCCCGGGGTCTGTCAGGTCGCCGGGATCAGTTCGACGTGGTCGCCGAAGCGAATTTCGCCCTCGCTGAGAACCCTCGCGTACACCCGGCTCCATCCCGGGTGAAGTTTCTGCGAGATGCGAGGGAACTCTCCGTCGATAAACGAGCCTTTGATCGTTTTGCACGGGCTGGTGAACGAGGCGACCTCGAGGACGACGTCATCACCCAGCTTGATGCGGACCCCGGGAGCGACCAGATCCCAATCGATTCCTTCCAGCGTGACGTTCTCTCCAGCCGTTCCGACGTCGATTGGGTGGCCTTCCTGCTGGAGGGCGTGAATCCTTTCCAGTGAATAAACGCAAACCGCCCGTTCGGGTCCACCATGGTTCTTCTTGTCGTCTTGGGCATCTCCCAGAAGACCTAATCGAGACACTTTCGCGTCACCAACGCGTCTTTTGGGAACTCCGCCGCCGGACATATTGATGGAGACCAAAACCCCGATTCGGTTATAGTCTAACTCGTGCCCCTTATCGATCATCATCACCGATACTCTGTCCTACACCAGTTTCCAGCGAATGCACCTCCGCCTTTGACGGCTTTTCGGTCACGAAATAGGACACCGGAATGCCCCCATTCGAGGTGCTGAACCGGGGTCTCAGGGGGAGCCTGGTTTGCCGAACGAGGGCCGAATCCGAAGTCAGAACTCCCAGCCGCCACCCCGATTTGGACTTTAGCGCCGAGCCGAGCTTCGCGTAAAGGTTTCTGAGATCGTCGCTTTCGCCGACCCTCACGCCATATGGCGGATTGGTGAGAATCCACCCCGAATCCCGGATTGCCGCGATCGCTGCCGACACCGCTTCCGGAGAAAACCGCACGTTCTCCGAGACTCCTGCCCGCTCAGCATTCCGAGCCGCGGCTTGAACCGCGCCGGCGTCGCGATCGGAGCCAAGTATCTCTCCGGGGAAATCAGTCATCGCTGCCTGCGCATCTTCGAGAATTCGATTCCAGCGCTCCGTATCAAAACCCGGCCAGTTCATGAATTGAAAATTGCGACGAAGTCCGGGCGCAATCTTCCGGGCGATCATCGCTGCCTCGATTGGAATCGTCCCCGACCCACACATGGGATCGAGCAACGCCTCATCCCCCTTCCACCCGCTTGCCAACACCATCGCGGCCGCAATCGTCTCCCGAAGGGGAGCCTTCGCTACCTCCCGCCGGTAACCGCGTCTGTGCAGCAGCTCCCCGGAGCTGTCCGCACTCACCTCACACTCATCATTAACGATACGCACGACAAATAGCTGTTCGGATTCTCGCGCAGATTCCGTCTCGTAATCCGCAGCATCCGGGGTTTCAGAGGAATCCGTTTCCTCACTTCCCTCTATCACCCGCGACGCGGACCCGACGATCGCCGATAGCACGCGCTCAGCTACCGCATCAGAATGATAGAGCTTCGATTTCCGACATGTCACCCTTATCCGAACCTTACCGCTCGCCGGCAGAAATTCCGCCCACGGCAATTTCTTCGCGCGACGCTCGAGCTCATAGAAGGTGCTGGCGTGAAAGCTTCCCAGTCTCACCAGGACGCGAGTCGCTGTCCGGAGCCAGAGATTTGCCTCGTATAGTCGCTGGAGGTCCGCGCTAAACGCGATTCCACCAGTCTCCTGCCGGCCCCGAATCCCGAGAGCCTTGAGCTCGCCCGCCGCGATGGATTCCAACCCAGGTCCGGTCGACGTGAAAGCCTTGAAGCTGGAAGAGGAAGGATCACGCATCGCTGGGTGAGGTTATGCCGCGACCCTCGCTGGGGTAAGTGGGGTAAATCGTCTGATTGAGGGAATGCTTTGTGCCTGTATCAGACCCAGTGTCGAAACAAATAAGCAAGGAAGCAGCCCGTAAGCTGCTCCGGGAACGCTTTGGCCATTCGGATTTCCGGCCCGGCCAATGGCAGCCGATCAATGCGGTGCTTGGCGGCGAAGACGCTCTGGTGGTGATGCCAACCGGGAGCGGGAAATCGGTAATCTATCAGCTACCCGCCGTCGAGCTCCCCGGCCTCACGATAGTGGTGAGTCCCCTCATCGCGCTCATGAAAGACCAGCATGATAAGCTCTCGGCGCAGGGCGTCAGCTCGGTCGCAATGCACTCTCACCTTTCTACGTCGGAGACGCGCGAGGCGCACCGGCAGATTGCCGAGGGCGAAGGCGAGATGCTGTACCTCACGCCGGAACGCTTCAAGGATCGCGCGTTCTTCGAGCATCTGCTGTCGCGGCCTATCAGCCTCTTCGTCATCGATGAGGCGCACTGCGTCAGTCAGTGGGGGCACGACTTCCGTCCCGATTATCTCTCGCTCGGCGGTATTGCCAAGCGACTTGGCCGTCCACCGATATTGGCACTGACCGCCACGGCCACCGCCCACGTGCAGCAGGACATCGTGCGTCAGCTCGGGATGGTCGATCCGCATGTAACGATCACAGGCTTCGCGCGGCCGAACCTGCGCTTCGAGGTGATTCGGACCGTCAACGATCAGATCAAGGACACAACGCTCCGGCATGCCCTGCGAGAGTTCGAGGGCTCAGGCGTGATCTACGTCGCGACGGTGAAGGAAGCCGA
>DHJO01000223.1:0-1392 GCA_002404375.1 Gemmatimonadales bacterium UBA4718 | reverse complement strand
TATCACTTCCCGGGATCGATCGAGGCGTACTATCAGGAAGCGGGAAGAGCAGGGCGTGACGGAGAGCCGGCAGTCTGTCGAGTGTTGTATCGGGTCGAGGACAAGCGGATCCAGTCGTACTTCCTCGGCGGGAAGTATCCGGAAGTCCAGGAGGCGGCGCAGGTGGCGCTTGCCCTGGAGAAATATCCCCTCAAGACACCGGTCCTTCTCGACGATATCGTGGAGCTGACCGGAATCCCATCACGAAAGGCGAAGATCGTGTTCGCCCTGCTCAAGAGACACGGCCTGGTCCGCGAGCATCGCGGCGGAAAATGGGAGCGGCTGGGTGAGAATCTCACCGCGGTGGATCTCAGCGCGGATCTGCAAGACTACGAAGAGCGGCGGGCGATGGATCAGGAGAAGCTCCGCACGATGATCCAGTTCTGCCAGACGACGCAGTGCAGGACGCGCTACATCCTCGAGCACTTCGGTGAGGAAGTCGATCCCGATTGGAGCTGCCACAACTGCGACGCCTGTGACGAGGCCGAGGTCGCGCTGATGGCTAAAGGACTCAAGGTCTCGGCGTAGAGTCCGAGCCTCAATCCGGACGCCGGAGCAGTTGCTAGATTATAGCCCCATGAAAAACAGCCTGGCAGTCAAGCTGCTGCGCGGATCTTTCTTCCTGCTCCTCGCGCTCATCGCCGCTTATTTCCCGCGCGTGTTGCACGTGCCGGAGCCAGAGTCACCCGAGCTATCGCCATCCACGATTGCGACGATTCTCGCGCTGTTCATGCAGGGCGTGATTTGGGCCAACATCATCATCAGCTATTATCTCCAGCGCTACGTCCAGCGCTATGCGACTGACGGCAGCAGCATCACGACGTTCAAGGCGCTCGGGGCCGTTGCCCGCCTCACGATGTGGATCACGCTCGGCTTTGCCGCGCTGTACGCACTCAACATTCCGATCAGGCCGCTGCTCGCTGGCCTCGGAATCGGCGGACTCGCGATTGCCCTTGCCGTTCAGAACATTCTTGGCGACCTGTTCGCCGCCATTTCGATTGTGGTCGACAAACCGTTCGTGGTAGGCGACTCTATCTCAGTCGAGAACTATCGCGGCAAAGTCGAGCACATCGGTCTGAAGACTACTCGCGTGAGGAGTGAGTCAGGAGAGCTGATCATCTTCTCGAACGGCGAGCTTCTCAAGAGCAAGATCAGGAATTACTCCCGCTAGACCAGTCGCGCCTCGAGCTGAATGTCCACGTTGCCCTTAAGGGCTTTCGAGACGGGACAACCATCCTTGGTCTCCTTTGCGATCTGATCGAACTTGTTCTTGTCGATCTTGGGGACGGTCGCCTGCACGTTGAGCTTCATGGTGGTGATGCCGAATCCACCGGGAACCGCCTGAATGGTACA
>DHJO01000246.1:3067-14480 GCA_002404375.1 Gemmatimonadales bacterium UBA4718 | reverse complement strand
GCGACTGCGATGTCTCCGATGGATGCCGAGGCCTGATGATCGAAGATCGGCTCCCACGTCGTTCCGCCATTCGTCGTCTTCCACACGCCACCCGAGGCCGACGCGACGTAGAAGAACTCGCCTAGTCTCTCGCCGACCCGGGACTTTGGCCCTTCCGGAACGGCGAAGTCGACGACGCGTCCGCTGGTGACCGCTGGTCCGATCGAGCGCCACGGCAGCTCGGCTAGCCGGGCAGAATCGGCATCGAAGGCGACCGGAGTCGTCTTGGCGTTTGGCGTCGCCTGCGTGAATGCGACGGTGGGAAGGGACGCGAGTAGAATGATCGCGAGAGAAGGGCGCGAGAACGGGCGGGGCATCGGTTATGGGAGTGAAGAGACCCGGATAATCTCATTCACCGGAAGTCGATTTGCCAATGCCACGAACCAAACATGCCTTGCCGTGATCTTGCTCTCTCTCTACTCTGAATCATGCGCTCGCATGTCGCGGTGGTCCTGGCCGGCTGTCTGGCTTCAGCCTTGAATACCGCGGCAGCCCAGATCGATTCTGTACCGCATGCTGACCGGACCCGGGCAGCCGCGCTTGCTTGGATCGCACCGGTCGGCATTGCCGCTTCGGCTGCGCTCGATCCGGAAGCACGGGAGTGGGCGCTGCACGGACATACTCGGACCTTGGATCACTTCGCACAGGCCGTGAATCAACTCGGAACGACGCAACGGCTCGTGCCGGCGATGGCGATTACCTACGTCGGTGCGCTGCTCGCGCATCGCGACTCGCTCGCGACCGGGACGCTCAACACCGCGGCGGGCTATCTTGCCGCCGATCTCCTGGAATCCGCGTTGAAACCCATAGTGGGTCGCGAAAGGCCGCACGTCGAAGGGAACTCGCATCGCTTCCGTCCATTCACCGCCAACGGAGACTGGCATTCCTTCCCGTCAGCGCACGTCACACATATCGCGTCCATTGCGGCGGCAGTTTCAGCGCAAACTCAATCGACGCCAATCTCCGCTTTGAGCGACGTTCTCGTCACTCTTGTAGGGCTCGATCGAGTCTATGAGGATCAGCATTGGACAAGTGATGTCACAGCGACCATAGTGCTGAGTTCCATGGTGAGCAGGGCGACTGTGAGATGGCTCGAGTCGCGCCGTTGATCAACGCTGCATCTGTGCCGCCAGTATTTATAGTAGTATTGCGCCACTTCGACCGTTCACCCTCCTTTTGTTGATCCGATGACGCTCTTCCCCAATCGTCGCCTCGTCACGGCATTGTTTCTGATGCTTGCGCCGTTTTGCTCTGTTCCGGCGCAGCAGACGTATCAATCGCCTCCTCCCGATCTGGTGAAGATTCTGGAGGCTCCGGCAAATCCGGTCTCATCGATCAGCACCGATCGCCGATGGATACTGGTGACGGTGAGCGATCCACGCACGGTCACGATCAGCGACATGGCGGACTCGGCGTACTATCTCGCTGGCAGCAAGATCAGAGCGAACCCCGACTCACGCATCGAGACTATTGGCATTCGGTCAGGAACCGTCACCAGCATCGACGGGAAGACGGAACGCATACTTCCGGTTCCGGCAGAGGGGCGCATTGGAAGCACGGAGTGGTCGAGCGAAGGCGCACATCTCGCCTACACGACCATTGCCAACGGGAAGATGGGTCTCGACATCCTCGACCCCGTGACGGGACGCGTGCGTCGCATCGTCGCGCCAGAGTTGGCGGGAAAACTTCGAGACCTGGACTGGTCGCGTGACGGAAGACATCTCGCATTCACTTCGACGACAGCCGCTGGTACCGCTGTTTGGGTAGCGGATGTCTCGGCAGGAACAGCGCGTCGCCTTACTCCGCCGATGCTGAACTACACCACAGCGCGCGGAAATATCGTTGACGACGCCGGCTGCAACTGGATTAATGGCAGCGCTCCGCTCGTTTGTCGACTGTGGCCGGCAAATCGAGGTGCGCCACCCAAAGTGTCCGACGTACCTGCGGGCGTGATAGTGCAGGAATCCTACGGTAGGTCCGCTCCGGCCCGGACCTACGAGTATCTCCTGCAAAGTCCGACCGACGAAGCGCTCTTCGACTACTACTTCACCGATCAGATCTCCCTCGTCGACCTTGACGGTAAGATCACACCCGTAGGACAGCCGGGCGTTCACGCTCGCGCGACCCCTTCGCCAGACGGGAAATACCTGCTCGTCGAGACGATACAGCGTCCGTATTCCTATCAGGTGCCGATGGATGTCTTTCCGTCGCGCACGGAAGTCTGGGATCTGAGCGGCAAGGTCGTGCGTGAGATTCGAAACTCCCACGTGGCCGAGGAAGCGCCGAGCGCCCGCGACGCCGTGTTGCCGGGAATCAGATTCGTAACCTGGCGATCCGATGCGCGCGCGACACTGGTCATGGTTGAAGCGCTCGACATGGGTGACCCCCGCAATCGGGTACCCAAGCGCGACCAGGTCTCTCTTTTGTCCGCGCCGTTCGTCGGAGCTGCGGCTCCGTTTGTTCAAACCGAATATCGCTTCGGTGCATTGAACTGGGTCGCTCCCAATATTGCGTTTCTCACAGAGCGATTGTCGCGCGGGGCGCGGACGCGCACATGGATGATCGATCCTTCGGCACCCAATGGCGGCACTCCGAAGCTGGTATGGGATCGCAGCACCGAGGATCGCTACTCGAATCCGGGCAGCTGGGTGTACGTGCAGGATCCCGCGAGCGACCGGTACATTCCACTCCGCTCCAGCGATGGCAAATACCTTTACCTGACCGGCGGCGGAGCTTCACCCGAGGGTGACAAACCGTTCCTCGATCGTTTTGACCTCACCACCGCGAAGGCGGAGCGGTTATGGCAATCCGCTCCTCCGTATTACGAACAGGCGATTCAGGTCGTAGACGAGAACGGCAACCAGGTGATCACACAGCGGGAATCTCCGACCGATCCACCGAACTTTTTTGTTCGGGATCTTCGCAGCAAAAGCCTGACTCAGATCACGAAGCTCGGGGATCCGGCTCCGTACTTCGCGGACGTGAGGAGCGAGCTGATCACCTACTCGCGTCCGGATGGAGTGAAGCTCTCCGCCACGCTGTATCTGCCGCCTGGCTACGATAAGTCGCAGGGACGGCTGCCATTTTTCTTTTGGGCGTATCCCCGCGAATTTCAGTCCGCCAGTGCGGCATCGCAGCTCACCGGCTCTCCTTATCAGTTCAAGCGACCAGGCCGGCAGAATTATCTGATGCTGCTGATGCACGGGTACGGCGTGCTCGATGGTCCGACGATGCCGATAGTCGGCGCGGCAGGTAAGGAGTCGAACGACACATATGTCGATCAGCTCGTGGCAAGCGCGCAGGCAGCGGTAGATAAAATTGTCGACATGGGCGTGGCGGATCGCGATCGTATTGGAATCGGCGGTCACTCTTATGGGGCGTTCATGACCGTCAATCTTCTCGCGCACTCGAACATCTTCCGCGCCGGCATCGCCGAGAGCGGCGCATATAATCGAACGCTGACGCCATTCGGGTTTCAGTCCGAGCCGCGCACTTACTGGGAAGCGCCGGAAGTCTACAACGCGATGTCGCCGTTCAACTACGCGAACAAGATCAAGGAGCCGGTGCTGCTAATTCACGGCCAGCGAGACGACAACTCCGGGACATTCCCGATTCAGTCAGAACGCTTATTCGCGGCGATCAAGGGCAATGGCGGAAATGTTCGGTACGTCCAGCTGCCGCTGGAGCCGCACGGGTACACGGCGCGGGAAACACAGCGACACCTGCTCTGGGAATACATCAACTGGCTCGACAAATACGTGAAGAACGCGTCGGCGCGAACGACTACCTCGGCGACGGCAACGTCACCAGCACCGAAGTAGCGATCAGCACAAGCGCCGCGAAGGTGAGCTCCATCGTCGCCGACCGCCGGATGACGTGTTCGGTTCCTTCGTTTCCGAGCGACGGACGCACGCGCTGCCAGTTCCATGCGCCGAGCACCACCACGATCAGGACGAATACGAGTTTGACCAGCAGGGCAATCCCATAGCTCGTGGTCCATAGCGCGGAGATGCGCTTGAGGTGGATCCAGGCGGTGGTTGCACCAGTGATCGCGACGATCGCCGACGCAGTGAGCGCGAGGGGTGAGAAGGAATTCACCAGGTCGGCAACGAGCTCGGCCCGTTGCACTCCGGAGGAATTGCTTCTTATCACGCCGCGGATTCCGACGAGTGCGAGGACCAGCAGAGTTCCGAGCCAGGTCGATACGGCGAGAACGTGTACGGCATTCACCTTTGCAGAGAAGTTTCTGCCAGTGTATAGCGGCTGAAGAATTGTGAAGAGGACGCCGATCGCAGCAAGAGTCCACCCGAATGAGGGCGTTGCTCGGACGAGTGCGAACCCGATGAAGGCCAGCGCCAGCATAGCCAGCTTGAACTCGAATGGATTCAGATTTTTGGGAAGTGCTTCGGCGAAGCTCTTGTTATCGGCGATCGCCGTCAGGAACGGGGCACCAAGGGTGTTGAGCGCGAGAAGCAGCACGCCGAGAATACCGAGCAGGGCAGCGTTGTCCGCTCGAAGGAGGGTACGCGCTTCGTCGCTCATTCCACGAACGCGCCGCACGATTCCGAAGCGGAACCCAATGGCACCAATGGCCAGGAAAGAGCCAACAAACCGTATCAGCTCCATTAATGCATCGCTGTAGCTGAAACCGGGTGGTGGTCCGCCTCGACCGCCGGGGCCTCCACCAGGAGGACCCATTTGTTGTGCCGTTTGCGCCACCGCCTGCAGTAAGCTCGCGAGACTCGTCATCGATCCTTTCTCCTCAGCAGTGATGCGTCGTAATGGGTCAGCAGGTCTAGTGGCCCGTCGTAAATCTGCGCGGCTCCCTACTTCAAGGTTTTCTGGATCGATTCGGCCTTATCGAGGTGGCTCTGGACGACTGGTGTCGCTTTCTGAATCAGATTCTTGAGCTCCGTGCTCTGAGCCTGGCCCATCGCCTTTACCGCGAGCTGCAGCACTTTCATGTGATCGTCGACCTGCCCGTCGATGTATGCCTTATCGAAGTCCTTTCCCTTCGCTGTCGAGTTCAGATTATCCATCTCTTTCTGGGCGTCGGGCGGGATGTTGTCGTCCGCAGGCGGAGTCGATGTGATCTTCATTTTCTTCGCCAGTACCTCGCCCTGCACGCGCAGCTTGTGATGATCGCTGACCATCAACTTTCCGAAGTTGCGTACTGCGGCGGACGTTCCCTTGGTAACCGCGATTGCTCCTTCCGAGCTGTCCGCAGCGTTAGCCTCGTCGAGAAGCGCGAAGATATTGGCGTCGCTCCAGCCGCCACCGGCGCTTGTGGAGCTGGCCGCAATTGCCGAAGTGTCAGTAGTCGTTGTACTCGAGGCGGCGGTTGTATCCGCTGCGCCACCATCCTTCTTACTGCATGCCGCCACAGCCATGGCTGCGATCGCCAGAGCTGCAACTCTCATTCGTGATGCCACCATTGTCCATCCCCTCCCTAGGGTCAAAAACAAACCGCCTCGAACAACGAAGCGGCGTTGGCCTTTTGTTGAGGATCAAGGCAAAAAGCGTACACACCCCCATATTACCTACCGGATTTCCAACCGTCGTCCCTATCGTGCCCTTCTCACTTTACCTATGACAGCGCACAAGAATTCCCGAGCATTGAGCTCCGCTGCGAGCTACGCGACGATCCTTCTCGCGGGCGTGGTTGCATGCGCGGCCTCGAGAGGAGGCCATTCGCAGCCGGGCCGATTGTCAGCCGTTCATGCAGACACCGCGGCGTTGCGCCGGACGCTCGACTCCATCGCCGATGCTCATCACGGTGTCGTTGGTTACAGCGTCATCGATCTCGAGACGGGCGCGCGGATCAGCAGGCGCGGCGACGAGACCTTTCCGACAGCAAGCCTGATCAAGGTTTCGATTCTCGTGACGGTGTACGATCTCGTCGCCAAGGGACAGCTTTCACTCGACGATCCGCTCACGGTTCTCAAGATCGATCAGGTGCCCGGGTCTGGGGTCGTACAGTTTCTGCACAACGGGACAATCCTCACCGTCCACGACGCCGCGTGGCTCATGTCGACCATCAGCGACAACACGGCGACCAACCTCCTTCTCGACCGCATCATCATCCGACGCGTGTGGGCCAAGATGGACTCACTCGGCTTGCAGCACACACGGGTTCACTCCAAGAGTTTTCTTCGCAACTCGAGCGTGGCCATGGACAGCTCGGTCAAATACGGGCTGGGCGTAACGACCCCCAACGAGATGGCGCATCTGTTCGAGCTGATGGCGCGGGGCAAGGCCGTCAACCCCGCAGCGGACTCCGCGATGCTGGACATCCTGGAGCACAATATCACGGACAACATGCTACAGCGTTATGCAGGGGGTGCCCGTGCCGCTCACAAGGATGGCGAGACGGATGAGGTGAGAACCGAATGCACGCTCTGGTATCTGCGAAACCGTGTGGTTGCGTGCGTGATGACGAAGGAGAACAAGGATCAGCGCTGGATTCTGGACAATGAGCCGCTGCTAACGATGGCAAACATGGGGCTCGCGATCATCAATGCGTTTGGTGGAGTGCCGCCCGCGCCGCCGTCTTCCTGATCGAATCCGGACGGTCCGCTTCAATCGCGGGTGGACACCTAGCGGGCTTCCCCGACCCTCAGCTTGCGGCTCAGGAATTCCGCGACCGCGCTGTCGACCTTCACCGAGTTGGAGTGCCGCATAAAGTGGTGCGTGTCGTCGGGAATGATCAGCTCCTCGTATGGAACGCCTGCAGCTTGGAGACGCCGCACCAGATCTACCGTCTGGCCGAAAGGAACGTTCCGGTCGTCGTCTCCGTGAACCAGCAGAACGGGTGATTTCCAGCCGCTCACATAGGCCACGGGCGACGAGCGAAATGAAACCTCTAACGCGCGCGCATCGTCGGGCGCTTGCTCGTAACCAACCCGCTTCGCGCGTGGACTGTCTGTCGTCCAATCGTGCACGCCGTGAATGTCCACGCCGGCCGCGAAGATGTCTGAGTTTTTCGCCAGCGCCATCGCGGTGAGATATCCACCATATGAGCCACCATAAACACCAATCCGCGATGGGTCGATTCCGGGCAGAGATCGCAGGTAATCGCCGCCTGCTTTGATGTCGAGGTATTCCGCCGCACCGCGCGGACCAGCGCCCGGCGGATTCTTGAAGTCGTGCCCGTAACCGATGCCGAGCCTGTAGTTCACCGACAACACGACGAAGCCGAGGCTGGCCAGGTATTGATTCTCCGCATACGAGTTGGCGTAGTAGTCGGAGTAATGCCAGCCGAGGAGCATTTGCCGTGACGGACCACCGTGGATGAAGAGCACAGCCGGTCTTTTCGCGGCCGATGTCGCGGGTCGCTCGAAGATCTGGCCGTGCAGCGTCAATCCATCGCTCGACTTGAACACGACCTTTCGCGGAATGACGAGGCTCGCGGTCGGGAAATCCGACGGTATCCGGTCGGCGCCGACCCACTTAATGCTGCCGCCATTCAGTGGCATTACGGCCGGGACCGAAGGTCTTTGCGCCGTCGCACCGATGAAGGCAATGGAGTGTCCGTCGCCCGTCACGAACGGAGTCCATTCGTTGCCGATGCCCGGCGTCATCACTCGAGGCTCAGCGCCGTCGACTGCGACTCTCACCACATGTCGTCGATCGATGTCGTCGCTGTCGGGCCCGGTGTTCCCGGCAAATACCAGCCAGTGGCCGTCCTGACTCAGCTGGATGTACTCCGCCATGTAGCTGCCGGGTGTTAGAAGGAGCGGCGCGCCCCCGTTCTCAACGATGGAATAGAGGTGGGGCCAGCCATCCATGGCGGATAGAAAAACGATTCGACCATTCGCCCCCCAATGTAGGTTTGCCTTGCCTTCCGTATCCGGATAGGTGCCGCGCAGCGTTTTCGGCGAATCCCAGAGTTGATGAGCCGCGCCAGTCATTGCGTCAGCAATCCAGATTGACCACGGGATGTTTCGCCGTTTGAGAAGGGAATCGGGCGCACCGCCCCTTCCTGGCTGTCGAACGAATGCGATCCGCTTGCCATCGGGCGACCAGCGTGGTGAAAAATCGCGCGAGCTCGATGGAGAAACCCAGATTACCGGCATCGAATCGTTCGCGACAATTCCGATCCAGCTGTGGTCGGTGCGATTCGCAACGAACGCCAGGCGGGATCCGTCCGGAGACCAGGCGAGATCGCCGAGCTCTCCCCGGATATTGAGCATTTTCTTCGCGGCCGCTGAGCCGTCGATCGGCGAGATCCAGATCTCGTGGTTTTTCGTGAAAGCCACCCGATCCCCGCGCGGCGAAATCGCCGGCTCATCGCCTTCTGCCAGTGCTTTCGGTTCCCCGCCGTCAAAGGGGACGGACCACACCTGCATCTTATAGCCGCTTGGACTCTCAGTCGGATTCACCGGAAGGCCTTCGTCCCAGTTTCCGTTGTGCTCGCCACCGCGGACATATGCGACGTACTTCCCGTCATTTGAGATGGATACGCTGGTTAGCTCCTGCCCGTCGTCCGTCGTGTAGTTGGTGAGACGTCGTGCGGTGAAGGCCGGGCCTTCGGCGACCCAGATATTGCGCAGCCCACGTTCGTTGAGCGCCCATGCGATTCGAGACCCGGAGGCTGCTGCCGTGAGCTCGTTCGGGAACGGATAGCTCTTTACCTGCTCGACCGTAAATGCGGTCGGCGCCCGCTGTGCGGCGAGGCTCGAGGACATGAGGGCAATACAAACAACAGCCAGAGTGAAATGGCCTGGAGCTTTTCTCGACATTTTGGGTCCTCAGTGACCGGTGCGTTCTATCGTCTTGCCGGTGAAATTCTCGGTGCTCAGATCCTTCGACGATAATGATCGCACGTATGCGGTCAGCATCCAGATCTGATCGTTGGAGATCCGCCCACCCCAGGCCGGCATTCCGTCAGGCCTTCCCTGATAGATGGACTCGAAAACTTCGCCGGGTGCGCCGCCAAAATGCCAGCGGCCGTCCTGGAAAGATGGACCCATCGCGCCCGATCCGTCCGCGCCGTGGCAATCCAGGCAGTTGTAGGCAACGAAGAGTTTTCCGCCCGTGCTGATGGCGGCCTTGTCGCCCTCATACGGGTTCTTTATCAGCAACGGTTTTGCCGACGCCGGAAACCCGACGGGAAGTATCTCGTCGTGCGCTATGAGTCGCAGGCTGTCTCCAGCAACATACAGCTGACTGACGGCAGGCTGCTCCTGCGAAGTGGAGGTCGCGTTGGCCGTATCGGCGCGAGCGCCGACCTCACGGCTACACGCAGAGAACACGACAAACGCACAGAGGACGGCGACTGCGCGTCGCCGCAATATCGACCCGCGATCGCTCTGGATTCTCATAGAGAGAACACGAACAGCTCGCCTCCCCAGCTCGTCCAGCGGGCGATATCCGGCAGCGTCGTTCCCCGTTCGCGAACATCGTAAGGCAGGTTTGCCGCTACATCCCCCGCGATGAGAAGTCCCATATCGCCACCTATTCCCGCATAAATCGCGACGTACTGCTTTCCATCCGGCCCCGTGTACGTCACAGGATTTCCAACCACTCCGGAGCCGACCTTGAATTGCCACAACACTTTTCCGCTGCGCGCGTCGACTGCTTTGAGCCATCCATCGAGCGTTCCGTAAAACACCACACCGCCGCCGGTGGCGAGAGCCCCGCCCCATACCGGGTACGGCTCCTTGACCCCCCAAACCTTTTTTCCAGTCGTCGCATCCCAGGCGATGAATTCTCCGCGATAACCGCCCGGCCCTCCTTTCTCGGGTGCGTTGCCGCCGATGAATGGAGTACCCGCGATGTACGTCACCGCCCGCGCCTGAAAATCCATACACAGATTGTTGGTCGGGACGTAGAAAAGACCCGTCTGCGGCGAGAACGCTGCCGGTTGCTGATTCTTTCCCCCTTCGAGACTGGGGCAGATGTCCTTCACGTTCTTGTCCTGCGCCGTTTTCTTGCTCTCGACGACTCTTGGCCGACCAGTCGTCAGATCGATTCCACTCGACCAGTTCATCGGCACGAAGGGCTCCGCCAGAATCACTTCGCCCGTTGCGCGGTCTATCGTGTAGGCAAATCCGTTGCGATCGAAGTGCACGAGCGTCTTTCGCGTCTGGCCCTTGATCGGGAGATCGACCAGAATGTTCTCGTTCACCGCGTCGTAATCCCACATGTCGTGCGGTGTCACCTGGAACGCCCACACGATTTCGCCCGTATCCGCGTCCCGCGCGAGGATCGACGCCGTCCATTTGTTGTCCCCGATTCGCTGTCTCTCGTTCCATGGCCCGGGATTGCTGGTTCCGTGATAGATGAGATTGAGCGCTGGATCGTAGGAGAGCCATCCCCACACCGCGCCGCCTCCCGTCTTCCAGGTGTCACCCGGCCACGATGAGACGCCGAGATTCGTTCCGCTGTCGTGAGCGTAAAACGGTTTGAACCTGGGGCCGACCTTCACGTCCTTGTCGGGGCCGATGTTGTACGCTCGCCAGACTTCTTTGCCCGTCGATGCATCGAGCGCCGCGATCCATCCGCGCACTCCCATCTCGCCGCCGCTCGAGCCGACGATCACTTTGCCCTTCACCACTATCGGCGCCATCGTGATCGTCTCGCCCCGGGCAAGATCACCCATCTTGGTGCGCCACACCTGCGTGCCCGTCGCTACGTCGATCGCGACCGTATGCCCATCGAGAAGGTTGTAGAAGATCTTTCCGTCAGCGTACGCCGCGCCGCGATTCACGACATCGCAACACGCTCGGCCGATCGCCTGCTGCGCGTTCTCGGGACGGAACTTCCACTTGAGCGGTTGCCCCGCCTGAGCGAGGTCGATCGCATAAGACACATTCGGATACGGCGTCACTACGTACATCGTGTTGCCGACCACGAGCGGTTGCCCTTCGTGTCCGCGCAGCACACCTGTAGAGAAAGCCCACGCGACGTGAAGATTCGCCACGTTCTGCGGAGTGATGGATGCCAGCTCGCTGTAGCGTGAGCTGGCATAGTCGCCCGCCGGCATTTGCCACTCGCCCGGAGGACCCGCGTGCGGTACGGCGATGCGCGCCCCTGCAACGGAGCTTGCGCCAACAGCTGCGGTGGACGTGACCTTCGGGTCGCTGTTCCCCGTCGTGTCGATCGCGGGAGGTTTGCTCTCCACCTTGCACCCCAACAGGGCCAGGACAAAAAGGGCGGAAACTCGTCGGACAGCTTCGATCATCTCATCACTCCTTCGCAGTCTCGCTCTATCAGGGGATCAGATAATCCTGCGCCGCGATTATCTGCCAGCGTCCATTCCGCCGCTGCCACGTGTCCGTGAACTGATACCGACGGTCGAACGAACCCTTCGTGCCCTTTCCCTTGAGGTGTAGAACGCCGGTAATCACCTGCACATCGCCGAAATCGTGGA
>DHJO01000246.1:0-2933 GCA_002404375.1 Gemmatimonadales bacterium UBA4718 | reverse complement strand
AGCTGAATCGGAGGAAAGGAGGAAGTCGACTTGGGGCGAGCCTGTGCATTCAAAATCGCCGCAAAAACCGATAATCCCAACAGGGCAGTCCAAGAGTATCTCATTTGTATGCCTCCGCCTGATCCAGTCAGGAAGTGCAACAACTCATGGCCGGCTGCAAGTGCCTGGCCGCCTTCGCATCGCCGTGGTTTACAACATTCCAGTCGCCTGCAATCGCGCGACCGCGGACTTCCTGGTTTCGTCTCCTCTCATGAAAGAGGAATACCGGCGGCTCACAATGGGAGTTGAAGATCAATTGGTACGATGGGTTCCTACACGATGTACGGTATGAAGCGCTTCCGCTCCCTCATGTACGCGCGGTAAGGCTCACCAATCGTCTCCAGTAGCACACGCTCTTCCACGACGACGCGATAGCTGTACGTTGCGATCGTCGCAATCGTGAGCAAGGCGAAGCTGACCCAGTTGCCGAGCGCCAATCCGATCCCGATGAACATGATCATCCCCGCGGTATAGGATGGGTGTCTCACCAGGCGATACGGTCCTGACCGGATCACTGGTTGATTCGGTCTTGCCTTTACATCACCAGTGAAGTACTCGCCGAGGGTGCGAAAACAGTATCGTCTCAGCAGGCTTCCAAAAAAGAGCATCAGCAGTCCAACGACGAAAAGCGGCAACTGCCAACTCTGCGGAAACGCCCAAGCCTTCACGAACGCAAGCAGAAAGGCTAGCAACAGGGCGGCCCACATTCCGCCAAGGATCACCTTGAAGGAGCCGCTGTCCTTCGAGTCGGCGCTCTTCACCCCTTCGCGGCCACCCTGCATGACTCTCCATTCAGGCAAAAACGCCCATACGTAAACTGCCCAGAACACCAGCGCGTACGGCCATACGAAGGGGAGTGGTCTCATGTGGTGTCCGAGGTTCGATTGTTCGCCGAAATCGCAGATCACGGACACGATCAACTTACAGCACCAGCCGCCGAGCGCGCCAACTCGGGCCGCTTGGCTCCTGATGAAGAAATTCCGCTGCTGGCCTCGTAGATTTACCTACGGTCGCGCTCACAGTCCGGCGACTTATCGTCCGCTCCGAGGACACCTTGATTCAGGCAAAAATACCAACCACTCCTGCTCCCGGAACAGCGCCCGTAGTGGCAGGCGCCGCGAGGTCAGCGCCGAGCGCTTCGGCTATCTACGAAGGGTTCAAAGCCCAGCGCAACGAGCTGAACAATCAACTCGAACAATTACAGAACACGAGGCAAGGGATAAACAACGAGCTCGAAGGTATGCCTTCAAGCGCCCCCCAACGTCCGGGACTCGAGGCGAGGCTCAAGGATGTCGACGGCCGGATTTCGGCAGTCGACCAGATGCTTGCCGGCAATGCCGCCCAGATTGCGCAGGCCGCGGCGATACCCGGCGCGGTAGTGGAGCCGCCGCAGATAATCAATCAGGGTCCACCTGAAGACGCCTACGTACTGGGCGGGCTCTTCATGCTGATCGTGCTCTTGCCGCTGTCGATCGCGATTGCCAGGCGGATTTGGCGAAGAAGTAGCGCCGTAGTCACTTCATTCCCGAGAGAGATTGCCGAGCGTCTCGGCCGGATGGAGCAGGCGGTTGAGGCGACTGCGGTAGAAGTCGAGAGGATCGGAGAAGGTCAGCGCTTTCTCACGCGGCTCTTCACGGAAGGCGAAGCAGCACGAGTGATCGGTGCCGGAGCGGCACAGCCGCTCGAGAGGAAACAGAGCAAGTCCCCCGAGCGGCTGCCCTAGTTCTACAGAGCGTCGCCGCTTTTGCTATCCGAGCGGAATTCGCGACTTGTTCTCGCCGAGCCACCGGTCGAAGGTCTGGAGCTCGGGATTCAGACTCTTCGTCTCGCTGATGTTCCGCGCATCGCAGCAATCCTGCTCGAATTCACTGTTGAATTGAAACATGTTGCCTAGATCTTCGGCTCCGGGGAATCCGAACGCTCGGTACGCAGCCGGAGACACCGCGTTGTAGGTCACCTGCTGTCCCAGCGCTTTTGACAGCGATTTCGCCATCTGCTCCCCGGTCAGGTGCCCGCCAGCGATGCCGACCGTCTTGCCGATCATCTCCGGCCCATCTTCGAAAATCGCATAGGCGGTCTTGCCGATGTCTTCTGACGCTATGCTCGCCAATTTCTTGTTCCCCAACGGGAGTGTGATGGCGAGCTTTCCATCGGCGCCTTTTTTGGGACCCATTCCGAAATAGATGAAGTTTTCCCAGTAGAACGACGTCACGAGAAACGTCGTTGGCACAGCGAGCTTGGTGAAAACTGCGTTCGCCTCGCCTTTCCCATCGAAGTGCGGAACCTTGTACTTGCCCATCAGCGTGGGCATCCGGTCGTCAGACAGCGGAATCGATTGGCGCGTGTCTTCGAGCGTCGACCAGATGACGTGTTTGACGCCGGCATCTTTTGCAGCCTGGGCCATGTTGCGAGCCTGGGAGATCTCCTTTTCCGGCTTGAGGTGCTCCCAGAAGTTGGTGACGCAGAAAGCGCCGTGTGCGCCTTCGAATGCTTGCTTGAGGCTTTTCACATCGTCGAGATCCGCTGCGACAACCTCGGCCCCGGCGTCGGCCAACGCCTTCGCCTTGTCGGAGTTCACGTTTCGGGTGATCGCGCGAGCCGTGAATGGACCATTCTTGTCGTTGAGAATCGCGCGGACGAGTCCGCCTCCCTGAGCACCCGTGGCACCAACTACCGCGATGATTTTCTTGGTGACTCCGGTCTTATTGCTGTGAGCTTTCTTGGTTTTTCGGGGGGTCTTCCGGGTGGCCATCGTGAAGTTCCTCGTGGCTGGTCAGTTATCGGAGTTTGCTGTCGACGCTGCTGGTACTCTATCCTGCAGCGCTTAGGGATTTTCGCAAGGCAGAACTGATAGGTGCCAACTGAACTGAACGGGCTCTGAGGTGCCAACTGAA
>DHJO01000084.1:3730-3904 GCA_002404375.1 Gemmatimonadales bacterium UBA4718 | reverse complement strand
GACGGGTGTGAGTGTTTCGGCGTTGAAGATGAGAGTGAAGCGGGCCTGTGACGCGCTCCGCGACCTACTGGAAGGGGTTTATCATGGCTGAAAATTACGACGACAAGACACTGGACGACGACGCCGCGTTCCTCGAGCAAGTCGCAGCCCCCCTGCGCACTGCCGAGCACGCCC
>DHJO01000084.1:928-3452 GCA_002404375.1 Gemmatimonadales bacterium UBA4718 | reverse complement strand
CGCGAGTCGAGCTGGTGGGCGATTTCAATCAATGGACGAGGGGCACCACTCAGCTCAAACCGTCGGGAGCACCGGGAGTATGGGCCGTGTCGGTTCCGCTCTCACCCGGCCGGCACGAATATGCTTTCATAATCAATGGCTCGCGCTGGGTCGCAGATCCGTTTGCGGTAAAAAGCTCTGACGACTTTGACACGGAGAGCTCGGTGATCCGCGTCCCAGCCCCGCCGCGAAGCGCGACCTAGAACAATTGATATCGATCCACCGGCGCTGATATCTTTTCTGTTCCTTGAAGCCCGAAAAATTTCTAGTCATTGCAACTCGGAGAGGAGCGCTTACGGCGCTCCTCTCTTTCGCGCATGCCGCTCACGCACAGCGCATCGAAAGCAGCGTCGATGCCGGATGGATAGCGCTGCGCTACGCCGATACGTTGAGCACCAGCGCTGCCGCGGTAACGCCCCACATTCTCGCGGATTGGCCCAACGCGGCGGTTGACGCCTGGGGAACGCTATCACAGTTCACATCGGGCAGCTGGAGCAGTCAGGGCGCCTTCACTGGGTCCCTGTTCACGCCTAAGTCGCGCGGGGTTATTGCCGAGCTAGGTGGCTTCGCCGGCGGAAGCGCGCACCAGGATGGGACACGAACGGGTGAAACGATCGGCAACGGGCGGCTCCACTTCGTGGGTCAGAGTAGTGAGGTTTTCCTCGGTGGCGGTGGCGGCCTGACTTGGGACGGCGGAGCGTGGCGGAGCGTATTCCAGGGCGAAGCCGGGGCAGCCGTGAATCTTGGACCCGGCGGAGCCTTGCTCACGGTCACTCCGGTGGTCGTCAATGATTCAATCAGATACACGGACGGTCAGATATCTCTCTCGTGGACGAGCGATGGGCTCGATCTCACAGCGCTTGGCGGAAACCGGTTTGGGGGTCAGCTCACCAACCTCAGCGCGAACACGAAATCATGGGCCAGTTTCAGCGCCGTGGCGTGGATGACACCGAATTTCGGGTTGGTGGCGGCCGGCGGCACATATCCCATCGATCCGACCCAGGGCTTTCCGGGCGGACGCTTTGCTTCGCTGAGCATTCGGTTGGCCACGGGACGTCACCGCGCAGTCCCGCCACAGGGTGAGCAGCAGAACCCACTCGAGTCGCGACCCCCGGATGTGTTGTCAGCCGTTACTGGCTTTGTTACAGAGCAGAGCACGCCCGGGTTTGTCACGCTGCGTGTCAACGCGCCGCGAGCGCACCTCGTAGAAATCACAGGAGACTTCACGAATTGGGTACCTGTGCAGCTCCGGCCTTTGGACGGCGGATTGTGGTCTACCGCATTGCCGATGAGTCCCGGAAAGTATCAGATGAATTTGCGAATTGATGGGGGCGCCTGGATGGTGCCTCCGGGTCTTCTCTCGATGCTCGACGAATTTGGCGGAGCGGTCGGGTTGCTCGTCATCGAATAGGCCGTAATGTGACTTTGGACAGGGAACGGAGAGTCTATCAGGTATGAGCGCCGGAATTCCGGCTAACCGCACCACGCCGTTGCTGCCGTATCGGAAACAGCTCCCCCAGCGGAGATGAAATATATGACCAACATTCGAAGCATCGCCCTGCTCCTCCTGACGACCGTATTGGTTGCGCAGGGATCGAGCGCCCAGACTCCGGCAAGAGATCCGTCGGCGCGTCTGCAGGAAGTCCTTCCCGCCGACGTTGCGCAGCGAGTTCTTGCCCGCATTGCAGATGCGCGCGCGCGTCAGCTGCCTGCCGAGGCACTGGCGAACCGGGCACTCAAGTTTGCCGCCAAGGGCGTCGATCCCAAAGACATTGAGCGTTCGGTGAACGAACAGGCCCAGAGGATGGATAACGCGAGATCCGCACTTGCGAGCGGTCGCGGCTCGAAGCCCGCGGGCGACGAGATCGAAGCCGGTGCTGAGGCGATGCGAAAGGGTGTTGATGGAGCGCTGGTCACATTGCTGGCGAAGAAGGCACCTTCGGGGCGTTCACTCGCCGTGCCGCTCTACGTGCTCGGCATCCTGACCGACCGTGGAATCTCCTCCGGTCAAGCGTTGCAGCGTGTGCTCGACCGCTTGAGTGCGCGCGCGTCGGACTCTGATCTCGAGAGCATGCCGGGCGAGCTGCCAGCTCAGGCGGCTGGTGGACAGGCGAATCGGCCCTCGACGACTGGACGCGATTTTGGGCAGAGCCACGCACCCACCAGCACCGGCCGTCCTGCTACGTCTGGTCCGCCGGCGGGAGTTCCGGCCAATGGAGGAGCGAAATCCAATCCTGGTCAGACCCACCGGCCACCACCGACGCCCTAAGCTTGCAGTGGATGCGGTTGATGAAGCGGGGACGGCGAGATGCCGTCCCCGCTTCGTTTTCGCAAGGATTTTGGGTGCTTCTTGCACTGGCCCGCGGATAACTGTGACCGCTGCTCGTGATGGCAGAGTCTATCCAAATGGGGTCACTCTCTGCACGTGACACCGCGGGACAAGCCCGCTTCAGAAGATGTTTCACGAACTCGATGCAGGAGACCA
>DHJO01000084.1:396-890 GCA_002404375.1 Gemmatimonadales bacterium UBA4718 | reverse complement strand
GGCACTGGTATGCTGACGGTCCGCCTGACAGACGCGCCGTTTCCATTCTCTAGCGTCGCCCGTGTCGACGTTTTCGTGATCCGCGTGGATGCCAGGACCGCGGCAACGACGGATGCGCAAACCGCCGACGAAACAAATCATGACGGGTGGACCACGGTCGCAACGCCTAACGCCTCGATCAACCTGCTCGACCTTCAAAACGGTAAGACGCTCGCACTCGGGGAGACCCCTCTCCCAGTCGGTACTTATCAGAGCTTCCGCCTCATTCTCGACACCAGCAAATCGAGCATCACCCTGACAGACGGCAGCAAGCCGCCGATATTCTTTCCGAGCGCCGGCCAGTCGGGAATCAAGGTGAATCTCACCGAGCCTGTCGACGTGACGGGGAGCGGATCGACGCTGATACTCGACTTCGACATCGGACGCAGCTTCGTGATGCGTGGCAACAACGCTGCGAACGGCTTCAACTTCAAGCCGGTGATCAACGCCGTCGC
>DHJO01000084.1:0-225 GCA_002404375.1 Gemmatimonadales bacterium UBA4718 | reverse complement strand
TGTCGTTCCAAACGCGTCGGTGGACGTACTGCCGGCCGGTTCCGCGGTTGATTATTCCGGGGACATCATCCGCAGCGCGACGACTGATGCGGATGGGAAGTTCACGATCGCGTTCCTGGTGCCGGGTACCTATGCGCTGCGTGCGACGCCCCCAACGGCGTCGGGATTCAAGCCCGCGCTCTTGACAGGCGGGTTGACGATTACCTCTGGACAAGCGACGACTGA
>DHJO01000036.1:20509-28086 GCA_002404375.1 Gemmatimonadales bacterium UBA4718 | reverse complement strand
GTGAGAAGCAGGAGAAGACCGAGTGGCATCGCTGCGTGGTGTGGAACAGCAAAGGCACCGGCCTCGCTGACGTCGTCGAGAAGTATTGCAAGAAGGGCGACAAGATCTACGTCGAGGGACGCATCGAGTATCGCCAGTGGCAGGACAAGGAGAATCAGACCCGCTACAGCACTGAGATCAACGTGCGCGAGCTTCTGATGCTCGGCGGCGGCAAAGGTGGCGGCGGTGACTTCGACGGGGAAAGCGCGGGTAGAAGTCGTGCGCCGGCGGCCGCGGGGGCGAAGACCTCGGGCGGCACGAGTGGCGGTGGGGACTTCGAGGATTTCCCGGGCGCACTTCAGGATACCGACGACGATCTTCCCTTCTAGTACAGATCCCTGAGGGCGGCCCTGCGTTTCGCGGGGCCGCTTTGGGTATCTGGAGGACTGAAGCAGGGAGCTGTCAGCCCTTAAGGTGACAGCTTGTCAGCCTCCATACTGGCGATCTTTTCCGCGGCTACTTGGTGTAGTACGCGTCCGCGCCCGCGCCGAAATTGATGGTGAACGCGTTGGTGCCGTTCCAGGAGCCGCTGTAGGTGAAGCCGCAACTCGGGTCGCTAGAAGAGGCTTCAGAGAAGCTGAAGCTGTTTCCGCGCTGGGTGTAGGTGCCTACACAGGTGCTCGTCCCGCTGGTCACCGCGCCCGATGTGACATCGGTCTCGTCGAAGTCGAGGGTTTCGCTGAAGGTGTTATCCGTATTGACCGTCAAGGCACCAGATTTAAAGGTCACCGTGGTTGTGGCACTGGTGGCGACGGTGACTGGAAGCAGCTTGCCGCCGATCGATTGGAGGGTGTAGGTGCCGCTCGCATCGCCATTCACTCCCGTTGAGGTGTCGCCACCGCACCCTCCCAGAAGGAGGACGCCGAACAGGGCAAGAAAGGCCTTCGGATTTACGCGCATGACGCCCTCGTTGGGGTAAGGCTGGGGTCTCCTGTAAGCTGAAGCATAAGCATTCTGGATGCCAGATTGCACCGAAATCCCGACGCCGGGCCGTCTTACGTGACCTTACCGCCCCAAGTGCCGTCCAATGGTTGACCCGCCACACGCGGCGTCTTACCCATCCGACAAGTTCCGGGAGCACGAAGTGATCGGTCAATTTCTGAAGGCAACGTCAAGAACCGCAAGCAGATCGGGCGCTCGCGCCTCCATTGTTTGCGCGGCACTGCTTCTGTGCGGCGCGACGAGGAGCGCGGTGGCTCAAGACAAACCCGCCGCTCCCGACACTGTTCGCGCTGACACCGTCCCTCAGATGCTCGTCGTCGCCGACACCACGAAGGAAGTCAAGCACACGGTCAAGAAGGGTGACACGCTTTGGGACCTGGCGAAGTTCTACCTCAAGGATCCGTTTCGGTGGCCGGAGATCTTCCGCCGCAACACCGATGTCGTAAAGAACCCGCATTGGATTTACCCGGGCGAAGTCATTCGCATCTGGGGCACGGAGGTCAGGACCGAAGCTCTCGCGCGTGCCGATAGCGCCGGCGAAGTCGTGTCGCACGTGGTCACGCGCCCCGTTCCCCAACCACCTCAGAATACAGAGGGCTCTAACCGCTCGGATCTGACCATATTTGCGTCGCCGCTGAGCCGCGCCGCCGCATCGATATCCGCCGACGTGACCGGCCGCAGCCGGGCGGGTGCAGTTCGCCCCGGCGAAGTTCAGGCAGCTCCCTACGCCGATCGCGATGGTGGCCCAAGGGACGCCGGCAGACTCGTCGCCAGCGCGGACCGACCGGGTATCAAAATCAGCATCCTTCGCACGAAATACCAGCTCAACGACGCCCTCTATGTCGCTCTGCCCAAAGGATCGGTCGCGCGTCTCGGTGACACCTACATGTCGTACGTGCTTGGTCCCGATCTTGGTGACAACGGAGAAGTCGTAATACCGACGGGCATCCTCCGCCTGGAGGCGATCACTCCCGGTCAACGGCCGCTCGCGCGCATCGTTCGCCAGTTCGGAGAGATCGAGCTCGACCAACAGATGACTCATGTCCCCGACGCGACTCTACCCACCGGCTCGCTGTCTGCTGTTGCGGGCGGCACCCGCGGAACGGTGATCTACGTCCATGAAGAGCCGGTGCTTCCTTCGATCGGCCACTACGTGCTGATATCGCCAAGCGCCAGGAACGGCATCAAGATCGGCGACGAGATCACGTTCATCGACAATACCATCGGCATGCTTAACGAGACGGCAGCGCCACCGGTTGTGGCAGCTGTCGGGCAAGTCGTGCGCGTGACTCCGTATGCGGCGAGCGTGATCATCGTGCGGCAGATTCAGCCGACGATTCGTGAAGGAATGGCGGTTCGCTTGACCGGCACAACGCCGTAACGGACCAGCGACACATCAGCTGAAGCGTACGGCCAGCGAGCGGCAACCCGCGAGCGCGTTGCTGCGGTGCTAAAAGCGCCCTAAAAGGGCGGCAGGGAATTAAATTAGGGCGATCAATGATCGCGATCGCCCACTTCATTGCCATCACGTTTTACGTCGGCGCCGCCGCCATCGCGGCGCTGCCTTTTGCCCGCCGCGTAAAGGCGCCGGTTAGCGGCGTCGTAATCGCCCTCCTGCTCGGCATTGGGGCGCATGCCACGGCCCTCGCGGGTCTCACCCGGCAGGCCGGCGCCGCCTCTCTCACCGGACTCGGGCCGGGCCTCTCCTTCGCGGGGCTGGTGCTCGCCCTCTCGCTGCTGATCGTGGAGAGTCTGGCGCGAGAGGTGAGCCTGACCCTCGTGGCCGCGCCGCTCGCCGCGCTCGTCACGATGGCCGGCAACATTACCGGCATGCAGCCCTTCCTCGAGCCGCAAGGTACTCGCGCCGTGTGGCTCGCGATGCACATCGTGCTCAGCTTCATCGGGATCGCCGCGTACGCGACTGCGGCCGCGGCCGGGACGATGTATCTCGTCGCCAGGCGCGAGCTCAAGTCTGCCCGTTTCGGCGCGATCTTCAGATTCTTTCCGCCACTCGACACGCTGGATCGGGTAAACCACGTCGCGTCGATCGCCGGCTTTTTCGGGCTTACGCTCGGACTTTCCCTGGCGATCGCCTATTCGTTTCAGTATCGGGCACTCGTGGTGCCGCAGATCATCTGGGGAATGGCGGCATGGATCGGCGTGAGCGCGCTCGTGCTCGGGCGGGTTTTGCGGGGCTGGCAGGCTCGACGCGCGGCGCTCATGTCGGCGGTAACCTTTGCCAGCATCATCGCGCTCTATCTGGTATTCCGGATGGCATCGCTCAACCGCGGACAGTTCCTGTGAGCGACTTTCCGATCGCGCTGCACGGCGAGCGATTGACCGCGGTGGTTATAGGCGGCGGGTCCGTCGGTACGCGCAAAGCGCTCGCGCTCGTCGAAGCGGGCGCTCGGGTCAGAGTCGTTTCACCCGAGGTCACACCAGAGCTGGCTGAGGCGGAGCGCGCACGGCGCCTGTCCATTTTGCGAGAGTCATACCGGTCGGGCCATCTGGGCGAAGCCACGCTCGTGATCGCCGCGACGGATTCGCGCGATGTGAATGCGCAGGTTGCGGTCGATGCCCGCGCGCACGGAAAGCTGGTGAACATCACCGACTTTCCCGACGAGGGAAACTTCCACACGATGGCGCTGCACCGCTCAGGCGATGTCACAATCGCGGTCTCCGCTGGTGGTGTGCCCGGAGCGGCGGCCAGAATTCGCGACGCGATCGCAGAGCGGTTCGACGCGCGCTACGGCCGCGCCGTCTCCGCCCTCCGTGGATTGCGGTCACGCCTGATCGCCGGTGGAGATGAGCGTTGGCGGGACGCGGCGCCCAAGCTGCTCGCCGACGACTTCTGCAGCTCCGTGGAAGACGGATCCTTCACCGAGAAGGTGGATACGTGGCGGTGATTGTTGCCGGTGTAAGCCACGCTACGGCCCCGATCGAGGTCCGGGAGAAGCTCGCCTTTCGCCCGCAGGAAGCCATTCGCGAGCTCGCTCAGATGCGCGACGCCGGCCTGATCCGCGAGGGCGTAGTTCTATCGACGTGCAACCGCACAGAGATCTACGCTGTCGAGCAGAATGGGGATTCGGTCGCGCGGATCACGGAGATTCTCTCGGCGCGGCTGGGCGAGGACGCCTCGCAATTCATCTATTCTCGCCGAGATCACGATGTTGCCACGCACCTTTTCGGCGTCGCCGCCGGGCTCGAGTCGATGATACTCGGTGAAGCGCAGATACACGGCCAGGTGAAGGAGGCGTGGGAAGAATGCCGTGGCGAGTCGGGCCCTATCCTCAACCGCATGTTCCAGAGCGCGCTTCTCGTTGCCGCGCGCGCGAGGGAAGAAACGGGGATCGGCCGCGGCGCTGCATCAGTCAGCTCGGCCGCCGTACAGCTCGCCAAGAAAATCTTTGGCAGTCTGAAGGGGCGTCGTGCGATGATCCTTGGCGCGGGTGATGTCGCGGAGATTGCGCTGGAGTGCCTGCAAAACGAGGGAGTGAGGGTTGCGATAGTGGCCAACCGCACTTTTGAGCGCGCACAGTCGTTGGCGGAGCGTCACGCGGCAACCGCAATGCACTACGAGGAGTGCTGGAAATCGCTCAGTGAAGTGGATGTCCTCCTTTGTTCGACCGCTTCTCCTGTGCCGGTTGTGACGGTGCCTCGCGTGCGGGACGCGGTCGATGCCCGCGGCGACAAGCCTCTCTGCATTCTGGACATCGCGTTGCCGAGGGACGTGGAAGCCGCGGTCGGAGATCTCGACAACGTCTTTCTCTACGACCTCGACGATCTTCGGGCTGCCGCCGCCGCAAATCTCGAGCGGCGTGAGGAGGACATTCCCGCCGCGCAGAGAATCATCGCCGAGGAAGTGCGGATTTACTGGGACTGGGTTGCGGGGCTCGCCGCTGTCCCGGTTGTCCGGGAGTTCAGAGAAGAGATGGAGAAAGTTCGGAGTGCGGAGCTTGCCGCGGCCCTGAAACGCATCGGCCCGCTGTCGGCGGAACAGAAACGGGCGCTCGAGCATTTTTCCAGAGCGCTGATGAACAAGTTCCTGCACGAGCCGAGTGTGCGACTCAAGTCTGCGGCGGCGAATGGTCGCGGACTCGGCGTCGTCGACGCCGCGAGATATCTCTTCGCTCTCGGAGAGAAAGGGGACTCTCGCCCGACTGAGGCCGCCGACTCGACCACTGGGACGCAACCGGACGCGCCTGTCCCCGAGGGAACAGATCTCAATGCGTAAAGTCCTCGTCACCGGGGGCGCCGGCTTCATCGGCTCGCACGTCGCCGATCTCTTTCTGGAAAAGGAGTGGGAAGTCACGATCGTCGACGATCTCTCTACCGGAAGGAGAGAGAACGCCCCGGGAGAGGCGAAGCTTCATGAGATCAGCGTGAATTCACCGGAGCTGGTGCGGCTGGTGACGGAGCAGAATTTCGACGTCATCGCTCATCTTGCGGCGCAGATCGACGTCCGGAAGAGCGTCGCGGATCCCATTGCCGACGCAACCATCAACATCGTCGGCACGCTCAATCTCATGGAGGCGCTGCGCGCGGCCGGAGCTGGAACTCGCGTCGTGTTCAGCTCCACTGGCGGAGCCCTCTATGGTGACTTCACAACCCCCCCCAACCACGAGACCTACCCGAAGGATCCGGAATCGCCCTATGCGATCGCCAAGCTGAGCACCGAGTACTATCTCGCGTATTTTGGCCACGTTCACAACTTGGATTCCGCCGCGCTCCGCTTTGGGAACGTGTACGGGCCGAGGCAGGATCCTCACGGCGAGGCAGGAGTGGTCGCAATTTTCTGCGGCCGCATTCTCAGCAATCGGCCGCTCACCATTTTCGGAGACGGACTGCAGACGCGCGACTACGTTTACGTCGGTGATGTTGCGCACGCCGTGTATCTAGCCGCGACGGAGCCACTTCCGCCGAAGGGACGTCTGGACGCACGCGCATTCAACATTGGAACTGGCAAGGGGACGAGCGTGATCGAGATCGCAACGCTGCTCCAGGAAGTTGCCGGAATTAAAGTGCCAATCGAGTTTGCCCCGCACCGTCCTGGCGAGCAGCAGGAGTCTTTCGTCAACGCCGACAAAGCGCGCGAGCTGCTCGGGTGGACGCCGCAGGTGACGCTGCCCGAGGGACTCGCCATGACTTTCGCCTGGTTCGAGAAACAAGTCAGTGGAGTAGCCGTTTGACGCCGTTGCTGATCCTGCAGCTCGCGCAGGCAATACCTAGCTCCCCGATGGAGCTGATCACGAGCTCAACTGGCGCGACAAAATTCATCCTCGGAATCCTCGTCGTGCTGTCGCTCATCAGTTGGGGGATCATCTTCACCAAGTGGTACGAGCTGCGGCGCGCGGCGCGAATCACGTATTCTTTCGCGTACGAGTTCGCCGGCGCGCATAGCGTCGAAGGCGCCGCACAGATGGCGCGTCGGAGCAACGGACCACCGGCAGTGATCATGGAGCGCGCGATGCGCTTCATCGAGGAGACGACGCCCGGTCTCTCCGGAACCTCGGAGCGTTCGGCGCGGTTCAGCGCCTCACAGGTGGAAGCGCTCAAACTCGTGCTCGATGCGGAAACGACTTCCGAGAGAGACCGATTGAGTCGCTGGGTTCCGTCGCTCGCCACCATCGGGTCCGTCAGCCCCCTCATCGGACTCCTTGGCACCGTGCTCGGCGTCATCGACGCCTTCGTCGGAATCGCGGCAAAGGGGTCGGGAAATATTGGTGCTGTCGCTCCTGGCGTCGCTGAAGCGCTGATCGCAACCGCGGCTGCTCTGAGCGTGGCAATCCCCGCCGTATTCGCCTACAACATTTTCGCGTCCCGTCTCAACAAGATCGAGGGCCAGCTCGAGAGTTTCGGTTCCGAGTTGATTGCATTGCTGGTGCGGGAGGGACGGATCTAATGGCGCGTCGTGGGCGTGGCCGCGACCGGCTGGTGCTCAACGCGGAGATCAACGTCGTGAGTCTCATCGACGTGATGATGCTGCTCATGATCATCTTCATGATTACCGCGCCGATGATGCAGGGTGGAGTGGACATCACGCTGCCAAAGGCACAGTCGCGGCCGCTGGAGTCGAAGAGCGGGCTCACCGTGACGGTCGATCGCACGGGTGCCATCTATGTCGACGAGGCGCGTCTAAGCCTCACCCAATTCACCTCAAGCTTCAAAGCGCTCGCCAATCGACGAGGAAGCGGCGGGGTTTACCTGCGAGCCGACGACCGTGTTCCCTATGGCTCCGTGGTGAAAGTTCTGGCGATAATGCGGGCGAGCGGCGTGGGCGACATAGGACTCGTCGCCGAGCCTCCCGAGGTGAAATAGACGGATGGCGAGCGGAGCGGGTGGATCACGACACATTGCCCCCTTTACGCTCTCGGCGATCCTTCACGCGGCGGTCGCGACGCTCCTCTTCAACACGCTCAAGGAGCGCAAGCCGGTCGCCTTGCCGCCCATGTATCGGGTCTCGATCGTCGCCGCTCCGGCGGGCGAGAGGGCTATCGGAGAAGTGAAGAGCGGCCAAGCCAAAGCCACTACGTCTGTTACGCAGCCGAGTGCGGCACAGTCAACGCTCAAGGAAATGCCGCTTCCCAAGGCGAAAC
>DHJO01000036.1:15259-20412 GCA_002404375.1 Gemmatimonadales bacterium UBA4718 | reverse complement strand
AAGGCCGGTGCACCAGATGCGAAAGCGGTTCCGCAGCCAAAGACCGAGGCGCCCAAGGCGGGCGGCGGTCCAGTCGGCGGAAAGGGAACCGATGTCGCGACGGTGCGTAGTGACGGGATCGAGTTCCCTTTTCCAGGGTACCTCAACAACATAGTCCGACAGATTGCACTCAACTTCAAGCCAAGAAACACGAACGCGCGTCTCAAGGCGGAAATCAGGTTTCTGATACATCGCGATGGATCCGTGTCAGACCTCACGTTCATCAGGCGCTCCGGCAATTTCTCCTTCGACCTGGAAGCACAGGGCGCGGTGGAAGCAGCATCGAGCATGGGCCGCTTCGGGCCGCTGCCCGACGGTTTTGCCGATGATGTGCTCCCTGTCGTATTCAGCTTTGACCCCGAATTCCTGAAATGATGAAAGCTCGCCAAGGAAGTGGGTGCCGAAGGAAAGCCCGGTGGCGCTCCGTTTGTCTGATGACGATGTTGTGCTTCATCACTCTTCCGGCGATCACACGGGCGCAGGACACCACGACGACGCCCGGGGTGCGCCTGGGACTGAACTACGCAGCCGGAACCAAGCCCGGCGTGATCGTGCTGCCGGCGGCAGATGAATACGGTGATGACTCGCTCCGTACGATCGTGCAGCGCGATCTCGACTACGGCGACCGGATGACCGTCATCGCGCTCGATCAGGAAACGCTTCAGGGACTCGTGCCTCCGCTGGGAGGAAAGATCAATTTTCCGCTCGTGGCCAAGTTCGGCGCGGCGCTGCTGGTAAGAATGACCCAGACCAATCAGGGTCTGCATGTTGCCGCGTACGATGTCGGGAGGGGTCAGCTGCTCCAGTCGGAGCAGTTCCTTTTCGATCGTCGCGATAGAGATTGGCGATTCGCCCTCCACGGCGTCTCCGACCAGATCGAGCAGTGGGTCTTCGGCAAACGCGGAATCGCGCAGACCCGCATCGCATACGTGAACGATGGTCTGCTGCGAATCATCGATGCTGACGGCGCACGGACGCGATCCATTACTACGGGAAGCGGAGCGCTTTCCCCGGCGTGGTCGCCGACCGGAGAATCGGTCGTGTACACCGTGCTGGGCAATTCCGGCACACAGGTCGAGGAGCTGGACGTGCGCACCGGGCGAACACACCGAATCAGCCAGATACAGGCCGGCCTCAACATCACACCCGTGTACCAGCCTGGTGGAAACGCAATTCTGTACGCGCAGGGGACCGGCAACGGAACCGACCTGGTTCTCGCGAACCTCGATTCGAGCGGAGCGCGAAAACTCACTGTGGGCAAAGGGACGGACAACACCTCACCTTCCTACAGTCCGGATGGGCGCCAGATAGCCTTCATCTCGGGCAAGTCGGGACAGCCCCAGGTTTATATTATGGATGCCGACGGCTCGAACATTCAGTTGCTGACGCCGTATACGGCGGGAACGCGGAGCTATCGGGCGAGTCCGGACTGGTCACCCGATGGCAATGCGGTTGCGTACGAGCAGCAGAACGGGAATTTCCAGGTTTGGATGATCGACTTGCGGGACCGCATTCCGAAGCAACTCACGAGCGAAGGGGAAAACGAGGATCCGTCCTGGGCGCCTGACGGGCGACACCTTGTCTTCACCTCGTCGCGGACGGGGGAAAAGCAGTTGTGGATTCTCGACGCCGAGAGCGGCCGCGCGCGGCAGCTCACGCACAACAAGGGAGCGAGACTGGCGGCGTGGTCGCCGATTCTCGCCAATCCGGAAGTGGGAACCTATTCGCAATGACCAAAGCTTTGCCTTTTTTCCTTGGACTCGTGGTACTCGCCGCTAACGGCTGCTTTTTCGCTACGAAGCAGGACATCGACCGGCTACAGCAGGACATCGTCGGCACGCGGGTAAGCTCTGGCGCCGCGGACTCGGTGCAGCGCGCGCAGCTGATCGAGCTCAGTCGCTCCGTGAGAACGCTGAACGACTCCATCTCCGCTCTGAGCAAGAGGATCGCCGCGATGCGCACGGCGTCCGAGAGCGATATGACGGCGATGAAGGAAAATATCTCGCAGCTACAGGACCTGAGCGGACAGAGCGAGCAGCGCATGCGCGACGTGCGCGCCGCTTTGGAAGAGAAGCGGCAGGAGCAGGAGCCGGTTGCGCCTGCGACTCCCGATAGCGCCGGCGCGGCTGGCGCACCGGCGACCGGTCCGGGGCCGCTCCAGCTTCTACAGGCCGGACGTGATCAGCTGCTCAAGGGTGGGAACGCTTCCGCCCGGAGCGCTTTCCACGAGCTCATTACCAAATATCCGAAGTCCGAGTACGTGCCCGAAGCGATGTTCTATACGGCTCAGGCGTACGCGGCCGAGCGGAATCTGACCGCCGCCGATGCGGAGTACTCGTCGCTGATCGCGAAGTATCCGACATCACCGCGCGTGCCGACCGCGATGTACAAGCGGGCGCTCCAGTTCCAGGCGTCGAAGAAGAACGCTGAAGCGAAGAAGCTGTACCAGGACATCATCAAGCGCTTTCCGCGCTCTGACGAGGCTGCACTCGCGGACGAGCGCCTCCAGTCGATGCGGTAACACGGGGTCGTCGCATGAGCGAAGCTCCTGGCCAAGAGATGCCGTTCCTGGATCATCTGGAGGAGCTGCGTAAGCGTCTCTTCTGGATCGCGGGCGCCGTCGTCGTCGGCGTGGTCGTAGCGTTCGCGCTCCTGTCGAAGCTGGACATCATCCGGCTTCTCGAGCGGCCGATTCTGCCTCTGCTCCACGGGCAGAAGCTGATCTACACGCATCCGGGAACGTCCTTCCACATACTCCTCAACGCGTCGCTGGCGCTGGGAATCGTTCTCGCATCGCCGATCATCATTGGGCAGCTCTGGCGCTTTCTCGCGCCGGCGCTCTACGCCCACGAAAAGCGAGTGGTGATTCCGGTTGTCATATCCATGGCTTCGCTTTTTCTCGCGGGAGTGTCGCTCAGCTACTTCGTCGTTTTGCCGCTGACACTTCAGTTCCTGATGAGCATCGAGTCGACAGCGCTCACGCCAATGATCTCGGCGACGGAGTACTTCGATTTTGCGATCAGCATGTGCGTCGCGTTCGGAGTCGTGTTCGAAGTCCCGATTGCCATCCTGGCGCTGACCGCGCTGGGGATCATCACGCCGCAGTTTCTGTCGAAGTACAGAAGACACGCGATCGTCGTGTGCCTCACAGCCGCTGCATTCATCACTCCCGGTGCTGATCCATATTCGCTGTTCGCGTTAGCCATCCCGCTCTACGTGTTGTATGAGCTGAGTGTGTTCGTCGCGATCTTTGCGTACCGCAAACGGGAAAAGCGGCGCGCCCGTCTGGAGGCCGAGGAGAATGCTGAAGAGATTGCGTCGGAACCGCCGGCCGAGACGTCTGCCGTCCCGCGATCCCTTTACGTGCTTCTCTTCGCACTCCTGCTTCTGCCGAACCAAGCCGCCTTCGCGCAGATCCGTGGTGCCCCAGTGCCTCGGCCGCAGCCAGCCAGGCCGCGTCCGGATACTTTGCGCCGGGACTCGACGGCTGATACCACTCGCTCGAAGGAGCTGATCAAGTGGCTCGAAGCCGATTCCGTGATGAAAGTATTAATGTCGAAACCTGGATACAGCGCCACTCGCTACCAGGCCGACCGGGCCGTGTTCGACGCGCGGACGCGGCTGCTCAACCTCAATGGGAAGAAAGCCGGTGTCGAGCGCGATCAGACGGTGCTGGTCGGCGACACCATCGTTTACAACGACTCCACGAAGATCGTCGTGGCGCGCGGTGATACCGTAATCCTGCGCGATCCGTCGCGACAGGCCGCGGACGTAATCGCGCGTGGGCGGATGGCCTATAACGTCACTCTGCATCGAGGGTGCGTAACGAACATCAGCACCTCCATCGAATCCGGGCAGCAATGGTTCGTCGAGGGCGCGGACGCCTGCTTTGTGCAGGATACGACGCGCTTCGTGACCGATACCACGCGGGGGCGAGAGACCGCCTTTTACGCGCGCAACGCGTCCATCACCAGCTGCGATGACTCGATACCCGACTACCACTTTCAGGCCAAGGAAGTGAAGATGGTCTCGAAGAACATTATGGTAGCGCGGCCCGCCGTGCTCTACATCGGTGAAGTCCCGATAATGTGGCTGCCGTTCATCTTCCAGGATATGCGGTCGGGACGGCGCAGTGGTGTGCTCACCCCGAGGTTCGGATTGAGCGAGCTACTCCGCAACAGTCCCACCTACCGTCGGCACGTCGAGAACGTCGGCTACTACTTCGCCCTCAGCGATTACATGGACGCGGAGTTCGCGCTCGATTGGCGGAGCGGCGCTCGATCGACCATCGGTGACCCAGGCTGGGTGCGTCTGAACGGGGAGATGCAGTACCGCTGGCTCGACCGATTCCTGAGCGGCCGTATCGGAATGTTTCGTCATTCGCTGTTCGATGGAACGACCAACACGGGCCTCAGCTGGCAGCACAGTCAGAGCTTCTCGGACGCGACACACCTCAGCGCGAACATCAATTACGTCACGAACACTTTCGTCCAGAGGACGACGAGCTTCAATCCAGCGACGGTGCTGGCGAGCATAACATCAAGTGCGAGTTACGACACCAAAATAGGGCCGGCCGCGCTGAGCATCGGCGGAGACCGCTCCCAGCATCCCGGGCGTGGAGAGGTCAATCAGACTTTCCCCACCCTGAGCATCAGCGCTCCGACCATCGGAGTAACCAAATGGCTCGATTGGACGCCGTCGTTCAACTTCTCCACGCACCAGGATCTGAATCTCGACGAAACCGGTGAATTCGCATACCAGTTCTTCACCAACACGAGCGGAGCTCCGGATAGCCTCAGGCGCAAAAGGGACGCGAGAAATACTACGTCGAGCTTCAGCACGCCACTCAAGATTGGAGGCTTTTCCTGGTCCAACTCATTTTCGCTGAACTCCATTGAGGTCGACGAGCCGCTCACCATCGTCGTCGTCGATCCGGAGGACTCCTCCAAGAAGGCAAGCCGGGTATTCGCGAAATCGTTTCCGACGAATCTCGACTGGCAGACCAGCTTCAGCCTTCCCAGTTTCCTGCACGGCACCCTCAATTTATCGCCCTCGATTTCGCTGGAGAATGTGGACGGGTCCAACGGCTTCTGGGTGCGCTCCGCTTACAGCGG
>DHJO01000036.1:12111-15149 GCA_002404375.1 Gemmatimonadales bacterium UBA4718 | reverse complement strand
ACATTGTTCGCGCTCTTCCCGGGGTTCGGACCGGTGAGTCGGTTCCGGCACTCCATAACCCCGATCATCTCATTTTCGTACGCGCCCGCGGGGAGTCTCAGCACCGACTTTCTCCGGGCGACAAACAGGAGCCGGCAGAGCTTCCTCGGATCCCTGGCGCGAAACCAAATCAGTATGGGCTTGTCCCACGTGCTTGAAGCGAAGTTGAAGAGCACTGACACGAGCACGACCGCCGAACCGAAGAAGATCAAGATTCTGTCGATGAATTTTACGTCGCTGGCCTACGACGTCGAGAGGGCGCGCAAAACGCATCGGTCCGGATTCGTCACCCCAAACATTTCCACCGATTTCAATTCGGACTTGCTTCCCGGATTTCGCGCGAGCGTCGGATACTCTCTCTATCAGGGCGACGTGATGAGCGACACGGCGCGATTCAAGCCGTTCCGCGAAACGATCAACGCGTCGTTTAACGTCAATTCTCAATCGGGAATCTTCGGAGTGCTGACGCGCGTGTTTGGAAAGGCCGTGCCTGAGAAGAATCCTCAGATAGAGCGCCCGGACCAGAGTGCGGAGGATGCATTGGCGAGTCGTGTCGCAAACACGCCAGTCGCCGGAATTACCCAACGCAATCGCCAGTACGAGGTTCCGCAGACGCAGGGGTGGGAGGCGAACTTCACGTATTCATCAAACCGCCAGCGGCCGCCGACGGGCAGCGGAGTCGTGATCGAGCAGGACATCACGGCTCAATGCGCGCCGCTGCAACCGAATCCGATCGTGTATCAGCAGTGTCTCGAGCAAGCGGCCGCGAACGCGAGCAACGCAGTGCCGGTCACGAACGGCATCGTTGGCGCGCCTTTCGTCCGCATGCCGCCCCGCGATAATCTCCAGTCGCAGATGACCTTTCATCTCACACCGATGTGGGCGGGAAGCTGGGGAACGAACTATGACTTCCAGGCCCACAAATTCGGAAGCCAGCAGGTGTCGCTGCAGAGGGACCTGCACGACTGGAGGGCAATTTTCGCCTTCACCCAGGCCCCCAACGGGAACTTCGCGTTCAGCTTCTTCATTGCCCTGAAAGCCGAACCCGATCTAAAATTCAACTATGACAAATCGACTTACCGCCCCATAAGCCCCTGACAGTGACGCAGCGGCTGAACATCACGAATGGCGACAGCGCCGCCGGCACCATGAGCGAGGCCGGCATCGCGGGGAAAATCATCGCCTGGCGTGACGTGCTGCACGAGGGACCGGTCGACGCCTCGCTATCACTCAACGCTCTGAGCAAGCAGAGGGCGCGATTCATCTCGGAGCGGGGCTGGGGCGATTTCGCGCACGTCAGCGGCGACTTCGCCGAGCGCGATCGGGTGATTCAACACCTGGATTACTTCGACGAAGTGGTACTCTGGTTCGAGGACGATCTCTACGACCAGCTCCAGCTGATCCAGCTCCTCGACTTTTTTTCACGGGGCTCGCCGCGGCGGAAGAAGCTGACGCTGATACAAGTCGATGGGTATATACCGCCCCTGTCCTCAGCGAAGCTCCAGGAGCTGGATGAGGCCCGTGCGCCCGTAACACCCGACCAGTACGTGTTGGCGCAAAGAGCGTGGAAGGCGTTCGGGTCCGACGATCCTTCGGGAATCGAGCGCTTGCTCGGCGACGACCTTTCCGCTCTCCCTTATCTCGCCTTCGCGCTCTGGCGCCATCTCGAGGAATTCCCTTCGGTTGCGAATGGCCTTTCGAGGTCTGAGAGTGAGGCGCTTACGGCAATAGAGGAGGGTCATACGACTCCGGTGGCAGCGTTTCTGGAAGTCGCGAACAAGCAGGAGAGCATTTTCCTGGGGGACATAGTCTTCTATTCGTACCTGGAGAGACTGAGCGGAAAAAGGAATCCGCTATTGACGTGGACCAGCGGCGGCGCGGTGGTATCACCGACCGCCGAAAATTCACGCGAGTTCGTGAAAAGAGAGCTGAGAGTCACACCGCTCGGGCGGGACGTGCTGGCCGGCAAGAAGGACTGGCAGGACATCAAAACTGAATCCCGCTGGCTCGGCGGCGTAGAGATCGAGCCTGGCGCGAAGGGTTGGCGATGGGATCCCGACGAACGTGTTCTGGTCAGGAAGAAGCCGCCGGCAGCCAAGAGGCGTGTAGCCAAGAAGGGCTCTCCACGGAAGAAGAAGAAATGATCGACAGAAAGTGTTCTTCTCGGAGACGGAATTGACCGAGAGACTTCTGATCGATGGCGACTCCCTCACCGTCGATGAAGCATACGCCGTCGCCGTCGAGCGACTTCGCGTTGGTCTCGCACCGAAAGCACGGAAGCGGATGCTCCGCACGCGCGCGGTCGTCGACGCGATCGTCGAGAAAAACGAGATCGTCTACGGCGTAACGACGGGCTTCGGCAAACTCTCGGACGTCGCCATTCCGCCGAACCGGCTGGCCGAGCTGCAGATCAATCTCGTGCGCAGCCACGCGTCGGGCGTCGGCGATATGCTCCCCGAGCCGGAAGTGCGCGCGATGATGCTGTTGCGCGCGAATGTCATGGCCAAGGGTTACTCGGGCGTTCGCCCAGAGCTGGTCGATCTACTCCTCGACATGCTCAACGCCGATGTGTATCCACCGATCCCCGAGCAAGGGAGCGTCGGCGCAAGCGGAGATCTCGCACCACTCGCGCACCTCGCGCTTTCTCTCATCGGTGAAGGGACGCTGATCAACGGAGACCGCCAAGAGCCGGCGTCAACAATGCTCAAGCAGATTGGCACGAAGCCGGTGGTGCTGGCGCCAAAGGAAGGAATCACGCTCATCAATGGCACTCAGGCCCACACCGCAGTCGCGCTCATCGCTCTCGTCGGCGCCCGCTCCCTTTGGCGCACCGCCCACGTCGCTGGCGCAATGTCGCTCGAAGCCCTGCTTGGAACTCCCGTCGCATTCGACGAGCGCATCCACGATGCCCGCGGGCAGAAGGGACAGTCACGCTCGGCGGCGCTTCTCCGCGATCTCCTCGCCGACAGCGAGCTGCGCGAGTCGCACCGTCACGGCGA
>DHJO01000036.1:11407-12088 GCA_002404375.1 Gemmatimonadales bacterium UBA4718 | reverse complement strand
TGGATAGATGAGGCCGTGTCCCGCGAGCTGAATGCCGCAACCGACAATCCGCTCGTATTCGAGAACGGCGAGACACTAAGCGGTGGAAACTTTCACGGTCTCAAAGTCGCGATGGCGCTCGATTTTCTGGCAATCGTGCTCACGCATCTGGCGACGATGGCTGAGCGCAGAATCGACCGGCTCGTCCATCCAGATCTCAACCAGGGACTGCCGCCATTTCTGTCGCCGGATGCAGGCGTGAATTCCGGCTTCATGATGGCTCAGGTGACGGCCGCTGCTCTGGCGAGCGAATGCAAGGTGCTCTCCCACCCCGCGAGCGTCGACACGATCCCCACCGACGGGAGCAAGGAAGATGTCGTCCCCATGGCGATGGGCGCGGCATGGAAGGCGCGGCGAGTTCTTCGCAATCTGGAAAACATCCTGGCGATCGAGCTGATGTGCGGAGCGCAGGCCATCGACTTCAGGGCACCGCTCAAGCCGGGGCGCGGCGTTCGCACTGCGCACGAGCGTGTGCGTGAGATCGTGCCCCGTCTCGAGGCGGATCGCGTGCTCGGCGGAGACATCTCGGCAATCAGGGCCGCTGTCTCGGCCGAGCGCTTCGCCGATATCGGAGCTGTGACGTGACAGATGTGATAGTAGCACCGGACTCGAAGGGGTCCGCAAAGCGCGGCGACGCGCGCG
>DHJO01000036.1:11003-11338 GCA_002404375.1 Gemmatimonadales bacterium UBA4718 | reverse complement strand
CTCCGGCTCCTGATGAACAACCTCGATCCGGATGTGGCCGAGCGCCCGGAGGATCTGGTTGTGTACGGCGGGACGGGAAAGGCGGCGCGCAATTGGGAATGCTACGACGCCATCGTGCGCGAGCTCAAGTCACTCGGCAACGACGAAACGCTGCTCGTGCAGAGCGGAAAACCAGTTGGGGTGTTCCGCACCCACACGAGCGCTCCGCGCGTGCTGATCGCGAACAGCAATCTTGTCGGGCGCTGGGCGACCTGGGAGCACTTTCGCGAGCTCGAGCGCAAAGGGCTGATGATGTACGGACAGATGACCGCCGGCTCCTGGATTTACATCGGCTC
>DHJO01000036.1:3507-10901 GCA_002404375.1 Gemmatimonadales bacterium UBA4718 | reverse complement strand
CCGCGGGACTCGGCGGCATGGGCGGAGCGCAGCCGCTCGCCGCGACGATGCAGGGCGCCGCCGCGCTCATCATCGAGGTGGATGAATCGCGAATCGAGAAGCGATTGAAGACCGGTTACCTCGACCGCAAGGCGCGGGATCTGGACGAGGCGCTCGATCTTATGGCAAATGCGATCCACGAAAAGCAAGCGATCTCGATTGGGCTGCTTGGCAACGCGGCGGACGTGCTGCCGGCGCTGGTTGCTCGTGGCGTCAATCCGGATGTGGTCACCGATCAAACCAGCGCGCACGACATGCTGAACGGCTACGTGCCCGCTGGAATGTCGCTGGAGAAGGCACTGGAGCTGCGCGAGAACGATCCGGACGAGTACGTGCGTCGCTCGACCGAATCGGCGGTACGGCACGTCACGGCGATGCTGGAGCTTCAGCAGCGCGGCGCTGTAACCTTCGATTATGGCAACAACATCCGCACGGTCGCGTACGATGCCGGGTTGACGAACGCGTTCGACATTCCGGGATTCGTGCCGGAGTACATCAGGCCGCTGTTCTGCGAAGGGAAGGGACCTTTCCGTTGGGTCGCGCTCTCCGGAGATCCGAAGGACATCAAGCGCACCGACGACCTCGCGCTCGAGCTGTTCCCGAACGACGAGCATCTCCGCCGCTGGATCTCCCTCGCGCAGAAGAAAATAAAATTTCAGGGACTTCCCGCGCGCATCTGCTGGTTGGGTCAGTCCGATCGCGCGAAGTTCGGCGTCGCGATCAACGACCTCGTCGCCTCGCACGGGTTATCGGCGCCGATCGCCATCGGCCGCGATCACCTCGACACTGGTAGCGTCGCGTCGCCCTTCCGAGAGACCGAGGGAATGCGCGACGGGACCGATGCAGTCGCCGATTGGCCGCTGCTCAACGCGATGCTCAACGTGGCGAGCGGCGCCTCGTGGGTTTCGTTCCATCACGGCGGCGGCGTCGGAATCGGCAACTCGCTTCACGCCGGCCAGGTAATCGTCGCGGATGGGACACCCGAGATGCGCATCCGCCTCGAGCGTGTGCTCACCAACGATCCAGGCACCGGCGTGGCCCGTCACGCCGACGCCGGATACGAAGAAGCCGTCAAAACCGCGCGTCAGCACGGATTGCATTTGCCGATGAGCGGCTGACGTGCTGACGAAGGAATTCAAGCCGTGGCACGTTCCCGTGTTCCTCGCGAAGTACGCATATCTAACGGCAACGCGCCGGCCCGTGCTCGTGCATTTCGAAGTCACGATGCGCTGCAACGCGCGCTGCGGTTTCTGTGACTACTGGAAGACCGATCCATCAGCAAAGGCGACGGAGCTCACCAGCTTTGCCGATGCCGCGCGCTTCTTCAATCCGATGGTCATCACGTTTACCGGTGGAGAGCCCACGCTAAGGAAAGATCTCGAGGACATTGTCTCCGCCGTCAACAAGGCGGTCAGGCTCAAGTACATGACTCTGATCACTCACGGCGGCATGTTGTCGCCGGAGCGCGGGCGCTCGCTGTGGAAGTCGGGAATCAACCAGTTCAATATCTCGCTCGATTATCTCGACGAGCGTCACGACAAGGCGCGCGGCATCCCAGGCCTGAGCGCGAAGATCATGAAAGCGATTCCCCGTATGCGGGAGATAGGAATCTCCGGCATTCGATTCAACACCGTCATCAAGCGCGACAATCTCGACCAGCTCGTCCCGATCGTGGCTCGCGCCCGCGAGCTGGGATGCGGCGTCAACTTCAGCTGCTACACCGACGCAAAGAATGGGAGCACCGAAGGCGTCATCGAACGGGAGCAGACTCAGCAACTCGAAGAGACGATCCGCGAGCTCCTCGCGCTCAAGAAGAAAACGCGAGGCGTAATCACCAATTCCGACTATTACCTCGAACAGATCCCCCGCTACGTTCGCGGTGAAATCACGGAGCCGTGCCGATCCGGGATGCGGACGATTCACGTCGATCCTATGGGCCGCGTGAAACGCTGCCCCGATTTTCCGACGGATTTCCACTGGACAGAATTCCGGAAGTACGAGCCGATCAACTGCAACGCGTGCTACTACGCATGTAGGGGAGAGGCGCAGGCTCCGCTTCGATTCTCTCGTGTGCGGGATGTTATGGCCACACCCAGACCACTCGCGTTGCTTCATGGTTGACCGTCGGGGATCGCAGAAGAGGCAATGAAAGAGAAACGAAGCAGCGTCAATCGTTTGTGAGGGACCTCCTCTTCGTCAACGCGGCGCAGGTCGTCACCTGCGCCGGACCGGATCGCGCGCGGAAAGGAAATGAGATGCGCGAGGCGGGCATTCTCAAGAACGCGGCGGTCGCGGTGAGCGGCGGGCGTATTGCTGCGATCGGCGGGGCGCACGATCTACAGGCCGCCTATTCCAACGCTGAGATAATCGATTGTCGGGGAGGCGTCCTCACTCCTGGCCTCGTCGATTCGCACACGCACGCCGTGTTCGGCAAGCCGAGGTTTGAGGAGCAGGAGCTGCGCGCGGAAGGGCACGACTACATGGAGATCGCGGCGCGCGGCGGCGGCATTCATTCGTCGGTGCGTGATTTTCGGGAGCGTAGCGAGGAGGAGCTTTACGATCTCGCGGTTTCGCGCCTGCGCGCTGTCGCGTCGTACGGAACGACCACCGTGGAGATCAAGAGCGGGTACGGGCTTTCTGTGGACGATGAGCTCAAGGCACTCCGGGTCATCGGCCGTCTCGCCGCGACCATGCCGATTCGCATCGTCGCCACCTGGCTCGGCGCACACGAGATACCGCACGAATTCCGCACGAGCGATTCGCTCCGCGCAGAGTATCTCGACATGCTGGTCGCCAAGCTTCTTCCCAAGGTCCGAGAGCAGGGAATCGCGCGCTTCGCCGACGTCTTCTGCGAGCCGGGTGTATTCGCGATCGACGAGACCCGCCGAATTCTGGAAGTCTCGCGGAAGTCGGGACTCGGCCTCAAGATCCACGCGGATGAGCTGAAGCCGTGCGGCGGCGCTGAGCTGGCTGCTTCACTCGGCGCGGTCTCCGCGGATCATCTCGCAGCAATCTCGGAGGGTGGCATTAAGGCTCTGGCCAGCGCGGCCACTGTGGCTACGCTTCTTCCCGGGACGATGTTCTTCCTCGGCAAAACGAAACAGGCGCCGGCGCGCGCGCTGATCGAAGCGGGCGCGTCGGTGGCGCTCGCTACCGATTTCAACCCCGGAACCTCTCCGACCGTTAACTTTCCTCTCGTGCTGACACTCGGAGTGAGCCAATTACGGATGAGCGTTGCCGAGGTATTGGTGGCGGCGACGGTCAACGGGGCGGCGGCCCTCGGGCTGGCGGGAGAAACCGGACAGATCGCGCCTGGCTTCGCCGCTGATCTCGCGCTGTTCCAAATCAGTGACGCCCGGGAGTTGCCATACTGGTACGGCGCCCGTCTTTGTGTCGGGACGTGGAAGGCGGGCGCGCCTTGTCACCCCTATGAAACAGGAAGTAATTTGATCTCTCGTTCCCCGGAGGCTTCAGCTCCCGGGTGAGTCATAATTGCCCGGCCGCCCTTAATGTCAGCTAGCATCGATAAGCTCAAAAAAAAGGCTGCCGAATTCGAGCAGAAGAAGCAGTTCGATAAGGCTCTAGAGATATATCTTCAGATCATCGGGCATTCCGAGGGTCAGGAAGATCACGACGTCACGGTCTATAATCGCGTCGGCGATCTGTACTTGCGCCTGAACAAGGCGGACCAGGCGGTCAACTACTACGAGCAGGCCGTCGACCTCTACACCGAAGGCGGCTACCTCAACAACGCCATCGCGCTCTGCAACAAGATTCTCCGCCACGCGCCGGCGCGCCACCAGATCTACTACAAGCTGGGGAAGATCTCCGCGAAGAAGGGTTTCAATAGCGACGCGAAGAAAAACTTCCTCGAGTACGCCGACCGCATGCACCGCGCGGGAAAGGACACCGACGCCTTCAGGGCGCTCCAGGAGTTTGCCGATCTGTGCCCCGGGCAGGACGACATCCGGTTGATGCTCGCCGACCAGCTCGCCAGAGCGGGGAAAAAGGGCGAGGCGATCGAGCAGCTGCAGATCCTGCACGAGTCGCTGGACGCAGAGGGGCGAACGAGCGAAGCAGAAGCCACCGTGCAGCGAATGCAATCGCTCGATCCCAGCGTCGAGCCACGCCGCTCCGCGGAGCCGCGCCAGAAGGAGGCGGGTGGACTTGTCTTCCTCGACGTCGGCGGATCACCGGCCAAGCCTCGGCCGAAGATCGAGCACGTCGAACGCAAGATACCGCTCGAGCCACGTAAGCGGCCGACGACGCCGACTCACATCCAGCCATTGCCTGAGTTCGAGCAGCTTCCCGATATCGAGCCACTTCCCGACCTTGAGCCTCTGCCCGAGTTCGACGCTGCGGACTCCAATGCGCAGGTTCCCGGACTGGAGATTCAGTCTGGCTCGTCGATTAGCGAAATCGAGCCGGCGTTCGATCTGAGTCTGGATGAGGAGGTCGTACCCCCGCTCGAGGGTCTCGAATCCTCGGCCGATCCGAATGCGTTCGCGATCGATCCGGAGGTGGACGCAGCTGCGCCCTCGGGAGGTATGGAAGGATTGATTCCCGCCGGATCGGCACTCAATGAGCCGGGCCTCGGCGAACCGCTCATCACCCAGGATCCGCTGTCAGGATTGAACGTCCTCGAGGACGACCGGTTCTACATCCACGATGCGGACCCGCTGGCGGGCCTTGGTGATCAGGCGGAGCAGTCCGTCGCATCCGGGGCATCGAGCGCCGAACCAGAAGCCGAGGCGGAAGCGGCTGAGCTCGATACCATCGAGGCGGAAGAGGCCCAAGTCCATGAAGAGAAGGCGGAAGAGGAGCCTCCACGAAAGGTTGCGCGCAGAACTCCGCCCCGCGCCGAGCCGGAGCGGGAAGAAGAGAGGAAGGTAGAGAAGCCTCGCGCGCCCGAGCAGCTGAAGCAGAGCAAGCTCAAAGTCATTCCTGTGCGGCCGACGCGTCCCAAGCCGAAAGTCGAGAAGGAACCGGAACCCACGCCGGAAACGCCCGCGCAGAGCGAGAAGCGCGCAATGAATCCGTTCCAGCGTCAGGTCCCCAAGAACAAGCCGCGTGATCCGTCGCCGACCGCGTCTCCGCGAGTGACTACGCCGCCCGCGGAAATTCCGCGTGCCGCCACGCCGAAGCAAAACGCCTCGCACCCTTCTCGTGACGAGAGCCTCGTGGATCTCGCCGATTGGCTGCGCGAGGATGCAAGTCCGCGGTCGTATCGGATGGTCGCCGAGGACGACCAGCGCGTCGGCGAGGAGCAGGCTGACTTCACGGACATGCTGGAGAAGTTCAAGGCCGGCGTCGCCGCGAACGTCGATGACGAAGATTTCGACAGCCACTACGACCTTGGCGTCGCGTATCGCGAGATGGGACTCATCGATGAGGCGATCGCCGAGTTCCAGAAGGCGTTGCGCGGCGCGACCAATCGCATCCGTGCGTACGAAGCCCTCGGTCAATGCTTCATCGATGGCCATCAGTATGATGTCGCGATCAGCATTCTCGGTCGCGCTCTGCGTGAGCCGGGCATGGAGGACGAGGACCTCATCGGCGTGCTCTACCTTCTCGGCTACGCATCCGAAGAAGGCAGGAAGCCGCGCGACGCTGCTGCTTATTATCACCGGGTGTTCGCGATCGACATCGATTTCCGCGACGTGAGCAAGCGCCTCAAGCAGATGGGCAAGGCCGCCTCCAAGTGAGGGCGGACGCCACCGCAAACAAAGCAAGAATGAACGGAGCAATCCCGCGTGGAGTGTCCCTCCAGGCGATCCAGGTTCCAGTGCGAGCCAAGCTCGATGACGTCTCTCGCGCCATGGCAACCATCGTGTCGAGCGAGATGCCGCTGGTCGGTCAGGTGAGCGCCCATCTTCTCGCGATGCGCGGAAAGCTGTTTCGCCCCACGCTGTTGCTCCTGTCGAGCCAGGTCGAAGATGCGCCCGAAGATCAGGCCGTGACACTCGCCGCCGCGCTGGAGCTGATTCACCTCGCTACGCTGGTCCACGACGACGCCGTCGACCACTCCGCCCTCCGGCGCGGAATGCCGACGGTGAATGCGCTCTTCAGTCACCAGATCTCCGTCATCATGGGAGATTTCCTCTACTCGACGGCGCTCACCCACCTGGTCGGGCTCGGCGATCTCCAGGCTCTGCAAGCGCTCACGAGAGCGTCAACGGAGATGACACTCGGCGAGATGCGCCAGCTTGCGGTCACTGAGCCGCTTCGATTCACTGAGAGCGAGTACTACGATCTGATTCGCTCCAAAACCGCGTCGCTCATGCGCACTGCCTGCGAGCTCGGCGCGCTTTCGGGCGCGCGTAGCCACTGCGAAGCGCTCGGCGACTTTGGAGAGAATCTCGGAATGGCGTTTCAGATCACGGATGATCTGCTCGACTATCGCGAGGTGAAGGAGACGACTGGCAAGCCTTCCGGGCTCGATCTTCGGGAGCACAAGGTGACGCTGCCATTGATCCACGCTCTCCGCGAGATGTCGCCGGCATCGCGAAAGGAAGTAGAGCGATTGTTCGAGAGGGAGGCAGTCACCGACGACGAAATTGCCGCGGTCGTTCAGATCGTCGCCGACAGCGGTGGGTTCGAATACGCCCGCCAGCGCGGCGAGGAATTCGCCGAGCGGGCTTACGATGCATTGTCGGATTTGCCCGACACCGTAGCGCGCCGCTCCCTCAGCGCGTCAATTTCCTACGTCATGGAGAGACACTCTTAATGCCGCCGTATAATCCGCGGGGTCACAATCGGCGCGGGGCCCTCTTTCACTCGTTAGTGCTGGCGAGCGGGTTCATCGTTGGTGGGGTGATCCAACAGGTCGGGCGAAAGTTCATGCCGCCCGGTGCCGCCAAGGAGTTCTTTACCACCGGCGTGACCCCGTCCCTCGGGCCAATGCCCGTGGATTTGGTTATACTCAAGTTCGCCCTTGGCCCAATAGCGCTGGATGTGTCACTTTTGAGCCTGTTGGGGGTACTCGTGGCGTACCTCATAGCACGTTCGATCTTCTAGGAGTTTTCCATGTTTGGCAATCTGGGCTTTCCCGAGCTGCTGATCATCATGGTCGTGATCCTCTTGCTCTTTGGAGCCAAGCGGATTCCCGAGATCGCAGGCTCGATGGGCAAGGGAATCAAGGAATTCAGGAAGAACATCAACGACGCGACGCGCGAAGTCACATCTGAAACGCGCGCGCCCGGCGAGCCCGAATCTCAGTCGCGCCTGACGGCGGCCGAGCTCGAGCAGAGACGCGCCGTCGACGAAGCTGAGCGGCCCGCTCCCAAGAGGTTGCTGTAGCTTCTGGAGTCCTGCAACTGAACTGGGCTGGTGAACTACAACTGAACGGGTGCGAG
>DHJO01000036.1:1143-3500 GCA_002404375.1 Gemmatimonadales bacterium UBA4718 | reverse complement strand
TGCCAGTTGGTAGTTCACGACGCCGGGACGTTTCTCCGTCGGCTATGAAGTGATTGCTGGGCGGGGCAAAGGATGCCAGGATCTGAGCGGCTACCGCCAATCCTGTTGCGTGAGCGATTTCAAGAGGCTCGTCGTTTGGCGAAAGGCGCACGCGCTTGCGCTCAATGTCCACCGTGTCGCAACCCGCATCCGCGGCTCTGACAATGCGTCGCTACGCAGTCAGCTCCTGAGGGCTGCGATGTCTGTCCCCACCAACATTGTCGAGGGAACTGGACAATGGAGCGGAAGAGAGTTCGGTCGATTCCTCGACATCGCTCTCAAGTCGACATCCGAGCTCGAATATCATCTGATCCTTGCCCGCGAAATCCGGACAATCAGCCTGAGCGACTTCGAGTCACTCTCCGCCCAGGCAATCGAAGTGCGCAAGATGCTCTACGGATTGCGAGAACGAGTAGTTGCTCGTACCCAGAAGATCACGAGTAACGTCCCGACGTCGTGAACTAAAATCTGGCACCTACGCTACTGACGTCTCGCACCCGTTCAGTTGCCTGACCCGGAACGCCCTCCGGAGCCGGTCCGCTATTGAGTCGTGCTCCTTCGCGCGGAAGCCTCTACCGATTTCCTCCGGTCGTCAATCTTCGCAATAGCCTTCAGGTTCGTGAGAAATTCTCGAACGCGCTCCTGCCTTAGCTGCTGCAGTGCCTGCTGCCGCAGCGCTTCCTTCTGAGCCTCGAACGCCGCGCGACTTGCCGGCACGCGGTTGTCAACGCGCTCGATCACGACTCCGCCGCTGGCCTTGATCGGCGCGCTCACGACGTGTAGCGGGAGTGTGAACGCCGCCCCGACCGCCTCAGGCAATTGCGCGAGCTCGGGTACCCCGGTGACCCGGGTGAGCGGTTTTGTCTTCACGACCTCCATCTTCATCAGCTGGGCGGCCGATTCGAGGGAGCTAGCCGCGGCAACCTTTGCAAAGTTCGTCGCCTGCGGAACCAGCGCGTCTATCTTTTTCTGCCGCACGAGATAGGCGCGGATGTCCTGCTTCGCCTGGTCGAGAGTCAGCCTTCCTCCCGGGACGAGAGAGTCGAGACGCGCGAGATAATATCCATCCTCTGCATCGAAGAGCTCGCTTGTCTCGCCCGGCTTTGCACCCTCGAACGCCCACGGGCCGACGCTCGGGATGTACTGGCCGTTAACCGTCAGCGAATTGCCTTCGATGGCCTGCGCCTTGAGTATCGGGATGTGCAGAGCGCGCGCTGCGCTGTCGAACTTCGCCGGCTGATCAGCGTTGGCCGCCATGCGTGCGAGTGAATCCGCGCGACGATCCGTGCGCGCGGCGGCTGAATCGCCCTGCCCAATGCGCAGCAGTATGTGGTGAAGCGTCAGGGTGTCGCCTTTGCGCGAGTCGAGCTTGATGATGTGGTAGCCAAACTGCGTGAGCACCGGCTGCGAGATCTCGCCTTGTTTGAGCGCGTAGGCGGCCGCCTCGAACGGAGCAACGAATCTTCCTTTGGGCCCGCTGCCCAGCGCGCCACCTTTAGACGCTGATACGGAGTCTGCTGACTCCGCGCGAGCGACGTCCTCGAACTTCTCGCCGCCGAGGATCCGGGCGCGCAGCGCGAGCGCACGCGCGCGAACCGCGGCAGAATCCGCGGCCGTCACAGCGCGTGGGACGATGAGGATAGAGACGGTCGCGCGGCCTGGGCGCTCGAAGAGCGTCTTGTGGGTGTCGTAGTAGGCGCGGATCTCGTCGTCACTCACGCGTACCGCGGAATCGGAAACGCGGTCGGGTCCGAACGCGACGAATGAAACCTCAGCGGTGTCGTGGGCGTCCTGCCAGCGGCGCCATAGCTCTTCGTCGGAGGCGTAGACGTCGGTGGCGATCTGGTCGAACAGCTTTTCCTTCGGAATCTCCGTGCGGTAGTACTGCTCGAGCTGGTAGAGCAGACCCTGCTGCTTCGCCAACGGACTCTGCAGAAACCGCTGATATTTCGCCGGATCAAACTGTCCTTCCGTCTGCAGATCGGGCGATTGCATGAGCTGTGGAGGCGGGCTGTACCGTGCCGCCTGGAGAATTTCGTCGTCTGTAACGGTAATACCGCGCCGCCTGTACTCCTGGCTGAGGAGGGCATCGGTCACGAGCTGGTCGTACGCCTGGTCCTGGAGACGGTGTCTCTCGTCGAGGTTGATGCTCTGATTGCTCGCCTGCGTCGCCTGCTGTTCCAGGTTCTGTGTGGCTTGGTACCATGTGGTGGCGAGAATGTCTTCTCCATTGACGGTGGCGACGGCAGTAGTCGAAGTCACCGGCGCGCGTCCGAGCAGACCCGAAGTCTGGGCGAGCAGAAAACCGCCAACGAACA
>DHJO01000036.1:0-1085 GCA_002404375.1 Gemmatimonadales bacterium UBA4718 | reverse complement strand
ATTGAGCTATAGCCTTGTAAGGTATGAGTTTGGGTGACCGAGATGCAAGTCGCGCGGACGCACGGATTGGTGCATCTTTCAGCATCGGAGGGAACTGATGGACTACGATCGGCTGCGGGAGCTTCAGGAAAAATTTGACGAGAACCCCCGGCGGTATTTCGCGCCACTGGCGAACGAATACCGTAAAGGGGGTCAGCCAAAGCGCGCCATGGAGATATGTCGCGCCCACCTCGCGCAGATGCCCGGACACATGAGCGGGCAGATCGTCTACGGTCAATCGCTCTACGAGGCCGGCGAGTTCGATGAAGCGAAAGAGGTTTTCGGACGCGCGCTTGCGCTCGATCCGGAAAATCTTATCGCGCTCAAATCAATGGGCGACATGTCGCTTCAGGCCGGGAATACGGGCGAAGCGCGAAGCTGGTACACGAGATTGCTCGATGCAGATCCCAAGGACACGGCGGTGATTGCTCTGGTGTCCGAGATCGATGCAGCGGAGGATGCAGCGCCGATAGAGATGGCCAAGGAGATTCCCGGTGTCGATACTGATGCTGGCGATCAACAGATTCTCGCGGGAATCGAGACCCCGGAGCTCGTGTTTTTGGAGGGTTCGAGTAGACCGCCGGCCGAGGATGCGACGCCACCTGCGGCGCAAGAGGCTTCGCCGCCGGTACCGTCCTCTGCGGAATCCACCGCTTCGCAGCCGGTAACTTCCTCTGCGGCATCCGCGGAAGAAGCGCCGGCAGGTCTCGAGAGGCACTATCCAGTGCAGGAGGCCTCGCCGCCAGAGGCTCCGGTTGCAGAGCCTCCCGCTGCAGAAGCGGCCGCCCGGTTCAGTAACTCCGAGGGGCAGCGGACAGAGGAATTGGGCGTTCCCGCCGGAGACTCCGCTGCTGAGGGCCTCACCAGCGTCATACCTGAAGCTGCTAACCCACTCGATTGGTCGGGGCCACCACCCGCTGCTTTGGTAGAGGAGCCAGCCGCGCAGGCGCCCGAACCGTTCGCCACCGCATCCGCATCGCCCCCCGAGCCGCCGGCACGGATATCTGAGCCACCCGCACGGGCACCTGAGCCACCCGCACGGGCGC
>DHJO01000179.1:2893-3250 GCA_002404375.1 Gemmatimonadales bacterium UBA4718 | reverse complement strand
ACAAAGCGAAGGTTCTTCAGCGTCCTGTCTCGGTCGGCCTCAGTAGTCTTCCCCCGCTCGATGCCTTTGGCGAGTGATTTCTCAATGGATTGTCGCGATTTTGCGCAGAGTGCATCTGACACCTCACGGACGGTGGTCGGGAATCCTGCTGCGGCCGAGACTTGCGCGATTCCGCTGCCCATGAGTCCCCCGCCAAGGACGCCGACCTTTCTTATCTCTTTCATCTGGAGGCTCGACCTCCCGGTGGATGAAAAACGATCACTGGCGGGGAAACCGCGGACGCGGCGCGATCGATCCCAGCAAACCTGGCCGCGCAAACTCACCGTGCTCGAGCCTGTCGAGCACCTGTTCCAGCGC
>DHJO01000179.1:2298-2747 GCA_002404375.1 Gemmatimonadales bacterium UBA4718 | reverse complement strand
ACCACGCGCGTGGAATCAACGGGAAGGACGGTCGCCGAAACCTGACTCGCATCTACTAAATAGTAGGCGTGTCCGCTGAGGTTCACCGTTCTTCTCAACTTGCCGAACAACCCCCGCTGCGGCTCCCAGGTGATGCGATCGGAGAATCGGCGCTGGACCTGAAGACATTCCTCCCGCTGCATCCACGAATCGATGGCGGCAAGCACATCTCGAGGGGTTCCGGGAACGGTTCTCGTCGCGGTCGCGAATCCAGCGCCGGCGATCTGCGCGACGAGTCCCCGTTCTTCGGGGACATTGATCCGCGTTCGTTCCTCCGCCAGCGCCTGATTGATGGTTGCGGCATTGAGCCCGACTTCGCTTCCTATGTCGAGGAGCTGACTCTCGCTAATGAGATCGCTGGAATCGGGCAGCGCACCGGCGCCCTGGAGCTCCGCCGCCCGAGCGAGAAC
>DHJO01000179.1:1773-2249 GCA_002404375.1 Gemmatimonadales bacterium UBA4718 | reverse complement strand
TCGGCCATGCAGAATTATATCTGCTTAAATCCCTCCAAGTACCACATCCAGCTGGCGAGTAAGCGCGTCCCGGATCGTGTCGGGTAGCGCGAACGTCGCTGTAAACGTCGCCTGCACGTTGGCGCTGGGGGCCCGATTCACCGAGTTCAGGTAGTAGCGCATATATCCGTCGAGGAGCTCCGGCGAAGTACGCTGGATGAGAAGCGCTCCGCCGCGAACGGCTGCCGCGCTCTGGTAGCGCTCCCCGATTCCGGTGCGGGCCTGCTCCGGCGTGATGTTATCCTTCACCGCCGTGCTGGCGATACCGGACGCCGCCTCGTGAGAGATTACGTAGATCGCCTGCACCGCGTCGTTGGGACGGTCCGGGAACGTGACGGTGAAAACGTTCGACTGCTTTCCATTCGTCAGCGATCGTCCTTCGCCGTCCAGGGGCAGTGACAGCAGGACATCACCCTGCGCCTGCTGCGTGTTGTTGA
>DHJO01000179.1:633-1725 GCA_002404375.1 Gemmatimonadales bacterium UBA4718 | reverse complement strand
TACGAGTGGTAGAACTTGTCGCTCTCGTCACTCAGTGACTGAGTGAAAAGCCGAAGCCAGTCTCGATCAGCCGCGGTGGGAAAATAGGCGGCGAGAAAGGCAATCGCGCCTGCCTGCTGCTGTGACGACGCGGCGCGCGGGTCTCCTCCCGCCCGGATAAACAGTTCGATGATCGACGACATCTCGGCCCAGGACGAAAAAGAGAGAGGGACGAATTGGGCGTTGACGAGCTGTGGATTGGCAGCGAGTCGGGCACGAAGCCGGTCGTGATTCGCATCGAGCTGCGTTACCACATTCGCTCTGTTTTTCAGGACGATCATGCTGGTACTGTACCCGCGCTTGAAAAACGGGACGAAAGTCGTGTCTTCCTGGAGCATGGCGAAACCGTGGAGCCAGAGATCAACGTGCTCACGCGTCTTGATCGGCCAGACGGCATTCGGCGCGCCGGCATTTTGACCGGCCGGCCCGGCACTGCCGTTCGTGGCGGTACCGCCAGCGCCGCCTCCCACCGATGCGCACGACGCCAACATTGTGCCCGCGCTCGCTACCGCCAATATCCGGATCAGTTGCCTCATGGATTTCCTCTTTTGGTCCGACTAGCTCGGTCTAGTGTATGGATTCAATCACCACGGCGATTCCCTGACCGCCGCCGATGCACGCGGTTCCCAGGCCGTAGCGTTTTCCCTGCGCACGTAACGAATGCAGTAGATGGGCCGTGATCCTCGCTCCGGACGCGGCAAGCGGATGGCTCAATGCGATCGCTCCGCCGTGCACGTTCAACTTCTCACGCGGGAGCGAGAGCTCGCGCTCGACCGCGCAGGTCTGCGCGGCGAAGGCTTCGTTCACCTCTATCAGATCCATGTCGTCGATGGAGAGACCGGCCTTAGCGAGCGCGGCCTTCGATGCGGGCACCGGTCCGATGCCCATGACCGCGGGGTCGACACCCACTACTCCCCAGGAGACGAGGCGTCCGAGGGGCTTGAGCCCCCTGTCGCGCGCGAATTTCTCGCCCGCGATAACCAGCGCGGCAGCGCCGTCACCGATCCCGGATGCGTTTCCAGCCGTGACGACTCCCCCTTTTCGAAACGCGGG
>DHJO01000179.1:0-485 GCA_002404375.1 Gemmatimonadales bacterium UBA4718 | reverse complement strand
ACCTTTCCGGTTTTCGGATTGGGAATGGGAACCGGCACGACTTCGTCGTCGAACACTCCCTCATCCCACGCCGCTTTGGAGAGTTGCTGCGATCTCAGCGCGAACTCATCGACGCATCCGCGATCCAGCTTGTACCTCTCGGCCAGGTTCTCCGCGGTCTCCGCCATTCCGAGCCCGACGTAGGAATCGGTGAGCCCCTCCCACAGGATGTCCTCCATCGGCGGCGCCTTGCCGAGTGGCGTGCCCCATCTGATCCCGCGAACGACGTGCGGCGCCAGCGACATCGACTCGGCGCCCCCGACGAGACAAACCGTGGCATCGCCGAGGATGATCTCCTGCGCACCGCTTACTACCGCCTGAAATCCGGAGCCGCAGAGCCGGTTGAGAGTGAGCGCCGAGGTTTCCTGGCGACATCCGGACTTAAGCGAGACGTGGCGTGCGAAATAAATGGAATCGTTCGTCGTGTAGAGGACGTTGCCGAAGAT
>DHJO01000073.1:8005-12977 GCA_002404375.1 Gemmatimonadales bacterium UBA4718 | reverse complement strand
TTTGATTTCGTGTTCGTCGTGGCGGTCGGGTCGGTGTTCGCCTCGACGATAATCTCGAAGGACATCACACTGGTCGAGGGCGTCGCCGCGATGACGACGCTGATCGTCATCCAGGTTACCCTGGCGGAATTGGCCATGCGATTTTCGACCGTGGAACGAATCATCAATGGAAAACCGACCTTGCTTCTTTCACACGGAAAATTCATCCCGCGCGCCCTCAAGAAGGAGCGGATAACCGAAGAGGAAGTGCGTGGCGCCATTCGCGCCAAGGGTATCAACCGCGTCGAGGATGTGGACGCGGTGATACTTGAAAACGACGGCTCGCTATCCGTTGCATGGGAGGCAAAAGGGCCGGGCCGCAGCAGTCTCGTCGATGCGACGGTTCCCGAAGGCACCCGCGCCGAAGAAAGCTCCAAGAAAACAGACAAATAAAGGTCCGGAGTTCGGTTTCAGGCGGTCGCGGAACACCCGGATGTGGTTTATGTCTTGCGTCGGTTAGACTACACCTTCCCCAGGATTCCCGTGCAAGCCCAGGCCGCCAAGAACACCGGTTACCGCACCTTCCTCGACCCCCGAGGGCGGCTCTGGGAGGTATGGATGGTTCATCCTTCGTCGATCGAGCGCCGCAAGATGGAGCGCCGCTCCCCTGTCGAAAACGCGGTCTTTCTGATCGAGCAGCGGGTGATGGGTGACAGACGTGCGCAACCCGGGACGCGCGGCGCCGTGGCCACCGAGTTCAGTTCGGGCTGGCTCTGTTTCGCCAGCAATGGCGAGAAGCGCCGCCTCGCACCGGTTCCCGTCAACTGGATGAGCGCCAACGACGGCCAGGTCGCCGAATGGTGCCGGATCGCGAGGCGTGTCATAAAGTGCGGGCCGACGTGGGACCCGGCCGATGAGATCCTTCCCGACACACCGGTGAGCGGCTCGCCAACGGGAAGGCGGGGGAGATAATAGCGTACCGCCAAACAGGCGTACCTCACACTGTTGCGTGGACGCAACAGTGGTGGGCGAGCCGGCCGCTTTGACCCCACCCAGCGTCGCTTTGACCCCACCCAGCAGCGCGTAAAGGCCGACAGATGGGCTAGCAGCTCATGGTCCCTCGATTGCCACCCAGTGTTCGCATTGGACGCGTTCTCTGGTAGGATCCGTGAGGGCTCCTGTATGCTCGATGCCGCAACAGGTCACGACACCGACGTAGGAACAAAAAGCCAGCTTCTTCTGGTTGACGAGCAATCCGGTGCTGAGCACGGACTCCGGTCCACGATCAAGACGCTGGAACGGAGGGGAGATGCCTCTCGCGGTGATCTTGTAGCGTCCACAGCTGTCCGCCGGCGCGATGCTCAAAGTCGATTCGGCGGTGACAGCCGCAGGCGCCGCAACCAGAGGTATCACCGAATCCGTTACGCCGGACTTTGGAACGCTGCTTACCTCCCCGCAGCGGTCAACCTTTGACAACGGAGAGCCGCTGACCGTCACTCGAGCACACCGCGCGCTCCTGATCGGAAGCTTACCCGCTCCGACTCTGCCCAATTATTCCTCGGGAGTGGAAGGCGAAGTGCTCGTTAGCTTCACGGTTGACACACAAGGTCGGCCGGTGATGGAGACCTTCTCAGTGGTAAAATCGCCTGATCCGATATTGAGCTCAGCGGTGCGTAAAGTAATACCCACTCTGCGATTTGATCCCGCCGAAACTGCAGGGCCGGATCCCAAGCGTGTGGTCGACACGGTACAGATAACCTACCGCTTTGCGCAGCACCTGAGACAGTGATCGCCGCCGGCGTTCGCTAGCTCTGTCCCTTGTTCTTGACTGGCTCCGGAACTCCCTCGCCGGGCGCCCGCGTGGTGTCCTTCTCGGTGAAGAGGCGCGTAATGAACCGCTGCCCCTCGCCCAGCCTCTCGACCTCGATCCCGACGGCTTCGACGGACCGCTCGAGGTGCTTCAGGCTGTCAGTGAGCTCACGGGATAGGTCAGTGCTCACCGACTCCCCCCTTCGCCAGATGCGGCGCACGTAGTAAGCGCCGAGGAACAGCAGCCCGAAGTGTACACCGGCATGGAGCAATTCTCCCTGCGCGGCGGCGAGTATTCCGCCGGCGAAGTTGATGAAGAAGAAGACCACGGCCACCACCGGCCAGACCCTGGAGCGTCGAGTCATGAGGAGCTTCTCCTGTGGAGGCGGCGTTTGCACATCCGGAACGTCAGTTTGATCTCTGTTGCGCGATCCATTTGTCGGTCCGCGCATCGAGGACATCGAGGGGAAGCTCTCCTCCGTTCAGCATCTCGTCGTGGAATGTCCGGATGTCAAACTTTGGCCCCAGTTCTTTCTGCGCCCGGTCGCGCAGCTCGCGGAATTTCAACTGGCCGAGCTTATAACTGAGGGCCTGCGCCGGGGTCGCGATATAGCGGTCCGTCTCGGATTGGATGCTGGGCTCGTCAACCGCGCCGGATTTGCGGAAGAAAGCAACGACCTGCTCACGCGTCCATCCCTTGGAGTGGATTCCTGTGTCGACGACCAGTCGCACCGCGCGAAAGAGCTCGGACGAAAGGCGCCCAAAGTCCGAAACGGGGTCCTGGTAGAAGCCCACCTCTTTGCCGAGCTGCTCTGCGTAGAGTGCCCAGCCTTCGGTGTAAGCGGTAAACCCGAGACCATGGAGACGGAACTTGGGCAACCCGTTTAGTTGCTGTTGTATGGACCGCTGCATGTGATGCCCGGGAATGCCTTCGTGATAGGCGATTGCCTCGTCGTTGATTAACGAGCGGTCCGCGAAGTTGGAGGTGGCAACGACGACGCGGCCAGGGCGCTTGCCGTCCGGAGTACCGGTCACGTAGTGGGTCGCAGCGGCAGCCTGAAAGGCAGGTATCGCTTCGACGGTGACCGGCGACTTCGGAAGAACGGTGAAGAGCTGCGGAAGTTTTGGCTCCATCTGGGCGATGTAGCGACGAAAATCGTCGAGGATCTGCTCCGAAGAGGTCGGAATGTACTTGGGATTCGTTTTGAGAGATGCCCGAAATGAGGCGAGGTCAGCGAATCCCTCCTTCCTGGCGATAGCGAGCATCTCCGCTTCGATGCGGTCGATCTCGCGGAGACCGAGCTGATGGATCTCGTCCGGCGTCATGCGGGTGGTGGTGCGGGCGTAGACGTCGTTTTCGTAGCGCTTCCTGTCGTCTGGCAGAGAATTGATGGAGAGGGTGATGCGGCCGCGCGGCGCGTATTCCGTACGGACGAAATTCGCAAACGTCTTGTACGCCGGGATGACATCGGTGTTGATGGCATCAGTGATCTGCTGAGTTAGGCGCTGCTGGTCCTGGGGTGAAATGGCCGCCGGATATTTTTTCGTGGGGATGAGAAAAGGGTCGGCATCGATGATCCCCAGGGACTGGATGGGGATTTTCTCGAGGAGGAATCGTACGGGCATGAGATTGTCCTTCATGCCGGCACGAAGAACTTCAGTGGTCTGGCTGAGAACGCGCGGGATCTGGTGAAGACGCGCAAGATAGTCCTCGTACTGCTTTACCGAAGTGAGAGGAACTGACAGAGGCAGATCGGCGAGGCCGGTATGGATGCCGCTAAACTGGCTGATTGGCATCTCATACTCTTTCAGGTCGAAGTCGGCGATGCGCTGCCGAAGAACACGAATCAGAAGGTCGCGCGACAGCTCGTCAGGCTCGGCAAAGCCCGCGCTCGAGATGGCTTCAAGACGGCTGAGGAAAGCTTCGTCGGTCTCGTGGCGTTGATTGATGGCCTGGAGTGAATAGTCGGCGAGCTTGTCGTTGTAGCGATAGTCGCCGAAGGCGGTAGCTCGCTCGGGAAAGTTGCGGAGATCTGATTCGTATTGATCTTCGAAGAGTGCGTTCTGGGCGGCTACGCGCTCGGCCACTGATTTGATGTCTTGGGCGAAGACAGTGGTGGCTGTGACGACGAGGAGAAACAGGCTACGATGAAGGCGCATAGGTGTATGCCGGATATCAGAGTGACAGAGAATTGACAACTTTGTGAACTAGCTTAAACATTCCGACGCGAAGGCTTTCGTCAATGGCAGGGATTGCGCTATGAGGTCAATACCGAGGCTTTTGTTCCGCGGCGCGGTGAACACCATCAAGGGCCGTCTTGACGAGAGGGTCCCGCGCCTCTCGCGTGTACTCTGATCATGCGCGTATGATGAGCGAACATCACGCGCGAGTCGATCACTCTTGTTTAGAGGCTGACCAAATGTCGAACAGGTTTCCCGCGACCCTAGCTTCCCCCGCACTCGTTTGAGCCGGCACGATCCGCAGATTCCACAGAGAGCTCGGCGTCTGGCGCTCGCTGCCGTGGTTGTCGGGAGTATAGCGCTCGCACCCAGCGCCAGCGCGCAGGGGCAGGATCCGCAACGACAAGATCCACCCGCCGGGGAGCGAATGGATCCGCGTCAGGTGATAGACCGGAGGATGGCGATGATGACGGAGACCCTAAAGCTCGATTCCGCGCAGCAGACCACAATCCGCTCGATCCTCGCCGACGAAACAATGGAGATGGAGGCCCTCAGAAAAAACGCGGGCGATCAGCGCGCTGGAACGGGTGGTCAGCGTGGTGGAAGGGGCGGCGAAAGAGGCGGTGGGCGCCGGGGTAGCGCGCCTCCCGACAGCACAGGCGGCGGAGAAGGCCGCGGCGGTTCGGGAGGCCAATCGCCCGAGGTGCGCGCCATCAGGGATCGCGCCAACAAGCAAATCGAAGGAGCCCTCAACGCGCAGCAGCTGACGACTTATCGCCAGCTGTTCGAGCAGCAACAGCAACAGCGGCCAGGCGACAGCGCGTCCCGTCGTGGCTGAGCGGTTGGTAGAGCGCCCTTGAACGTTGACGCGGGCGGTGAGGCGAGCGACACTTCGAGCCATGCGCATCCAGCTCCTTCTTCTCGCCACAGTGACCGCTGCGCAAGTCGCGGCGCAGCCGTCCCGCACCACACCTGACTTCGGTCCCAACGTCACGATCTTCGA
>DHJO01000073.1:7312-7922 GCA_002404375.1 Gemmatimonadales bacterium UBA4718 | reverse complement strand
AGTCCAGCGAGTTCGGCGCGGCGCGGTATGCGCTTCTGTTCAAGCCCGGCACGTACAATGTGGATGCCCGAATCGGATTCTACACCCAGGTGTCCGGTCTCGGCCTCTCGCCGAACGACGTCGTCATCAATGGCGGCATGCGCGCCGATGCCCGCTGGAGAAAGGGGAACGCAACGCTGAACTTCTGGCGGGTCGTGGAGAACATGTCGGTCGTTCCTGCGGGGGGCTTCGACCGATGGGCCGTTTCACAGGCGGCGCCAATGCGCCGCATGCACATCCGCGGCGACCTCGTGCTCGACGATGGGGGCTGGTCGAGCGGCGGCTTCCTTGCCGACTCGAAGGTGGACGGGCAGGTGAGGTCCGGGAGCCAGCAGCAGTGGCTCACGCGCAACAGCGCGCTCGGAAGTTGGAAGGGATCGAACTGGAACATGGTGTTCGTGGGTACCGAGCGTGCGCCGACGAACAGCTTTCCGGATCCGCCGTACACCACGATCGATGCCGCTCCGGTGATCCGCGAGAAACCGTTCCTCGTCGTCGACCGGCGCGGCGCGTGGAAGGTCTTCGTCCCCGCCCTCCGTTCGAACGCGGAAGGTACCACCTGGATCTCTGG
>DHJO01000073.1:1791-7221 GCA_002404375.1 Gemmatimonadales bacterium UBA4718 | reverse complement strand
GTGCTCGGTCTCGGGCTGGCGACACTCATACCGGACGGCGGCGTCAGCGCGATCGACGTGGACGACGTGGACGGCGTGACCCTCGCCGGTCTTCTCATCGAGGCGGGTCCGACGAACTCGCCAGTGCTCGTGCAGATCGGCCCCTCGGGCTCATCGGCGAGGCACTCGTCCAACCCGACGGTGCTCAGTGATATTTTCGTTCGCGTCGGCGGCGCCGGCCTCGGGAAGGCGACCCGCTCCGTTGAAATCAACAGCCACGACGTGATCGGCGACCATCTGTGGCTCTGGCGAGCCGATCATGGCACCGGAGTAGGCTGGACGTCCAACACCGCGGCGAACGGCCTGGTCGTGAACGGCAACGACGTGACGATGTACGGCCTCTTCGTGGAGCATTACCAGCAACACCAGGTGCAATGGAACGGCAACGGCGGGCGCACCTACATGTTCCAGAACGAGATGCCGTACGACGTGCCCGATCAGGCCGAGTGGATGAGCGGCGCGACGCAAGGGTTTGCCGCTTATCGAGTCGATGCCGCGGTCACCAGCCACGAAGCGTGGGGACTCGGTAGCTACTGCTTCTTCAACAGGAATCCCACCGTAGTCGCGGATCACGCCTTCGAGGTGCCCGTCGCTCCTGGCGTACGACTGCGGAACATGGTGACTGTGTCGCTCGGGGGCGGCCGCGGCACTATCTCGCACGTCATCAACCAGACGGGCGGCGCGGCGAAGGCGGGAGCGACGGTCCAGAAACTCGTCACCGGGCCGTAACGAGCTGCCATCGAGCGGTGGGAGCGGAAGCGCACACGGAGATTCGAGTAAGATGAGGAGTGAACTCGCGGGATTGCGCGAGGCGGCGTAGGATTCAGACTTCCTCGAAAGGAGACAACGTGAGGAAATCCCGAGTTCCTGTAGTAGTGATTGCGTTGCTGGCAGCCGCAGGTACAGCAAGCGCACAGGTGGCGACGATTCTCAAGCCGGTTCAGGTCGGCGTCGCAGTCGGAGGAGCGTTCCCACTGAGCGACTTCGGCAAGAGCTTCAATACCGGTTTCAACGTCACCGGGATGATGGGGATAAATGTGCCGCTGTTACCAGTCGGATTCAGGATCGAGGCGGCTTATAATCAGTTTGGAGCTAAAGGCACCTCGAACGTGAACGCGAAGATCGCGGGCGTGTCCGGAAACGTCGTGTTCAGTATTCCGGGCGCAGTGATAGTATCACCGTATCTCATTGGTGGCCTCGGCTACTATCGCGTGTCCAGCAGCGCGACAGGGAGCGTGGCATCGAACAATTTCGGCTTCAACGCGGGCGCGGGTATCAAGATCCCGCTCGTTGTGTTCGCGACGTTCGTTGAGGCACGCTACACCCGGGTCTCTGAGACCGGGGGATCCACGAGCTTCGTTCCGGTTACTGTCGGAGTGATGTTTTAGATCCTCGCTACACTCTCCGAGCACATCGACGGAATTATCGGACGATTCTGGACCGAGCTCCCTCTGAAAACGAGAAAAGCGGAGCCCGATTGGACTCCGCTGAACTCGATTGGACTTCGCGAAAGTGGAGGCGCGGGGACCCGAACTCTGCGACCGAAAGTACAGCAGATCGTGGACAGACTGCTCGGGCCGGTATGTACGGACGTATGTTTCAATGCGTGTCGAGTCGCCGCTGTTGTATGCGTCGAGCCATGCACGAAGCGCGTCGCCAGCCGGGGTTTTCCGAATGGCGATGACGACCGCTTGGGTAGGCGCCGCCGCGGGTACTTGACCGCCGATGGGATGTGCCGAAGCGATGACCGTCAGCCACAGAAGGTGATGGGTGGCGCGGTAAGGTTTAAAGCTCAATGCTCCTGCTGCCGCTCGAGACCAAGAGAGCCGACAATCTCATTCAGCCCTCCCGGCCCGGCGCGGATGATGACAGTTGCGCCTGGCGCGCGGGCGAGGCAATACGCGTCTAGGACTCCCGGTTCGAGCGCGGGCATGCGCGTGCACCAGATTGGGCCGGCAACGCTCATCCTGATGGGAGATTGCGCGATCGAGCTGGAACCGAACAATCCGATGAATCCTCTGGTAGGCGGCACCTGATTCGAGTCCGCGCTGAACGAAAGAAAGAAACGGCCAGTCGGCAGCGGCCAGCGAAGCGATGCACCGCGCGTGAGGTGTATCGGCGCAACGACCCATCGCTGGTCCGGTCTAAGGCCTTCGAATGTGCGTACCTGCTCGAAGACCGTCACCTCCGCCAACGTCACCCGATCGCCAATCTCCACGTCGATACTCACATCCCCAGGTCGCATTGGCCGTAGCCGTCCGTCGCCATCGAGTGTAGCGATTGTGCTATCGTCAACGCGCAGCCTGGCAGCGATGCGCGTGACGGGATCGCCATCCAAGCCAACAGCATCCACGCTCAGCGTGCGCGCGGACTCACCGACGACGAAATTGCCCCAGCCGGCGCTGCGGAGCGTGCGAATCGGCTGGCAGTGGATGACGAAGTCTTTGTTCAGTGTAGCGAGCGACGCCCGCACAACCGCGTCACCGCGCTGCTTACACTGTACTACGCCCCGGGTTGATACTGTGATTGGCACGCCCGATATACGCTGGTAGCGCACATCCGTCCGCTCGAGACGATGCCCGGCCGCGTCGAGTACGCGCATGGAGAGATGCACCGGCCCGAGATTGTTTACGACGATCCCATCTGAATCAATTCCTCCGCCGACAACGAGGCGCGTCGGGGGGCCGTTGCGTGTCAGCCACGCGATTGTGAGGACCGAAACGCTGACTATGACTGCGAGGATGTAGGCGGCGAGCCGGGCACGCGCGGCCGGCGTCCCGTGGCCGATCGCGTTCCAAACCAAATGCGGTGTCGACCGCACCACCTCGCGAACGTACCACAATCTTGCGGCGTAAACACCGTCGTGCGCGGCGCGGTAGGTGTACTCCTCGCTCAGATCGCCGAGTACGTCGGCGATGAAGGCCGGGTCGCTGCCGAGTGCCAGCAGGGTTCGATCGGTCAGCAGTGCAGAATTGGCTTTCGCCACGGTCGCAGTCTTTGGATGGCGCGAAGGACTGGGAGCCATCACGCCAGCCTCGGGCGAAGTGGCCTGCCAATGCCGGCCCAGATGGACGCAGCGTGCCGCTCGGCCTCGCGCAACGCGCGCGCTCCGGCGCCGGTGAGCGCGAAGTGGCGCCTCGACCGCCCACCGCGAACAGGCAGCGGTTCACTATGTCGCGAGGTGAGCAGACCCTTGTCTTCGAGCCGCTGCAGCGTCGTGTACAGCGCGCCGACGGAGTAGTCGCGTCCGGTTCGCGCAGCGAGATCGCGCCTGATGGCGAGGCCGTAAGCCTCGTCCTTGAGCCGGGCGACCGCGAGCAAGGTGGTGAGTTCGAGCGCCCCGAGAGTTGCAGTCGGCATTACTCTCAATTTGTAGAACAAATCAGCGCCGCGCAAGCAATGGTCATGCTGTCGTCCTCGGATTACTAGCGGTCAGTTTTTTCGGGCTCCTCTCGAGGACATAGTTGGGTAGACGCTCACCTCACCTAACGCCCATGAAGCGAGCGGAGAAGTTGGCAACTAGGCGCCCTCCATGATCATGCGCTACCGGTATACCTCTTTGAATCTTTCCATCGGCCGATCGGCGACTTCTCTCGTCACCTCCGCGCCGATGATGGCGACCGTTTGCGCCAGGCTTTCCGAACGCGGTGGCCAATTACCCAAGCGGACTAGGTTGGGGGGATCCGAGGGGGTATCGGCCAGTAGGTCGGGAGTCTATCCCACTTCTTAAATTCGCGTCTTGCTTGATGTTGCTCGACCGAGTTCGGTTGCGGTGCCGGCAACCGATCCGTGAGAGGATGGTCTGTTGGTCGTGCGCCCATCGAGACTGGCTTGTGACCTCACGCTTATCAGGCAGCTTCATACGAACATGAATTAGGCTCAGAAGTTCCTACTCGCCTGCCTTTCACGAACATCCTGCTCAGCATGGCGCGCATTTACGAACATCTTGCGCACTTCCACGAACATTTTGCGCAGATGAATGGACACGATAACGGACACCATCCGAGATCCACAACCAAATGTGCCAGTTCACTTCCGCGACTTCGCTTTGAGTTCCTCGAATCGGCGTTGCTTGTAAGCGCCGACCCCGTTGAGCACTCTCTGTACTCCATTGCATCCTGGGTGATGGTGTTTCGGCGTATAGAGACAAGAACCGTGTGGACTTCCGCCTCCTTTCTCTGAGAATCGCGTAACTTCTGGACTGATCATCCTGTTCACGATCTTAACCGAGCTTTGATATGTGGATTCCACGCCGCTATTTCTTCGCGACTATCGCGTTTGTCGCGGGTGTGTGGGCGTGAGCCTGGTTTACGTCGGGGAGGCGGAGTAGTCGATCGTTGGGCAGCAGCCAAACGCAACGCTCTGGGACAGGATCAAACTGCTGCGCTCAGCGGGACTTGCAAATCCAGAAATAGGTGAGCTGCTTGGGATGACCGGCGCCTTGCAAGCGTCGCCACGCCGGCAGACGACGAAACCCGATCGTCTGCCCCACGGACCCTATTCCTTCAGGAACCCATTCACCCGCAGCCAGTTCGTGAGCAGGCGCGGCCATTCGCTCAACGCGGCATCGTTCATCGCGAGGCCCACGCCGTGCGGGCCATTCTCGAAAATGTGCATCTCGGCCTTCACGCCGGCCTTGCGCAGCGCAAGAAAGTAGTAGATGGCATTCTCGGCCGGAACGGTGGTATCGGCGTTGGTCTGGAAGATAAACGTCGGCGGGGTCTGTGCCGTCACGGCGTTTTCCCCCGAAAGGCTCTTTGCCAGTTCGGGATCGGGGTGATCGCCCAGCAGATTCTTCCGCGAGCCTTGATGCGTCCACGGGGCGGTGAGCGATATCACCGGGTAACCGAGCACCGCGAAATCCGGGCGGCTGGACGGCCTGTCGAGCGGATCGGCCGCGCCGGGCTTGCCTGCGTCGAAGTGCGTCGATGCCGTGGCCGCCAGATGTCCTCCCGCCGAAAATCCCATGATGCCGATGCGATCCGGCGCGATGCTCCACTCGGCAGCCTTTCCGCGCACGGTCCGGATGGCGCGCTGTGCGTCGCCGATTTCGATCGGATGGTTGTAGCGCGGCCCGAGCCGGTACTTCAGAACGAATGCGGCCATGCCGAGAGAGTTCAGATAGTTCGCCACCTGCCGGCCTTCGTGGTTCATAGCCAGATGCGTGTAACCACCGCCTGGGCACACGACCACGGCCGTCATACCCGGCGCAATCGTGCGCGGCAGGTAGACGGTCATCGTGGGGATATCGCGGTCCTCGGTCCCGTGGGCGCCAGGCGCCGCACCCGGCCAGAGAGGAAGAACTTGCCCGTCTTGAGGAAGGGTCGATGGCGCGGCGGGCCGTTGGGACCATGCCGCCGGGGCAAAGGCGGCCACAAGCAATATCGTCAC
>DHJO01000073.1:1058-1671 GCA_002404375.1 Gemmatimonadales bacterium UBA4718 | reverse complement strand
ATGTCTTGTTCCATATGGATTCGCTGGCGATCATATCAACTGCCTCGATATGGCCGCCATTGCCCGGGTTCTAAAATGAAGAACTCGCTCCAACTCGACCAACTCAATCAATGACACCCGTACAGGCTTTCAACGAAGACCAACGCACGCGCTGGAATGGAACCGACGGCGAATACTCGACCAGCAACCAGGCGAGCGGGATCCGCACCAAAAATCCGGCCGATGGTACCCGACGCAAGCGTCACTCCACGCGAATCGGCACTCTGAAGAGTAGCTGGTCGGTCTCGAGCTTTTTCTGCCCCCCGACGGACCCGCGCAGCTCCAGACGGAGTGTCCCTTTATGCAGAGGTGTGTACTCGAAGTCGTACGTTTCCCCCATGCTCACAAGCTGGCGCGCTGGCCGCGGACGCTGCTCCGCCGCGGGCAGATCGAAACCGTCCTTGGCGAGCGACCGCCAGCGCACGAGTAGCGTGTCGTTCACGAGGCGGAGAGCGCTGTCCGGCCGCGCCGTTAACGAGAAGAACGTGTCCACTTCCCAATTGGCGAGGTTGAAGAACCGCAACCGGGCCGGGCGGCCAGCGTGGAACACGACCGTGTCCGGGTTCCGCTCACC
>DHJO01000073.1:0-1000 GCA_002404375.1 Gemmatimonadales bacterium UBA4718 | reverse complement strand
TCGACGTGCGCGTGATACATGAACGTGCCGGACCGCGGCGGTGTGAAGCGGGCCTCGAATGAATCCCCCGGCGCGATCTCGGGCGTCAGGCGCGTTCCCTCGCCACTCACGCCTGGAACGCCGTCCATGTAGCTGTCCTCGATCTCGATGCCGTGCCAGTGCACGCTTGTCGGTTCAGGAAGGTGGTTCACGATCGTGATCGACACGGGCTCACCGCGTGTGAGATCGAGCTCGGGACTGAATGGCCGTTTCGTGTCGACCCGACGACCGTGCTCCTCGAGTATGAAGCGCATCGATGGCTCGGGGATGTAACGACCAGGTGGGTTAAGGACACCAATCGTTAGTAGGCTGTCGACCGTGGCGACGAGCCGGAGATGGCGATAGCGTTCGGGATCGGCCGCCCGGCGGACCCCCGGACGACCAGCGACGTTGACGCCCAGCACGAGCCCCACCATGTCGCGCATGCGCGGATCGTTGGCCGCGGCCGCCATCGAGTCCGGCATGTTGTGGAGTGCAAAATGGCAGTGGAAGATCCAGTTGCCCGGACGGTCTGGTGACCAGGTCATCGACATCGCCGCCCAGGGCGGCAGCAACTGTGTCACGACCATCTGCCCTGGCGCGGGGTGCCCAAATTGATCGGCACTCGGGCCGCCGAACGCGTCGACGCGATAGTAGAAGCCGTGCAGGTGCATAGGGTGCGGCCTATTGGACGCGTTCATCACTCGCCAGTGGAGCGAATCTCCAACGATCCCTGGTATGCGCTCGGTGTTCGGCCATGCGCGCCCGTTGATCGTGAAGGCAATTCCTTCGAACCCATTGGGCCCGCCGACGGCGAAAGCGGGAGAACGGCTCTCCGCGAGATGCGCGGCCGCGGCCGAATCGAGCGTTGCCATGATCACGAAGACCCGATCTTTCGGCCGCGCTGGCGCACCGGCCGTGTCGACGACCAGCGCGCCAGCGAGCACTCCCGCCAGCAATGTCACCGCGTTTGCACCACCCG
>DHJO01000025.1 GCA_002404375.1 Gemmatimonadales bacterium UBA4718 | reverse complement strand
CCCGGCGCCTGAGCATCCGGCGTCGAGTCCGCACCCACTGTCTGGGCATTCTGATTTTGCAGCGGTGTGGCTGTCATCTTCACCCGCCTAATGTAATCCCTTTGCCGGCCCCTATATAGACCCAACTGGCGGGGGGAGAACACTTTATCACCGCTACGCACTCCAGACGAACATGGGCTCGTGGAAGCAACCAAGTTTACCGGAGCCGGACCAGGTACAGATGTTCAAGGGCGGTGTCGCGGTGGTAATGCCTGCCCTCCCTCTCGCTGTCCGCGCGGTAGCGCCGGTAGCTCTGGGTGAAGTGCGAAACCTTCCCGTCCACCGAGGCAGCGGCAAGCAGGGACTGGAGGGCGGCCGGGGCGAGGTGTCCCTCCGAGTTGAAGCTCACCAGTGCCTGCCTGGCTCCTGTCGCGGCGAGCAGCGCCGAAAACAGTTTCTTCACTCGCCGGCCGTGCGACCACTGGCTTCGTCCTTCGCTCCCGGCAAGCAGTCCGACCTTTCCTCGAATCGCGGGAGCCGAATCTGTCCACCCGCGGGCGAGGATCTCGGGTATGTGATAATAGGCCACGTATTGTCTGGAATTGTAGGGCGGGTCGATGTAAACCAGATCCACCTCGCCTATTCGCTTCGCGGCATCCGTCGCGTCCATCAGGTGCGCCTCGGCGGGCTGCGCTCCTTTGATCGGCTTCTCTGGAACTATATCGAAGGGTCGTTTCGCGTTCGGCTGCCACCGCTTCATGTACGACGCATAAACGCCGGCGGTGTTTGCCACTCTGTCAGCACCTTCAATGATCGCGGCGAGCAGCAAGTAATAGTCGTCTGCGCCGACCTTCCCCGCTTTGCGCCAACCTTCCAGCTCCTCGCGCGCCGCGTCGATTCGTCCGGCATTCTCCGGAGTGAAGTACATCCGGCTCGCCCTGGTATCGCCGGTCGCGGGCGAAAAGTGTCGAGTGATGAACCCCTCGCGCGGCGGAAGACCCGCGAGCTCGCTCGCCTGCTCCTCCAGATTTCTTCCGGCGCTCTCCGCGACGACATACGCGCGCTGAAGCACATACGACGACATTAGAAGATCGCTCGAGTGAACGCGCCAGCCATTTTCCTTGAGCGCCCGGCTGACGCTGGCCGTACCCGCGAACGCATCATGAGCGGAGCCCACATCGATTCCGCTCCTTCTCAGCGTGCGAAGGATGAACGGAAGGAGCCGCGTTTTGTTACCGATGTACCTCACTGAAAGGCGCGCCACCCCAAAGTTCGGATACTCTGACCGTGCTCATCGAGCTTGGGCGGTGGAAACCGAACGGTGCCTGGCACGCTGGGAGCAATGCCGGTAAGAGGAGATGCGTCGGCGACCGCGAGAGCCTCCGCCACGGTTCGGACCAGCCCACACGGAACGCCCGCCGATTGCAGCCGATCGATCCAATGCTGCGCCCCCATCTCTCGCACCCGCTCCGAAAGTGCAGAGACTACTCGATCGCGATTTTTCACTCGGCCTGCATTCGTCTCCAGTGTCCCATCATCGGCCAGATCATCCAGACCAAGAGCGCGAGCGCACGCGCGCCATTGACCGTCGCTTCCTACGGCGATGACAAACGGCCGGTCCGCAGCATCGAACAACTGGTATGGAACGAGATTGGGATGAGCATTTCCCCACCTCGTTGCATCTTTGCCCGAGACAAGGACGTTCTGTGCGACGTTCAACAGTGCGGCACGAGCGCTGTCCGCGAGGGAGATGCTGATTCGCCTCTTGTCCCTCGAGAGTGATCCGCTCGCGCTCTCTGCCACCGCAGCGAGAATCGCGATCGCGGCGTCTTTCCCCGCCACGACATCGGCGAGCGCGATTCCAACTTTCATCGGAGCTCCATCGCGCTCCCCGGTGATCGCCATCCACCCGCACTCTGCCTGCATCACAAAGTCATAGCCCGGACGCGGGCTGTCCGGACCAAAGCCGGAAATCGTGCACCAGATGAGCGAGCGGTGCCTGTCCAGCAACTCCTCAGCGTCCAGCCCGAGTCGGACGAGAGCGCCACCGAGAAAATTCTCCAGAACCACATCCGCTTCCGCGATGAGGTCCTCGATCAGGCGCCGATCTTCGGCAACGGACAAATCCGCCGCAAGGCTCTTCTTATTCCTGTTGACCGAAAGAAAGTAGGCGCTCTCCCCATCAGGGTCGAACGGCGGCCCCCAGCCTCGAGTCTCGTCTCCAGCCACCGGTCGCTCCACTTTGATGACGTCGGCACCCAAGTCACCCAGGATCATTGAGCATACAGGTCCGGCCAACACGCGACTCAAATCGAGTACTTTGAGCTTCATTTCGTTGTTATGACGAGTTAGTGTAGCTTGAGTGGCGTCGAACTGGCTTTAATGGTGCCCAAAGTTGGCTTGGCTGGATCAGTGGGCGAATGTAGGTCACCCCACCTTGTTTTAGTCACGAAAAATCATATACTTAGCGCCGTTCGAGCCCCCGTGTTTGGGGTCAACCAGAACTCCTGCGATTTCACCCGTCAGCAACACCCCTTCGGCTGACCGGAGTCCCTAAATGCCCGATAGAGAAAAGCCAGCAGTTGCTACTCCCACAGCACCTGCTCCCGCCGTCGGCACGGCAACCGTACCACCAGTAGTTCCACCGAGGCGAAGTCCCGGACATCGCGGCGCCGATGTAAAAGATACCGTCGCGGAGATGGCGGCCAAGGCGCATGAGATAAGTCTCGAGGCCGGCAGCAAGATGGCGGCAGCCATGAAGGATGTCGTGGGCGCCGCAGCTGGACTCACTGGACTCGTGCTCGAAAGTGCACGCGACCTTCTCCAGTACATGGTGCGTCGTGGTCAGATGACTCAGGAAGAGGCTGACAAGCTGATGCGCGAAGTCGAGGCTTCGCACGCGAAGAGAAAGCCGTTTACTCCAGCGCCCGCCTCCGCCCCGAAGTCAGCGCCCAAGGTCGAGACGACTCACGC
>DHJO01000238.1:805-5889 GCA_002404375.1 Gemmatimonadales bacterium UBA4718 | reverse complement strand
GTTCCGGCGGAGGCGGAAGAGATCATGGTGATCCGGGACATTCTTCTCGCGCGGTTGACGGGAGGACACGTCCACCTGGCTCACATGAGCACCAGAGGCTCCGTGGAATTGATTCGGTGGGGAAAGGAACGCCACATCAACGTCACCGCGGAGGTTTGCCCGCACCACCTCTCGCTCACGGAAGAAAGCGTGCGCAGTTACAACACGAACGCGAAGATGAATCCCCCGCTCCGAACGGCTGACGACGTGGAGGCGTTGCGGGACGCAGTAAAGGATGGCACGATCGATCTCATCGCGACGGATCACGCGCCGCACCATTATGACGAGAAGGAGCGGGAGTTCGCCGACGCCCCAAACGGGATAGTTGGGCTCGAAACCGCGCTCGCCGTCGTCGTGACCAATCTGGTCGAGAAGGGCTACCTCGGCTTCTCCGATCTCGTCGACCGCATGTCTTGCGCGCCCGCGCGGATCTTCAATCTCCCCGGTGGATCGCTCAAGCGTGGATCGGCGGCGGACGTCACCGTCTTTAATCCTTCCGAGCGCTGGAAGGTCGACCCCTCACAATTTCTCTCCAAAGGCAGGAACACTCCTTACGCCGGAATGACCCTGATTGGGCGAGCCGCTTGTACTATTGTGGCTGGGCTGGTCGTCTATCGATCGGGGAATTCCGCCCGCGGTCGGGAGAGCAAGAAACGAATCAGGGGATGATGCACGATGGCTGAGAGGGAACCGGTTTCGCTGGACGCGCTCAATGGATTACTCAAAGAGCGTCAAAGATACGAGGAGTGGCTTGCCGCGCTGGAAGACAAGCGCGCGAACACTCCCGATTCCGTATATCAGCGAGTCCAGGGCGATTATCAGACGCGCCTGCGCGAAGTTTCGAGCAAGCTGGCTGAGCGTGCCGGTGAGCTGCGCGAGAACATCGATGTGTTGACCGTCAAGCTCGAGGAGATCACTCGTCAGGAAACCCAGCAGCGCGAAGCGCGGCAGGAAGCGGAATTGCGGGCGGCGGTCGGCGAATACACCGACAAGCAGTGGAAGGAGATTGGAGGCGCCTGGGACAAGGAGCTGGCGCGACTGCTCAAGGAAAAGAACGCGGTGGATGCGCAGCTGAACGAGCTGAACCGAATCTTCGCGTTGAGCATAAAGGAGAAGCAGTCAGAGGCTGCGGCACTAGGCCGAGGGAGCAGTGGTGATGGATTCCGATCGCCCATCTCGCCGGTCTTGCCACGCCAAGCGGTTCCCGAGCCACCGACGTTGAATCCCCCGTCTCGCGTCGAGCAGCCTGGTGCACGAACACAGAATCCATCGCCCCCGGCGTCTCCGGCTCGCTCACCGTTCGACCAGTTTCCTGTGCTTCGCCCGGGCGGCAGCAGCACACCGCCGCAAACGACTACCGCGGTTGCAACCCCGCCTTCGGTTCCCAAGAGTGGCGGTGCCAACGATCCGAGATCGGAGCAACACAAGACACTCAAGTGTCCCGAGTGCGGCGCGGCGAACTATCCCACCGAGTGGTATTGCGAGCGGTGCGGCGGAGAGCTGGCAACGATGTAAAAAAAAAGAGGCGCCGAGAGGCGCCTCTTCGATTTTATGCTGCCGCTCTTACTTCGCGGCCTTTGCGAGCCGGCTCTTGTGCCGGGCCGCCGCGTTCTTGTGGATCAGTCCCTTGCGGGATGCGCGGTCGAGAAGCTTTACCGCAGCGAGCTTGTCCTCCGCGTTTCCCGCCGAGGATGCGCGCTTGAGCGCCGTGCGAAGCGCGGATCTCTGGGCGCGGTTTCGGATCGCGGCCGCGCGCGATTTCCGCATGTTCTTTTTCGCTGAAGCAATATTGGGCACTAACTGATCTCCGAAGTCTTTGGCAGTGACGTAGCCGAGAAATTTGCCGCTCACATCGACGTATGTCAAGTTGTCCCACGGTGTTAGACGAGCTAACTTCCACGCGCGGAATGCTCCCCCAACCCCGAGACATTGGACAATTTTCAACAAATCATTCTCATCGCGCCCGTGCTTCTGTTCTCGATGGTCGCGCATGAGTACGCACACGGTTATGCCGCGCTCAAGCAGGGAGATACCACCGCCTACTCCCTCGGCCGTCTGACCTGGAATCCGATCCCGCACATCGATCCGTTCTACACGATCATCATGCCGTTGCTGGCGTTTGTCGTCAGTCATGGCAACATGGTCTTCGGAGGCGCGAAGCCCGTGCCTGTCATCCCCAGGAATTACCGTGACTACAAGCGCGGCGACATCATTGTGTCACTTGCGGGAGTCGCCACTAATCTCCTGATTGCGCTGGCCTGTGTCCCCCTGATGATCGTGGTGGGATTGATCGGGAGTGGAGTCCCCGCGTTCGCGAGCACCGGTGCGCTTGTTCAGGCAATGCTTCGCTTTGCCGTGATAATCAATCTCTCTCTTGTTGCATTCAACCTTATACCAATACCGCCGCTGGATGGGTCGCACGTTTTCAAATACCTTCTTCCTCCAGCCTGGGCTCTCAATTATCAGCGGCTCGGCGCACAAGGATTGCTGATACTCATCGTGCTGTTAACCTTTGGCCGGCCGTTATTGAACCTTTGGTTTGCCCCGGTTTTCTTTCTGGAAACCGTGGCGAGTCGAGTCGTGATGCCCTACCTCATTCCCAGTCAATGGACGATGTAAGGTTTGCCGGCGCGTCTTCTCCGGCCGTTGCGGAGATCACGGCGTCAGAGGTTTTTGTCGTCGAGCTCGCGGAGTTTTCCGGGCCGCTCGATCTTCTGCTCTCGCTCATTCGCGATGAGCAGATAGACATCTACGACATTCCGATCGCCCGAATCGCGGAGCAGTTTCTCGCGCGGATCTCGACACTCAAGCTCGACGAGGCCGCGGACTATCTGGAGATGGCTGCCCGGCTAGTCCGCATCAAGGCGCAAACGCTTCTGCCCCGACGCGAAGGCGAGGACGTATGGGACGATCCGCGTGCGGAGCTGGTGAGACGCCTCCTCGAGTACCAACAGGTGCGTGAAGTCGTTGATGTGCTCGAGCGCCGGAGTGAGGACCGCCGGGGAAGGTTCGCCCGCGCCTATACGCAGCAAGCGCTGCAGCTGCCTGTCGCCGGCCCGCTGAAGATATCGTTGCCCGAGCTGCTGAGCGCTGTCGATCGAGTCCTGCGCCTGGCGAGAAAGCCGCACATCCACGACGTCATTCCTCGGGCCCTGGACGTTGACGGAGCCATCGGGATAGTACGTGCGCTCCTCGCCATCCGGGCGCACGCCCATTGGAAAGACGTCGTGCCCAAGAGAGCCGAGCCTTGGGAAGTCTTGTCGCTGCTTCTCGCACTGCTGGAGCTCGCCAAGCTCGGAGAGCTCCGACTCCTTCAGCCGCGGCCGTTTGCCGCGTTCGAGATAAATCGTGACTCCCCTAGCGAAGCTGCTTGAGGCAGCGCTCTTCGCGAGCGCTGTTCCGGTGCCGGCCGAGGCGCTGCGCCTCATGGCCGCACACGCGGACGATGGGGAGTCGACGCTCGAGTCTGCGCTCGCCGAGCTGCGGGATCATTACGACAACGGGGGTCACGGCGTCGAGCTGATCGAGGTCGCCGGGGGATGGCAGATTCTGACCCGGCCCGAGTACACCGAGGCCATCGAGCGGGTGCAGCTCGCCGCGCGGCCACAGCGGTTGTCGGCGGCGGCGCTCGAGACTCTCGCGATCATCGCCTACCGCCAGCCGATTGGGAGAGCCGAGATCGAGGAGATTCGGGGCGTGGGCGCCGGCGCGATCCTCAAGTCGCTCAATGAGCGGGGGCTGATCGACATCACCGGCCGAGGTGAAGGACTTGGACGGCCTCTTCTTTATGGCACGACGCCGTCCTTCCTCGAGCAGTTCGCGCTGAGGCATCTCGAAGAGCTTCCACGTGCCGACGAGCTCGCGATTGCGCTCCGGGCTCCTCGTCAGGCGACTCCAACGTCGGTTGCGGCGACGAAGGATAACGGCGAGGCCCCGCCACGGGCTGATTGATGCCCGAAAAGTCGATGCGAATTCAGCGCGCACTCGCGCGCGCCGGAGTCGCGTCACGTCGCGGCGCCGAGGAGCTGGTGGCGGCGGGGCGGGTCCACATCAACGGCGCCGTCGCCACGACGGGCCAGAGCGTCGATCCTGCGCGCGATAGAATAACGCTCGATGGAAAGAGAGTCGCCGCGCCATCGGCGGCACACTGGATCGTTCTCAACAAGCCTAGTGGCGTCCTCACGACACGTGCCGATCCTGATGGGCGCCAAACCGTATTCGATCTGATTGAGGATGTACCCGGTCTCACCTACGTCGGGCGACTCGATTACATGACCGAGGGGGTCCTCCTCCTCACCACTGACGGTGACGCGGCGCACAAATTGACACATCCGAGCAGCGAAATCGAGCGAACGTACGTAGCCAGTGTGCGCGGCGACGGCGGAAGCGCGGCACGAGCGGCGACAAAAGGGGTACAGCTGGAGGACGGGTTCGTCCTTCCGCGCGATGTATCGGCGCGACAAGTCGGACGCGGTCTGTGGGATCTCGAGCTCACGATTGCGGAGGGAAAGACGAGGGAAGTCAGAAGATTGTGCGAAGCGCTCGGGCTCAGGGTCGAGCGTCTCGTACGCACCAAGTTCGGACCGGTAAAGCTTGGCTCACTGGAATCTGGAAAGACGCGAGCGCTGACCGCGCGGGAAAATGAGATTATCTCCGCCCTCACCGGGAGCGGCGGCGGAAGCAAGACCATCAAGAGAGGAGCAAGACGTGACACCAAGCGCCGTTACAGCCGCTGATGCATCGATAGTCCAGGAGGTCGTACGACAGGTTGGCCGCCGCATCGTGGGGCAGGACTACATGGTCGAACGACTCCTCATAAGCCTGTTGACGGGCGGGCACGTTCTCCTCGAGGGTGTTCCGGGCCTTGCGAAAACCCTCACCGTCAGGACTCTCGCTGAAACGATCAACACTACGTTCAGTCGAATCCAGTTTACCCCGGACCTTCTGCCTGCGGACGTCGTCGGGACCCAGATCTACGATCAGTCCAACGGAAAATTCTCGGTAAAGAAAGGTCCGATCTTCGCCAACATCATTCTGGCGGACGA
>DHJO01000238.1:0-706 GCA_002404375.1 Gemmatimonadales bacterium UBA4718 | reverse complement strand
ACGCAGAATCCGATCGAGCAGGAAGGGACTTACCCCCTGCCGGAAGCGCAGGTCGACCGGTTCATGCTGAAGCTGCACGTCGGCTATCCCACCCGCGATGAGGAGAAAGAAATTTTGCGGAGGATGGCTGGAGGTGAGCCGATACCGGTGGATCGCGTTGCAACTCCGGCGCAGATCCTCGCCACGCGCCGCCACATCGCCGAGCTGTACATGGACGATCGCATCGTCGATTACATAGTCGAGATCGTTCACGCCACCCGGAACCCCGAGCAGGCGGGACTGGCGGATCTCCAGCCCCTGATCGAGTTCGGCGCGAGTCCGCGTGCGACTCTTTCACTCGCGCAAGCTTCCCGCGCGCACGCGTTCCTTCGCGGCCGGGCGTTCGTGACACCGGACGATGTCAAGGCGATTGCGCCCGACGTGCTCCGCCACCGGGTGCTCCGCACCTACGAGGCTGAGGCCGAGGAGGTGACGAGCGATGAGATCGTAAGCCGCGTCCTCGAGGCGATTGTGGCTCCGTGATCGGGAAGTTTCGCCTCCGTCGAAAAAAGGCTGCACCGCCTCGCACTCCCGAAAAACCCATGGGCGTGCCGCCGGAGATTCTGCGGCAGGTAAAGCTCATCGAGCTGCGCACTCGGGGTCTCGTCAACTCCGTCTTCACGGGCGAGTACCGCTCCGTCTTCAAGGGTCAGGGGATGGAGTTCTC
>DHJO01000017.1:1734-2500 GCA_002404375.1 Gemmatimonadales bacterium UBA4718 | reverse complement strand
GACACTGATCGCTCATGGCCCAGCCTCGAGAGAAGTCCCGCTCCGCCCCCGACTCCGCTAACGCATTCGCGGCGCTTTCTGCGCCGCGTTTCGCTTTTGCCTGGGCATCGCTGGTCTACGCGTTGTGCACTCTCCTGCTCGCGTATCCGGCGCTGGCTGGAAAGTTTCTCGTGAATCCGTCCAGCGATCAGTACATCGCGGGCTACGCGTTTCGGGAATTCGGCGCGAGCACGCTCAGGGCCACCGGCCATTTCCCGTTGTGGAACCCGTACCTCTTCGGCGGAATGCCGTACATCGCAGCGATGCACGGCGACATCTTCTATCCGACGTTCCTCCTTCGCATGGTCCTGCCAACCGACGTGGCCATGACCTGGGGCTTCATCATCCACGTTTTCCTCGCCGGACTCTTCACTTTCGGCTTTCTTCGAGTGCTCGGCTACGGGTTTTACGGAGCGCTCGTCGGCGGAATCGCCTACATGATGAGCGGGCAGATCGCGTCCTACGTCTCGCCGGGACACGACGGCAAGTTGTTCGTCAGCGCCCTCTTTCCGCTCGCGCTCTGGATCCTTCATCGTGGAATTCGCGAGGGCAAGAACTGGAGCTGGGGAGCGTTCGCTCTGATAATCGGGTTGTGCGTGCTCAGTCCGCACCCGCAGCTGCTGCAATACACTCTGCTCGCGTGCGGCGCCTATGCACTCTTCCTCGCCCTGTCGGCAGTAGATGGGCCTGCGCTTCCGCGCTCGACTGCGATAAAGCGTCTTGCCGC
>DHJO01000017.1:1234-1560 GCA_002404375.1 Gemmatimonadales bacterium UBA4718 | reverse complement strand
GCAGGGGGGCTCGGCGACTACGCCAGCGCTACGTCTTACGCGTGGCCCCCCGAGGAGCTGCTGAATGCATACCTGCCACAGTTCTCCGGCATGCTCAACAACTACTGGGGACGAAATTCGATCCACCTTCACAGCGACTACGTCGGGGCCGTGGTGCTGATACTTGCTGGCGCCGCGTTCATCGGGTTGCGCACCGATCCTCGTCGAAAGCAGATCCTCTTCTGGTCCATAGCGCTTCTCGTGTCGTTGCTTTGGTCGCTGGGGAGCGCGACACCGTTTTATCACATCCCCTACGCGATCATTCCCGGCACGAAGTATTTCCGGGC
>DHJO01000017.1:0-1160 GCA_002404375.1 Gemmatimonadales bacterium UBA4718 | reverse complement strand
TAATCGCACTCCTCGCGTCGACGGGCGCCCTCACCAGCTTCGCCGAATCTTTTGCCGAGGATCGACAGCTCGATGCGGTGCACGCGAACAATAGCGCACTGATTGCTGGAGCGTGGCGTTCGTTCGCGTTCGTAGCACTCGCGGTTGCGCTGGGGTCGGCCACGCTGCGGGGAAGGATTTCCACGAGGTCAGCAGTGTGGGGCTTGGCCGCGCTCATGACCATCGATCTGTGGACCGTCGAACGCCTCTATTGGATGTTCTCGCCCCCGGCAAAGGTGATCTACGCGAGCGACGCGATCGTCGACATGCTGAAGGCTGAGCGGCAACCGGTGCGCGTCCTGGCGGTACCGTTCGAGCAACCCGCTGAGCCGGATGCCTTCCTCACTGGGGATGCGTTCATGACGCACCGGGTGAGGAACGTCTGTGGCTATCATGGCAATCAGCTGGGCCGATACAACGATCTGACCGGGTGCAGGGCCAACCCTCAGCAGTTGTTCAACCCAAACGTATTACAACTGACCAATACGAAATATCTCCTGGCCAACATCCCCCAGATTCCTTTCTTGCCGAACTTTGTGCTCGCGAAAGGCCCAGTTCGAAACGCGTCTGGGGATGTCGTTTACCTCTACAGGCTCAATGGCGACAATCCTTACTCATGGCTCACTCCGGTTGCCGTCAAAGCGCCCGACGAGCAGGTGCTCGCGACGGTCCTCAACCCAAGGTTCGACGTGAGGCGTGCGGCACTCTTCGATACGTCAGCCAGGGTCCACGCGAGCGTGGGAGTGGAGGCACTGCCCGCGCCGATTTCCGTGACGACGAGCGTTAGTCATTACGAGCCTGGCAAGGTGCGGATCGACCTGAGTGCGCCGGCGCCGAACGGATCTTCGCTCCTTGTGTCGGAGAATTACTACCCGGGTTGGAAAGCTACGGTTGACGGCAAGCCAGCGCCCATCGGACGTGCAGACTACACGTTCATCGGAGTCGAGCTCCCGTCTGGAGCGCGGAGCATCCAGCTCGACTTCACGAGCCCTGCTTACGAGCGGGGCAAGGTGATTACGTGGATCACCATCTTGTTTGGATTCCTGATGCTGGGGGCGGGCGTCTGGCGCGATCGGAGAGTCCTTGCCTGATCGTGCTTTAGTCATCGTACCGACCTACAA
>DHJO01000151.1:2654-3546 GCA_002404375.1 Gemmatimonadales bacterium UBA4718 | reverse complement strand
GCTTCCGCGGGAAACTCCTCGCCGCTCTTTCTGACGCCGGCGATTTCGCGTCGCTCGCCCATTCGCCTCGCCCTCACTTTCGAGCGGCCGAACTCCGCAACCTGACGCGAGTGATTCGTCCGATATCGCTCCGGAATCAATGTCTCGATCCGCTGGCCGATAATCTCGTCCGGGGTGAAGCCGAAGATGGCCTCGGCGCCCTTGTTGAAGAATGTGATGCGCTGAAAGGCGTCCATGCAGATCACTGCGTCGGACGCGATCTCTACTATCTCTGCCAGTATGTCGTGCGTTATACCATTGGGCATCTGCGTCGGGTTTTCCCCTACAAAAGAGAAGTCGTTTTCCCTTGAACAATCCTCCAACCCACGACAGAGTCGACTTGAGCGGAACCGTAACTTGGGCTGGTGCTAGATCCACCCCGTACGAGGCGAAGTCTATGAACGAAAACGACCAGCTAAAGATGCCCGCCCCTCTATTCGGTAAGAAGGGTTCGCCTCGGAATTTCCTGCGAAATACAGGCGTGGCCGCCCCAGCTGGCACCACAGCGATTCAGCGAACGCCTAGCCGCAGTCCCGAGCTCGCCGTGAATTCCAATTCGCGGATTCCGCGCCTGCTGCGCCCAATCCTCGGCATTCCCCTCGAGCTGAAACTGCTGGGGGCGAACCTGATCATCGTGGCTGTGGCCGTGCTCCTCTTGTTCGCACCGGTCAGCCTTCACACCGCACGGCTGACCGACGCTTACGTCGTCGTGGCTGCTCTAATCGTCGGCGCGAGCGTGAATTTTGGCTTGGTGAGGCTCGCGCTTCGCCCAATAGACGCTCTCGAGCGAGTCGCGAAGCGGGTGTCCGAGGGTCGACTGTCTGAGAGAGTCCCTGCCTCCATCGTTGCCGAC
>DHJO01000151.1:1812-2623 GCA_002404375.1 Gemmatimonadales bacterium UBA4718 | reverse complement strand
AGGTCGCCCGCGAGCTTCACGACTCGGTTGGCCAGATGCTCGCGGCCGCGAGCTTTCAGGTTACCGCGGCGGCACACGAAATCGGAAATCACAAAGCTTCACCCCGACTCGCGGAAGTGCGCGAGTTGTTGCGCACGGCCCTCGAGGAAATCCGCAACGTCTCCCGCTCGCTGCATCCGCGCGTCGCGACCGATCTTGGTTTGCCTTCGGCGCTCGAAGCTCTGGGTGACGCCACGCAACAGCGCTCGCTCGTGGATGTACGGGTAAACGTCGATATTTCCGGTGTCGTGATTCCCGCCGCGCTGTCGGCGACGTTGTACCGCGTCGCGCAGGAAGCGCTGCGCAACGTCGAGAAGCACTCCGACGCGGGTCACGCCACGGTGTCGCTCCGTGCGAGGCCGGGATACGTGGAGCTCGAGGTCAGCGATGACGGTCGTGGATTCGAGGGAGCGCTGGAGAAGAAGCGCGGGGAATCAGGGTTTACCACCATGCGCGAGCGACTCTCGCTCGCCGGCGGTGCGCTGCATATTGATACAGCGAGGGATCGCGGCACACGCGTCACCGCGTGGATAGGAATGGACACGGAGGCAGCTTGAGAGACGGTGTCATCAGAGTAGTTCTCGTCGACGACCACACAGTCGTACGCGCCGGACTAAAGGCNNCTGATCCTCACCATGCACGCCGAGGACTCGTACCTCGTTCCACTGCTCGAGGCAGGCGCGAGCGGGTACCTGGTCAAAAGCGCCGCCGACCGCGAGCTGATCGATGCTGTTCGAGCCGTGGCTCACGGCGATATCTACATGCAGCCATC
>DHJO01000151.1:0-1619 GCA_002404375.1 Gemmatimonadales bacterium UBA4718 | reverse complement strand
AGGTTTGAGAAGCTCACCGAGCGCGAGCAGAACGTCCTCAAGTTCGTTGCTCGAGGCTACAGCGCTCCCGAAATAGGCGAGAAGCTGTTCATCAGTCCCAAGACTGTCGACACCTATAAGCAGCGGATCAACGAGAAACTTGGGCTAGCGCACCGCAGCGATTACGTCGACTTCGCGCTGAAGATCGGGCTGCTCGCGGACTAGCTTTCCGCCGGTCGCAGGAGAATCACCGAGGAAACGCATCGCCACCCTGAGTACTGCATCGGTGAGCCCGAGAAGGTAGTCGGGATTCGCATCAAGGGAGAACGGGGTCATCACGGTCGCGCGCAGGAGCGTCAGGCCCTCGGCGATATCTTGCCAGTACAAGTCTCCATTCTCGCCGAGCGAAGACAAGAGGGGTCTGATGGCTCCGTCATATGTCGGTGAAGTCAGCTTCGTTCGCGTGATCATGTAGGGTGCGGACATCTCCCCGTCCGGACTGAGCTCCTTGTAGATCGTCTCGTTCAGAGCGTTTAGCGCGGTCAGATTCGTGAGCGAGGGATGGTGCAGCAGAAAGCAGACGATATTGAGATCGGGCTTGGGGAGCCGAAGGACGTAAAATGGCCTGAAATCCGAGGCGCCCAGGAACGCGTGAAGATCGCGCGCCGCCTTGAGCGTCGACGCGATTATTCTTCCGTGGCCTTCGCTGTTCAGCGGAATTGTCTTGTGACTGAGCCAGGTCGCAGCCGCCGAGGCGCCGGGCTTGGAGCCTTCGAATATGAATCGGCCGATGACGGGGCGGTCGCGGTTTTCGAGCGAGGTCGCGACCGCGAGATATGGCGGGTCGGTTGCCACTAGCTCGCGACCACGCTGGTCCTTGAGAAGAAACGCTCCGGCAGGGTAGGGGACGTAACCAAGCTTGTGCGGGTCGATGCTCACGGAATCGGCACTCTCGAGGGCGGAGACCGATCGTACCCATTGATCCGTCGGCCAGTCCGCCGCTCCACCACATACCCGGCGAACTTCATCGGCGCTGTGACGCGAGCCGTCGACAGCCCGCGTCAGAGACGCTGCGTACCCGCCGTAACATGCGTCGGAATGGATGTGGAACGTCACGCCGAGCTCGCGTTCCGCGCGCGCCCTCACCTCTACGATGCGCTGCAGATCGTCCACGGCGCCTTCCTCGGTCGTGCCGCAGGTGCTCACGCACCCCACGATCGGAATTCTCTTGTTCGTGAGCGAATTGATCTCGCGCCACAACGCATCGGGGTCCATTCTGCACTCTGCAGTTACCGGCACGAATACCAGCTGATTGGACCCCACTCCCAGTGCGGCAACGATCTTCGCCCAGGAATAGTGAGCTGTGCCCGCGGCGAGCACGACTCCGGCCCCCAATGGATCGCCGAACCGAGCGGCGAGTTGCCTGCTGTAATCCTGATACCCAAGGGTCGCGAGCGAGTGGGATCTCAGTGCGCTCTCCACCTCGGGCCCCGGCGCCGCGAGCCAGAGTTTTTCCCACAGATCGAGAGAACAGCTGGGCCGGATGTTCAGCAACTGCCACAGATCGAGCTCGCTAAGCATGGCGACTGAGCGATCAGGCAGCGAAACCCGCACATCGACGCCCACCGCTTTCGCTGCGA
>DHJO01000103.1:4432-11406 GCA_002404375.1 Gemmatimonadales bacterium UBA4718 | reverse complement strand
GATGGACTTGCCGGCGTACACCGGCATTACGATCGCCCTCACTACTCCTTCATACCACGCAATCGGCTTCGGAGTGGCGGGTACGCCGGACCATTTGGCCCAAACCGGAAAGCCCTTCCCCGCCGCACGCTCGAGCGGGTCGCCGGGCACTGGAATCTGAGCAAGGTGCTGTCGCCAGGTCGCGTTGAGCGACGCGCTGTCTTTTTTCCAAAGCGCGCCAACGTATTGGATTGCGGCGAGTCGCGCGTCGTTGGCGGAATCACGTGTGGCGAGGTTGTAGCTCGTGAGGACCGGCGAGAGATCGGCGGCGGTTGGTCTCTCGGCCAATGCTCCGAGCACCGTGGCTCTAACGTAGAAATCGGAATCATGAAGCCCGTTGATGAGTAACGCATGCACGGTGTCTTCCAGGGCAAGCCCTGCAGGCGGCGCTATCGCGGCGTAAGCAGCCTCTCGCACGCGCGGGTCGGGGTCTTGGGTCAACCGCGCGGTCCGCGAAAAGGCGAACCCGCGATCGAGCGTGTCTCCTGAAGCAGATGCCACCGCAGCCCTGAGTCTCCAGTCGGGACTCGAGGCCCACGAGGTCAGCTCCGCCGGACGAAGCCCGGCTCGCGCAGCCGAGGCAAGGAGAGATGACCGGTACACGATGGACGTATCCGCTGTCCATAGCGCGGAGAAATCAGTCGCATCCTTGTTGAGCACGGTTCCGAAACTCTGCGCGGCCGCGATCCTTACGTTGGGATCCTGGTCGTGCGCCGCATATACGAGTGCGGGCTTCGCCGGCGGTCCGTACGTACCAATCGAGCGAACTGCATTGATGCGCACGTGCGGGTCGACATCGCCCACCAGTCTGGCGAGAACGCCAAACGCTTTGACACCGAGTGAATCGCCGGCCGCCGATTTCGCGAGACCGCGAGCAATCTCGGCTCGTGCGCGCTGGACACCGCTCAGCGAGTCGACATATGGCGTCTGCATTGGTCCGGGGCGATCGACATTCTGTGGTCTCGCGCTAAGAAGTGGCGAAGCCTCGAGATCGATGAGATCGCGAACGCCCGCGGGCGCGTGCGTTCGCGCGATTGCGTAAGCTGCCGCCCAGACTACTGACGGGTGACGATCTCGCAGGTATGGCTCGAGATCCGTGATAGGCACGGGCCGCATTTTCGCCGCAGCCAGCAATAGTTGGATCGACGTATCGTCGTCACGCCGCGATTTGAGTCCGGCGACAATTGCTGCCCTGGCAGGCGCACCAATCTCACCAAGCGCCCAGGCCGCCTCGCGCGCGACTTCGTGCCTGGTCGCGAGCGCTGTGCTCAAATCGGCGATTGCAGCCGTGTCGCGGAGAAGTCCGAGCGCGTAGGCGGCGTTCGCGCCGACGGTCACATCTGGGTCCTTGAGCAGGCTCAGGAGGCGCGCGAATCCGGGCGTACCAACCTCCGGTCCCACCTGACCGATCGCGATTGTCGCCGCCGCGCGCAATGGCTGCCAGTGGTTGGACAGCGCGCGATCCACCAGCGGCATGTCGAGCTGCCTGGTGTCCGTCATGGCGAGCAGTCGGGCGTAGAGAGTGATCTCCTCCGTTCCAACGGAGGCTGGCAGGCGTTGCGCACTCGCCCGAGCTGCAATGGCCAGAAACAGAACGCCGACGAGCGTTTTATTGGGAAGCGGCATTTTCCAACAATTTGCGAAGGGACTCAGGCAACGCCGTCAAACGAGAATCCCGAGTGAGTGAAGCGAGCTTCGTTGATGCCGTCACGAACCGTTCTCCTGTTTCTGCATTCGTTATCACGTAGTCGAAGGTCAGCGTCCGCGATCTCACTTCGCTGATCGTCGTCGTCACTCGAATCATGTTGTCGTAGCGCGCCGCAGAATGAAACCGAATGCGCGCCTCAACCACCGCGAGAGTGACGTTCTGGCGCTCGAGCTCGGCATACGGAGTGCCCAGAGCACGAATGAACTCTGTTCGCCCGATCTCGCACCAGATCAGATAGTTCGAGTGATACACCACCTGCATCTGATCGGTTTCGGCGTACCGTACTCTGAACTCGACGGTGTGAGCCGTACCACGATTGGATTCGGATGTCATGTGAGGGGGAAATCCGAAAATGCTCCTCTGGAACTGCTTTGTAAAGGCTCCGTCAAGACGCTAACTTGTGCCGTGCTCAACGGCCCCTGCTACATCGTATCCGACGCCCACCTCGGAGTTGCCAGCGCGCAGACGGAGCGCTCGTTCGTCGCCTTTCTCCGTGGGCTCGCCGGTGAGGCGCGATCGCTCGTCATCAATGGCGACCTGTTCGACTTCTGGTTCGAGTGGAAGACCGTGATTCCGCGAAGAAGCTTTCGCGCACTGGCGGCGCTCGCGGAGCTCAAGGACGCCGGCGTGGAAATACTGTGGGTCGCGGGCAATCACGACTGCTGGGGCGGAGAGATACTTCGAGACGATGTCGGCGTCTCGTACATCGTTGGGCCATGGGAAGGAACGATCGCCGGCTGGAAAGTACGAGTCGAGCACGGCGACGGCTTGCGAGACAAGGAAGATCGCGGCTATAGACTGATTCGCCCGATCATGCGCAATCCGCTGGCGATCAAGGCGTTCCGGCTGATCCATCCGGATTGGGCAACCAGCCTCGCACACGGCAGCTCGAACGCGAGCAGAACCTACAGAGCCAGAGACGAAGGCCGCGGTCTTCGCAGCTACGCCGCGGCGCAATTGGCAGAGTCGAAAACCTTCGAGCTGCTCGTGTACGGCCATTCGCACGTTCCCGCCCTGGAAAAGATGGAGAGCGGCGGAGTGTTTGCGAACGCAGGATCGTGGCTCGACGCGCCGACGTTCCTCAGAGTGAGCGACGAAGCGATAGAGCTGATCGAGTGGGACGGATCATCCCAGGGTAAGTGTCTCAACTCGATCAATCGGTGACCCAAGGAATCGCTCTCCAAGGCCGAGGAAGGTATCTGGCGCGTCGGAGGCGATGAATCGATAGCGCGCCTGGTTTGCCGCGGTGTTCTCGAGGCCGTTTGCCCGCAACAGTTCCCCGGCTTCCTTCGCTGTCTCGTGAGCACTATCGATCAGCCTCACCTCCCGTCCCACGACATTGCCGATAACCGTCTTCATGAGCGGGTAATGCGTGCAGCCTAGAACGAGCGTGTCTATCTGAGCAGACACGAGCGGGGCGAGATAGTTTCGCGCAATTGCGCGCGTGGGCTCGGTGTCCACCCAACCCTCTTCCACCAGCGGCACAAATAGAGCGCACGCTTGGGCAGTGACTTGCGCGTCCGGTAAAATCTTCTTTATCTCCTTTTCGTAGGCGCGTGACTTGATCGTGCCGGCCGTGCCGATCACGCCAACGTGCCTCGTCTTCGTCGCGGCGGCCGCCGCGCGCGCACCCGGCTCGATCACGCCCACTATTGGGAGATCATACTCTCGGCGCAGCGCCGGAAGAGCGTGTGCGGTGGCGGTGTTGCAAGCTATGACAAGTGCCTTGATGCCTTCACCGCGGAGATAGGACGTGATCTCGCGGCTATAGCGAAGCACCGTGTCCGGACTCTTCGGCCCGTAAGGGACGCGCGCCGTGTCGCCGAAGTAGATGATGCTCTCGTTGGGGAGCTGGCTCATGATTTCGCGAACGACGGTGAGCCCTCCCATGCCGGAATCGAAGACGCCGATTGGCGCGGCGTTGCTCACCAGAGGCGAACGCTAGCGTACACGGTTACGGACCGCGCGCTCGATACCGCTCCGATGTTCGTTTTGAAGTCCCACAGGTTTGCCGCGACGTACGCATCCGCTCCTGAAAAGAGATGATTGAAGATGAGTGCCGCGATCCAGTCTTCGTAGTGAGTCCTGCGCGCCTTGATGCGGTCGGCTGTGTAACGGCTGGCGATCCACGTATCTGGAACGGGAAGTCCCGTCTTCGGATCTTTGACCGCGATTCCAGTAGTGGGATCGATCTTGTAAGTCGCCACGACGCTGTCGTGCGCGAGCGCTCGCGCCTCGGCGAGATCCAGGGCCGATTTGCGAGCCATGCCTATCGATCCGACCTCGACGATCGTGAAAAGCATTGCGGCACGGTCACGACCGAAAACGGTCTGGGCGTATCCGGGCAGCAGGAGCGACGTGAGAAAGGCGCGGCGCGGACTCATTGGCGGAGCCGTATCGGGTTGCGATGCCGGCTGAGGCTGCGTTCCTGGCGGAGCGACTCCTGCCCGCCCACTGTCGCGCTGTTGCGCGTGCATGGAGCCCGGTACGAGCGACACTGTGCAGAGCAGCACGGCTGCGATCGAAGTGGCGGGAGAGTGTGGGAATCGAACCCACCCGACCTTACGGAGTAAGGTCACAGTGATTTTGAAGATCACGGAAGCCACCAGGCCCCATCCACCCCCAGCTGTCTCAGTAAACCTCGATCGCAACTTCTCCCCGGTCGATGACCTCGCCAATCAGCACTGCTCCGGCGACGCGTGAAAGATAGTCAGCAGCCCGGTCGCGATTCACGCAAACCAACAGGCCACCCGAGGTCTGGGGGTCATGGAGAATCGCGCGGTCCTCATCGCTCCCTTTTCTCCAGAGCACCAGCTCGCGCAGGTATTCGGCGTTTCTCTTTGAGCCGTCGGTGACGAAGCCGGCGCGAAAAGCCTCCCGCACGCGGGGAAAGATTGGAATTGAATCGAGCTCCACGCGCAGCGTGACCTTGCTCGCCCGCGCGATGTGCGACATGTGGCCGAGCAATCCGAAGCCGGTAATGTCCGTGGCGCACCGAACTCCGAGTGCAAGAGCAGCCCTGCTCGCCAATCCATTCAGGGTCTTCATCGCTTCGAGCATCGGAACCTGGTGTTCAGGCGACAGTTGGCCCCGCTTCGCCGCTGTCGCAAGGATCCCGTTTCCAATTGGCTTGGTGAGAATGAGCTGATCCCCAGGTGTTGCTCCAGCGTTAGTCAGAAGAAAATCGGGATGAGCGCGACCAGTAACGGCCAGTCCGTATTTGAGCTCGGTGTCGATGACCGTGTGCCCACCGACAACGAAAGCGCCGGCCTCGTGCACTTTGTCCTGGCCGCCAGCGAGAATGCGGGTGAGCACGTCGAGCGGAAGTTCTTTCGTGGGGAATGCAACGATGTTGAGCGCAGTGAGCGGTTGGCCACCCATCGCGTAGACATCGGAGAGTGCGTTGGCGGCAGCGATCTGGCCGAAGTCGTACGGGTCGTCGACGATCGGCGCAAAAAAGTCCACCGTCTGAACGAGAGCGAGGTCGTCTGACACGCGAAAGACCCCCGCATCATCGAAGGTTTCCCGACCGACGAGGAGACGCGGATCTGACTGGAGTGGAAGCGCGGCCAGCGCGCGGGATAGGTCACCCGGACCCATTTTGGACGCTCAACCGGCGCAACTCGCGAATTCCGTAAGGCGAAAGAGCTCTTCGCGCGTTGGGGACGTGCTCATTCGCTCGGCCGGAGTTACTTCGAAGGTACTACGGCGATCGCGTCGATCTCGACGAGCGCGCCACGCGGTAATCCTGGAACCTGAACCGTCGACCTCGCCGGCCGCGCTTTTCCCAGCCACTTGCCGTAGATCTCGTTTACAGTCGGAAAGTGAGCAAGATCGTGTAGGTAAACGGTGGTCTTCACGACATCGCCCCACGACGCACCGCCGGCTTTCAGCACTTCCTGCAGATTCTGCATCACCCGCTCAGTCTGCTCCACTATCCCGCCTTCTACGATTTGTCCCGCCACCGGGTCTAGCGCTATCTGACCGGCGGTGAAAAGAAAACCGTTCGTCACGATTCCTTGCGAGTAAGGACCAATCGCCGAGGGTGCCTTGTCGGTGCTTATCTGCTTCAATGCCATTAAAGAGCTCCGGTGGGTGCCCGCGAGAAAGCGGGACGAGTTCGCGTCAACCGCGAATGTTACTCGCTAGGCCGCTGGAAAGGCCAGACCGAAGAGACGCTTGGCGTTGGCTGCAGTCGCCCAACCAAGCTCCTGTGGATCGTCGCCACGAACGGCGGCGACTTTCCCGAGCGTGTGGGCGACCCACGCCGGCTCGTTCCGCTTTCCGCGGTATGGCACCGGCGCGAGGTAAGGAGAATCGGATTCAACCAGGAGGCGATCGCGAGGCACTATCCGAATGAGATCGTCGTCCGTCCACTTCTTAAACGTCACGATGCCGCTGAATGACACATACCAACCGGCGGCGATCGCGAATTCCGCAAGCGATTGCGTACCCGTGTAACAGTGCAAGACTCCGACGACTCCGGCACTGCGTGCCTCGCCGATTGCGGCACGCGTATCCTCCTCGGCGTCGCGAGTGTGGACGACCACCGGACGCTTCGTCTCGTGGGCGAGCGCAATCTGGGCCGAGAAAGCGGCACGCTGCGCGTCGCGGGGAGAGTTGTCGTAGTGGTAGTCGAGGCCGCACTCACCCACCGCGACGGCGCCGTTCTGAAGAAACCTGCGCAGCTTTGGAATGTCGCGCTGCGCGTCGAAGGCCGCGGCATCGTGAGGGTGAACGCCCGCCGTCGCGAAAACGAAGCCTGGGTTTTCCGCGGCGCACTCAGCGGCGATCGCCGCAGCATCGATAGATTCGCCGATGCACACGATCGCGGCCGCGCCCGCATCGCGGGCGCGGGAGATTACCGCGTCGCGGTCGCCGGCGAACGCTGCGTCCGCGAGGTGGGCGTGGCTGTCGATGAAGCCTGTCGCGCGCCCGTCTTGCGAGGCCATTTGCGTTCGATCCAAAGGAGAACTGGAGCTGCTACGTAGATAGAGCTGAAGGTGCCGGTCACGATTCCGAAGGCCATCACCCAGGCGAAGGGCCGGATAACTTCTCCAGCGAAAATGAGCAGCGCCAGCGTCGCCGCGAACGCGGTGGCGTGGGTCAGGACTGACCGCGGCAGCGTCTCGTTGATCGACCTGTTGAGCGTCTCATACAGCGTCTCCTTCCTTCCCTTCCTCAGATTCTCTCTCACGCGATCGAAGATGATGATCGTGTCGTTGAG
>DHJO01000103.1:784-4286 GCA_002404375.1 Gemmatimonadales bacterium UBA4718 | reverse complement strand
TCTCGAGGTGCATCAGCTTGAGGAATGCGATGGTCGTGAAGACGTCATGGCTCGTCGCGATCACGGCCGCAGTAGCGAAGCGCCACTCGAACCGGATCGACAGGTACACGAGGGTAATGAGGAACGACAAGAGGATGGCAGTGATCGCACCGCGACGAAGCTCACTGCCCACGCGCGGACCCACGGCTTCGGTCCGGATCGTCTTGAAGCTGTTCGGTCCGAATTTCTGCTTCAGCACTTGCTCGATCCGCACCGAGACGCTCTCGGCGCCATTCGCCTGCGCGGCTACTGCTGCCGCGTTCTGCGCGCGGACGGTGAAGTCTCGATTCGTGCCAAACTGCTGGATCTCGGCGCCCTGGACTCCGGCCTGATCGAGCGTTGCGCGAATCTCACCGACGTCTGGCGGGTTGACGAATTGGAGCTGCATAAGGGTTCCGCCCGTGAACTCGATGCTGTAGTTGGGCGCTTTGACCGCCAGCGATCCGAGGCCGAGAACGATGAAGGCGATGGTGATTCCCGCCATCACCTTCCACCAGCGGATGAAATCGTAGTTGGTGTCGTGCAGAATTCGAAGCATTAAATGCTCAGTGAGGTCTGGGCTTCGCCGGAGCGGTTGAGCCACAGCATGTAGAAAGTGCGTACCACGAAGATCGAGGTGACCATCGACGCGGCGATACCGGCGAGGAGGGTCACGGCAAAGCCACGAACCGGGCCAGTCCCGTATTGATAGAGCACGGCGGCGGTCAGCGCCGTCGACACGTTGGAGTCGACGATCGCGCTCATCGCGTGACGGAACCCTTCATCAATGGCTGTGCGAACCGTCTTACCGTGAACGAGCTCTTCGCGTATTCGCTCGAAGATCAGCACGTTGGCGTCGACGGCAATACCGATGGAGAGAACGAATCCCGCGAGACCGGGCAGCGTGAGTACGGCATTAAAACCAGCGAGTGCCGCGAGCGTGTAAAGGATGTAGAGCGCGAGTCCGGCCACCGCGAGCGCTCCGGAGAATCGATAGTAGCCAAGCATGATGATCACGACGAGTGCGACCGCAATCACGCCGGCGGTAGTGGCTTTATGAATCGAATCCTGACCGAGACTCGCGCCGATCTGGACTACGTCGATCACCTTGAGCGGGACTGGCAGGGACCCGGCGCGAAGTACCAGCGCGAGATCCTGCGCTGCCTGGAGATCCTTGCCGCCCATCGTGATCTGTCCGTTGGCGCCGATCGAGCTTTGAATCACTGGCGGTCGCCCCATCACACGCTGGTCCAGAACGATCGCCATGAGATCCTGGATGTGCCGCGACGTCTCCGTGCGGAAGCGACGTGCGCCCTCGTTATTCATCGTGAACTGGACGAGGTTTCCCTCCGTGGGCGAGGTATTGGGCCTGGCATCCGTGAGGAACTCGCCGGTGATGATCGGCTTGGCATCGAGAACATAGAGAGCCCGATAGACCCGATTCCCGAGTGACGTCGTGTCGCTGCTCCAGCGAAGCACCTTTCCGGGCGGAAGTGCGGCGGAGACTTCAGGAAGTGCCAGATACTGGGTCATGGTAGCCACATCGGTCTGCGCCACGTAATACTCGCCAGGCATCGATCCCTGCTGAACCAACTTCGAGAAGGCGCCCGGGCCGCCCACGGTGGCCGCGGCTGCCTTCGCGCTGTCCGTTTTCGAGCTGTCGGCTTTCTTGGAAGTATCTGCAGTAAAGAGCGATTGCAAACCGGCGCTCGCCGTCGTGTCGGTTTTCGCGGCCGAATCAGTCGTGGCCACGGCGAGCTTCTTGTCCTTCAATACGGCGTCCAGGCGCGGCAATGACTTCTCGAGCGCCTGAGTCTTGTCTACGATCTGGAACTCCAGAAACGCCGACTTCTGGACGACGTCCTGGGCGCGACGGGGATCATCGATGCCTGGCAGCTCGACGATGATGCGGTCGTTGCCGGCTTTCTGGACGACCGGCTCGGAGACACCGAACTCGTCGATTCGATTGCGCACGACCTTGAGAGCGTTGTCGATCGCTTTGCTCTTGTCGGGAATAGGGCCTTTCGACTCATCCACTTCCAGGGACAGATGCATCCCGCCCTGAAGATCGAGTCCGCGCCTGAGCGGGACGCGTCGGACAGTGTCATAGACGAATTCGCCGTTACGCTTCACGCGCTCGATGACGGTCCGAGGAAACAGTGCCCACACGGAGCCGGCGATAAGCGCAAGGACTACGAGAAGACGATACTTCAGACTCATGCTGCGGAATGGGGAAAAAGTTGCACTTTGAGACTAGCCTGTAAGGTTACCGGAAAGCTGAAGCTGAGTCAACGCGTTTCTAGCTTCGCGCTCGTCGTGTCGCAGCTGCATGGTTAGCTGCTCTGCCGAGGCAAATTTGCGTGTCGCACGAAGGCGGGCGACAAAATCGACGCGTACGTGCGCGCCGTAGAAATTGCCGGCGGTATCGAAAAGATGCGCTTCAAGGGATGTCGTCGAATCGCCGAAAGTCGGCCGCGGGCCGAGGTTCATCATGCCTCCAACGGGACCGGCTGGAGTCTGGACCCGCACCGCGTATACACCTTCAGGTGGCAGAAGCTTCCTCGGAGGCGGGGGCCCCAGGTTCAGGGTCGGAAATCCGATTGTGCGTCCCCGCTGTGCACCTTCGATCACGCGACCGCTCACCGAGTACAATCGACCGAGGCTTAAGGCCGCGCGGTCAAGATCGCCGCCCGCAATTGCGCGCCTGATGGAGGTCGACGACACCGAGTGCCCATCGGGCGTCGAGACCGGATCGACAACTTCCACCCGGAAGCCATCCCGCTCACCCAGACTGCGGAGCACGTTGACGTCCCCAGTCCTTTGACGCCCGAAGCCGTGATCATAGCCGATCAGCAGCTCGCGCATCCTGAAGCAACGTCGCAGCATCAGCTCGACGAAATCCTCGGCAGAAAACGACGCCAGCCGCGCCGTGAACGGTACGACGGCCATGTAGTCGATTCCGGTCTCCGCGATCACCTCGAGCTTTTCATCGTGGGTGGTGAGGAGCAGCGGCGCGGCGGACGGGTTCACAACGTCCATCGGATGGGGCTGGAACGTGACGAGCACACTCGGGATCTTGAGGGATCGCGCGCGAGCGACGACCCGCTCGACGACGTCGCGATGACCTCGATGAACGCCGTCAAAGGTGCCTACGGTGATCACCGTGCTCTTGACGTAAGGAGGGAGGCCGGACTCCTCCGTGACGCCGGCGGATTCATGCATCAGCGATGACCCGAAGTGTCCTCACGCGCGGGGGAGCGTCGGCGAGACGGTCGAGCGTCGCCGCGTCGGCGACATCGAAAACGCCTACTCGTATTCGTCGAAGCGCGCCCAGGTGGGCAGCAGATGAGGTGAGGCGGCCGAGATCGCGCGCGAGCGCGCGAATGTAGGTTCCTCCGCTACACGTCACGATTGCGGAGAGAGACCCTGCATCGACGTCCTGAATTTCCCAGCCGTGCACCGTGACGTCTACCGGCTGAAGATC
>DHJO01000103.1:0-717 GCA_002404375.1 Gemmatimonadales bacterium UBA4718 | reverse complement strand
GTGCCCGTGAGTGACCGGACAGCTTCTCGAACGGCAGCTTCCGCCGGAGGTGGCGCCCGCCGAATCACCGTACCCGTGGAGTCGTCGGTGTCCGTCTCGGCGCCGAAGGTGATCGACGCCTCGTAGACCTTGGGTTCCATGTCCAGGAAATTGGCGAGCCTGGTGGCGCGTCCCAGAAGCAGCACCAGCAACCCTGTAGCAAATGGATCCAGCGTGCCCAGGTGCCCGATGCTGCGCTCGGCATAAATGCGTCGGACTTGCTGCACGACATCGTGGGAGGTCATGCCGGCGGGCTTGTCTACGAGCAGCAGCCCCTCGACCAGCGAGCCGTCTGCACGGGAGCGGTCAGTCGTCTTTTCTTCCCCGCGCTACGGCAGCGTCGTGCTTCTTGACGTCGGCGAGGAGAGACTCGATTCGCGCGGCGCGCGCGATGGTATCGTCTTCCTTGAATTGAATCTCGGGGGCGACGCGTAGCTGGAGCTGGCGCGCTACGCGCGACCGGAGATGCAAGGCCACGCTGTCGAGGCCATCGAAGGTAGCCTGCTTCTCGGTATCGCTTCCCAGAACGCTCACGTACACGCGGGCGTGGCGAAGATCGGGGCTGACCTCCGCGCCAGTGACCGTAACGAAGCCGACTATTCGGGGATCCTTTGCCGATTCAGTGAGGAAGGTGGCTACCTCGACGCGGACCGCTTCGGCGACGCGGTCCGCTCGACG
>DHJO01000015.1:3483-3998 GCA_002404375.1 Gemmatimonadales bacterium UBA4718 | reverse complement strand
ACTCATCTCATGCTCAAGATCGCACTGCCAAACAAGGGACGTCTCGCCGACGATACGCGCGAGCTCTTCGGGGATGCCGGACTTCCGGTGCTCTCGAGGGGCGACCGCGCTCTCTCCGCATCCCTCGGTGGCGAATTCGAGGCGCTGTTCGTTAGGGCGCAGGACATACCGGAGTTCGTCGCCGATGGCGTCGCGGACGTGGGGGTCACTGGGTGGGATCTGGTTCGTGAATCCGGCCGGCCCGTCGAGCGGCGACTCGATCTCGGCTTCGGCGAGTGCCGCCTGATCGCCGCCGCCCGCGAGGACAGCGCCGTCAAGACGCTCGACGACATCCCAGTCGACGCACGTGTCGCGACTTCGTTCCCGAACGTCACCCGGGAGTTTTTCCAGGCACGCAGCCAGAATGTCGAGATCGTGCCGATCTCGGGCGCGGCGGAGATCGCGCCGCTCCTGGGGATCGCCGAGATCATTGTCGACATCACTTCGACCGGCTCGACGCTCAGGGTCAACGGCCT
>DHJO01000015.1:469-3372 GCA_002404375.1 Gemmatimonadales bacterium UBA4718 | reverse complement strand
TCAAGCAGATCATTCCCGGGATCAACGGCCCGACCGTGATCGACATCCTGAACGGCGGCGACCGTGTGGCGGTGCACGCGGTGGTGGATGCGGGGACGGTCTACAAGACGATCGGCGCGCTCAAGGCTCTCGATGCGAGCGGGATTCTCGTCACGCGCGTGGAGCGCCTGATGCCGTGAGCCAGACGATCGCAAAAACGGCCTGGAGATACACTGGCGCCTTGAGCGCTTTATCCGCGGACGAGCGCGCCTCCCTTCTGCGCAGGACGAATACGACAAGCTCGCTCGTCCGCGAGCGCACCGAGGAGATCGTGCGGAAAGTGCGGGCGGATGGGGACAGCGCGTTGCGCGAGATGGCGCGTATCTACGACGGAGTGACGCTCGCTGTCCTCGAAGTGCCACGCGGCGCTCGGCGGCGTGCGCTCGCAGAGACCGACGCGCGGCTCCGGTCCGCACTCGAGCGCGCGGCGCGGAACATCCGGGAGGTCCACTCGGCCGCTCCACCGCAAACCGTGGAAGTCGAAACCGAGCTGGGCGTGGTGGTCGGCAGACGACCGGATCCGTTCCAGCGAGTCGGCATCTATTCGCCAGGCGGTCGCGCCGCATACGCGAGCAGCGTGCTGATGACGGCAATTCCCGCGCGCGTCGCCGGTGTTGCCGAGATTGTTCTCTGCGCTCCGCCACAAAAGGACGGGTATCCAGCCAGCGTGGTGCTCGCCGCGTGCGAAATCGCCGGGGTGAACCGTGTTTTTTCTGTTGGCGGCGCCGGTGCTATCGCGGCGATGGCCTACGGCACGGAGAGCGTTCCGCGCGTCGACAGGATCGTCGGACCGGGAAACGCGTACGTCGCCGAGGCGAAGCTCCAGGTGAGCAGGGATGTTGGGATCGACTCTCCCGCGGGGCCGAGCGAGCTGCTGGTCATTTGCGATGCAGGATGCGACGCGCGCACAATCGCCCGCGAGGTCATCGCCCAGGCGGAGCACGATGTGAATGCCTGCGTGGTTGTGGTCGCACTCGATGACGAGAGCGCGCTCTCGATCGCCGACGCTGTCGAGCAAGGCCTGCCTGGCGTCTCCCGCGCCGATGTCGTTCGCGGGTCGCTGCACCAGAACGGCGCTCTCCTCCGCGCAGATTCGGTCGCCGCAGCGGTCGAGTTCGCCACAGATTTCGCGCCGGAGCACCTGCTGCTGGCGCTCGCAGATGCGGAACGCGTGCTGCCGAGCATCAGGAACGCCGGCTGTGTGTTCGTCGGCGAACAGTCGTCGGTGGTCTTCGGTGATTACATCACCGGCGGTAATCACGTTCTCCCAACCGGCGGACTGGCGCGCAGCTACTCGGGACTCGGCCCGCTCGACTTCGTTCGCTGGACGTCGTACCAGAAGGTGACTCGTGATGCGGCCCAACGCCTGGCCGGCGATGCCGCAATTCTGGCTGACGCGGAAGGCTTGCCCGCGCACGCCGCCGCCGCGCTCGGGTGGAGTGTCGTATGCTGACCGTCAACGAGAACCGGGGAGCCGACTACGTCGCCGCTCTGTCGCGGGAGAGCTATCGCGACATCGCGCTTTACTCCACGCCGCGCGGCCAGTGCAATGTCGACCTCAGCGACAACACTAACCTCTGGGGTGCGCCACCGGCTGCATTGCGTGCGCTAGCGGCGGCGCCGTCGGAGGACGTCGCGCGCTATCCGAGCGCGTACGAACCGGCGCTCGCCACGGCTCTGGCTGACTACGTCGGTGTGTCGCCAGCGATGATTGCTTGCGGATGTGGCTCAGATGATGTGCTCGATTCTGCCATCCGAGCCTTCGCCGAGCCGGGTGAGGTACTGTGTCTGCCGGAGCCGACGTTCAGCATGATATCGGTCTTTGCGCGAGCGAACGGCCTCTCGCCAGTTTCGCTCCCGCTCACTAGTTCGTTCGAGGCCGACGTCGATGCGATGCTCGAGACGGGTGCGCGCATCATCTACCTGTGCTCGCCCAACAATCCAACGGGCGGGGCGCTCCCGCGCAGGATGGTCGAGCAGACCGTGGAGAACGCGCCCGGGCTCGTGATCATCGATCAGGCGTACGTGGAGTTCGGAGGTGATAGCTACATCGATCTCGCCTCGGGCGGTCGCCCGGTGCTGATCACGCGAACGATGTCGAAGGCATTTGGTCTCGCGGGGCTCCGGGTAGGTTACGGCGTCGGCTCTCCGGAGCTGATCGCCGAAGTATTGAAGGCGCGCGGTCCCTACAAGGTGAACGCGCTGGCGGAGCGTGCGGCGATCGCGGCTCTGGAGAGCGACCTGGGCTGGGTGACCGATCGCGTACAGGATGTCATCGGCAACCGCTCCAGGTTTCGTGCTGAGTTGGCTGAGCGGGGGATAGCGTCATTGGAGTCGTCGGCCAATTTCGTTCTCGTGCCGGTCGGCGATTGCGCCGCGGTTTCACGCCGGCTCGAGCGCGCTGGAATACGCGTCCGCGCGCTGCCGGGTCTCGCCGGAATCGGTGACGCAATCCGGATCGCAATCGGACCGTGGGACATGATGCAGCGGTGCCTCGATGCGCTGGCGGCGACATGACTTCGCGTGCTAACACCTTGGGAAATGCGGTGGCACCGAGGCGCCTCGCGATCTTCGACTACGGGGCAGGCAACCTGCACTCGCTGGTGAAAGCGATCTCGACGGATGACCGTGACATCTCGATCGAGACGGATATCCGCGTGGCGGCCAAAGCAGATATGCTGATCCTTCCGGGCGTAGGCGCATTTGGCGCCGCCGCGGGCGCCATGCGCAACGAGCAATCCCATCTCCGCTCGGCGCTCGCGGATGGTCTAGCGTGTCTGGGCATCTGTCTGGGCATGCAGCTTCTCTTCGATGCGAGCGAAGAGGCGGCGGGAAAGGGCGTTGGCTTCATTCCCGGCAAGGTC
>DHJO01000015.1:0-384 GCA_002404375.1 Gemmatimonadales bacterium UBA4718 | reverse complement strand
CGGAGCAGAGCCGACATTCAGACAGCGTACTTCGCGAACGCGTACATCTGCGAGCCAGATGACAGATCGTCAATCCTCGCCTGGACGAGCCACGAGGACGCCAGGTTCGCCTCGATAGTTCGTAGCGCCAACACGGTCGGCGTTCAGTTCCACCCGGAGAAAAGCTCATTCGCCGGACGCGTTTTCATCAACGCGGTGATCGAGGATCTAATCAAGTGCAGGTGATTCCCGCAATCGATTTGCGCGATGGCGCTTGCGTGCAGCTCGTCGGTGGAGCATACGCCGATGAACGGGTCCGTATCCCCAATCCGGTCGCTGTCGCCGAAAAGTGGGCGCGTCAGGGCTTTGGCCGCATTCATCTCGTCGATCTCGACGCTGCAACGG
>DHJO01000197.1:41308-42174 GCA_002404375.1 Gemmatimonadales bacterium UBA4718 | reverse complement strand
GGAATGGTGGTCGAGAAAGCGAGCGGGATGCCGTTCTTCCAGTTCGTGCGCACCCGGATCCTTCAGCCGCTCGCCCTCACCACCGCCAGCGACTTCGACGTGAATCCGAGAGCGGCGAATGCGACTGGTTATCTGCGCTACGGCCTTGGACCGCTTCGTCCCGCGCCCGATGCTGGAGCCGGGTGGATGTACGCCGCAGGTGAGCTGGCGATGACGCCGCGCGACCTTGCAGCGTGGGACATCTCCCTCATTCGCCACAGCCTCCTCAAGCCGGAGTCGTACCGCGCGTTCACGAGCGACGTCGCTCTCCGCAATGGTGCGTCGACTGGGTATGCGCTCGGCATTGACGTGTCGATGCAGGGCGGCCGATTCATGCTCGAGCACAGCGGCGAGGTGTCGGGATTCACCGCCGAGAACATCGTGTTTCCAGATGACAGCGTGGCGATCGCGGTGCTGACCAATCAGGACGCGGCGCCCGCGGCGGGAGCGATTGCGGGACAGATCTCGCAGGCGCTGTTCGCGACGGAAGACGCGCAGGCAGCGAGCAGGACGGCGCAGGCCCGCGCGATCTTCGAGGGACTACAGCGCGGAACAATAGACAGGTCGCTGTTCACGTCGAACGCGAATGCGTACTTCAGCCCGCAGGCGCTCGCGGATTTCGCTTCGAGCCTGGGACCCCTCGGTCCGCTCACCGGCTTCGTGCAGACACGGAAGTCCGAGCGCGGGGGAATGGTCTATCGCTCGTACAGAGCGAGCTTCCCGAATCGCACGCTCAGGGTGTGGACTTACGAGATGCCCGACGGAAAACTGGAACAGTACCAGGTGGCGCCGCAGGGATAGATCGCATCTCGCACGAATCGCTCACT
>DHJO01000197.1:26592-41130 GCA_002404375.1 Gemmatimonadales bacterium UBA4718 | reverse complement strand
GACCTGGTTCGACATGTGGCGATTTGTCGACGGAAAGGCCGACGAACACTGGGATCCCGCGATCAAGTGATCCCGGTTATCGCCGTCTCCAACCTGGGCAAGCGTTACGGCCGCACTGTGGCCGTCGACGACGTCTCGCTCGAAGTGTTCGAGGGCGAGATCTTCGGACTGATCGGTCCGAACGGTGCCGGCAAGACAACTACGATGGAGTGCATGGAGGGCGACCGGGTTCCCGACAAGGGAACGATCTCGGTGCTGGGTCTGGATCCAAGGCGCGATGCCAACGCGCTCCGACAGCGGATCGGTGTGCAGCACCAGGAGGCGCAGCTCCAGAAACGGATCAAGGTCTGGGAGGCGGTGGACCTTTGGCGGTCGCTCTACACCCGCGTGGTAGATACCGACGCGCTCCTCGCGCGGCTTGGGCTCGAAGCCAAGCGCAACGCATGGTTCATGACGCTTTCGGGTGGCCAGAAGCAGCGGCTCTTCATCGCGCTGGCGCTCATCCACGAACCCGAGGTCGTGTTCCTCGATGAGCTCACCACCGGCCTTGATCCGCAAGCGCGTCGCGCGATCTGGGCCCTCGTGACCGGCATCAGAGACCGGGGCACGACCGTGTTCCTCACGACACACCTGATGGAAGAGGCCGAAAAACTCTGCGACCGCGTGGCCATCATCGAGCACGGGCGCATTATCGAGCTTGGCACGCCAGACGAGCTGGTACAAAAGCACTGCCCCGAACGGACGGTCGTGTTCACAAGCGATGATGCGAATGTCGCTGAGCGGCTTCAGGGGCTCGGCGCCGTCGAGCGCGCCGAGGGGAACGGGCCGACGTACACGATTCGCGGGGCGGGCGACGACTTCGTGACCGACGTGATAAACATCATAGCGCGCGAGGGCATTCGCGTGCGCGGCTTCCGTACTGAGATCCCGACGCTCGAGGATGTGTTTCTGAAACTAACCGGCCACGGGATAAGGGACTGAATGCGACCTCCGTTCCTGCGCGGATTCTGGAAGCTCACCTGGGTCGAGACCAAGATCTTTACCCGCGAACCGATGGGGTTCGTCGGGACGCTCGTGATGCCGCTGGTGGTGTTCATCGCTTTGGGGCGCGCGTTCGGCGCCGGTAAACCGGTGGCCGCGCCGCAAGTCGACATTCCCTTCAACGCGGCAATCCTCGCGGCGGTGCTGATCGCGATCAGCGCGGTGCAGTCCCTCGTGGCGATCATCTCCATCTACAGGGAAGGAGGCATCCTCAAACGCCTCCGTGCCACGCCGCTGTCCCCAGTGACGATCATGGGGGCGCAAGTCGCCGTGAAGCTTGTCTTCACGGTGATCAGCCTCACACTGCTCATGCTCGCCGGCCGACGGCTTTTTCCGGGCGTGATGCGCGTGAACGTGTTCAGCTTTACCCTGGCCGTACTCCTAGGCACGTTCAGCATCCTCTCGCTCGGCTTTGTGCTCGCCAGCCTGGTGCCGACGGCGCGATTCGCGCAGCCGATCAGCGCGGCGGTGCTCTACCCGATGCTTGCCTTGTCGGGATTGTTCTACCCCGTGGACCGGCTGCCGCGCGCGCTCAAGGCGATCGCATACCTGCTCCCGACCACACACGCCGTGGCGCTCCTGGAGGGTGTGTGGGACGGATCGGGCTGGGGCGCCCACTGGGTGAACGGCGCGGCGTTGCTCGCGCTCTTCGCGGCGTACACCGCTCTCTCGACCAAGGTCTTCCGCTGGGAGTGATTTGGAGGTGCACCGAGCGATGACGAGAGGCCGGCGAATATTCGGACGCGATCCCCCCCGTATCAGGAATCCGTCGTGATTCCCAATTCTCGGTGGGCGAAATCCGCGGCCCCCTCTCTGCACTGTTGAAGAAGAGGATGGGTATCGCCGGGCTCGAGGGTCACCGTTTCCTTTTTCCAGGAACCGTCCTCCTGCCGTGCTTGCCACGACAGGAGGACGCGTCCGGTAGAGGAATCCTGCTCCATCCACGCCAATCTGATCGCACGAGAGCCTTCAGCCATAGGCTCAATCTGGTTCCCGCTGCTGCCCGCGCAATGCGTAGTTCCCCTCCCACCCGGCCAATAAACATGCGTCGGTACCGACGGATATTCTCGTTGCCTTGGGGGCTGCTGTTTCGTCAATAGAGTGAAGGGAAGCAATTGGATAAGAGGGGAAGCGTCTCCAGGCGCTTCCCCTCTTTTTTTTGCCCCGGTGAGCGTCCGAGCCAACGGTCTAGCTCGGGCTGCTGTCAAAGTCCGTGCGAAACCACCATTATCTCCACCCGTATGGACGATATGGCTTCCAGTAACAGTCGCTCCGCTCGATGGCTCCGCCTCCCGGAAGCAGCGATCGCGATTTGCGCCGCGCTTCTCTCCCTGACCGCGCAGCCACTCGCAGCACAGGACTCGTCAGCGGACGTGATTCGCGGCCGAGTGACGGACGATTCCTCGCGCGCCATCGTCGCGACGATCATGGTGACCCGCGGACCCGACCGCCTCACCCAGCAAGCCACCACCGACAGCGCGGGAAATTTCCGCGTGCGCTTCGATCACGGGACCGGCGACTATCTAGTCTACGTGAGTGCCCCTGGGTTTTCCCCGGCGCGCCGCCGCGTGCAGCGACAGACCGATGAGCACGATCTGGTCGCCAACTTCACCTTGGCGCGCGCCGCCATCGCGACGCTCGACACAGTCAAAGTCACCGGTCAGAAACCGGAGCGCGCGGACAATACCGTTACGCCGACTGAGCTCGAGACTGGCTCGTCGGAGAAATGGCGGGATGGAGTCAATGGACAGATAGCACCGACCGTCGCCGGTGATCTAAACGCTATCGCCGGCACCATGTCGAATGTCACCATGACGGGCAGCGGACCGGCAATACTCGGCTCCGGATCCGAATCAAATCTCAATACGCTCAACGGCATGGGTCTCTCCACTGGAGCAATCCCGCGCGCCGCGCACACCGAGACACGCGTCACCGGGGCCACGTTCGATCCCACGCGCGGAGGATTCTCGGGCGCGAACATCGACGTGCGGCTCGGACCCGGCGACCGGAACTACCAGCGCCGCAATGCATTTCTGACGTTCGATCCACGCTTCCTGCAATTCACCGACGCGACCGGCCGCTCTCTCGGCGCGACGAGCGGCGGCGCGCGCGGAAGCGTTGGCGCAGATGGGGAGGTCATTCGAGGCGCAATGACCTACAACGTGGCGGTCGACCTGGGCCAGTCGCTCAGCGTGCCGCCCACTCTTCTCAACGCCGACGCACAGGCCCTTCTCAGTGCGGGTGTCGCGCCGGACTCCGTCGCGCGGCTCATCGCCTTCGCCACTCCGCTCGGCGTGCCGCTCGTTGCCGCGGGAGTCCCGACCAATCGCCAGCACGATGCCGTCACCTGGCTCGGTCGGCTGGACGACACGCGGGATACGCTCAACACCCGCGCGCTCACCAGCTACGCCGGTTTCACGCGCGACGGTGCGCTCGGATTTGGCCCGCTCTCCGCGCCGTCCGNNGGCGAGCGAGAAGCGCGAACGGACGCTCGGTGCCCAACTCACACTCGGCTCATACGTTGGAGCGGGACGACGCACGTTGAACGAAACGCGAATCGCGTTGAGTGGGGTCCGCAGCGATGTCGCCCCGTATCAGGCGCTCCCAGGGGCGAGCATATTGGTGCGCTCGGACAATCCCGGCGCCGGAACCGACATCACATCGCTACTCCTTGGCGGCGGATCGTTCCTGCCGACGCACGAATCGAAGTGGACGCTCGAAGCCGGCAATCAGACCGAGTGGAACGCGCACGGCAGAACCCACCGCTTCAAGGGGCTGCTGTGGGGACGCGTCGACGGTCTGAAAGAGCAGGGATTCTCGAACGGACTTGGCAGCTTCAACTTCAATTCGATCGAAGACTTCACCGCCGGGCGTGCCAGCAGCTTCTCGCGCACGCTGACGGAGCCGCCGCGTGAGGGCAAGGTGTGGAATACCGCGGCCGCGCTCGCGCACAACTACGCGCGGTCGCGGTATTTCAGTGTTCTCTACGGGGCGCGACTCGAGGCCGACGGATTCGGCGGCAAGCCGGCGAGAAACATCGCGCTCGAGCAGGCGCTGGGCGTTCGCACCGGCGTCGCGCCCTCGCGCGTTCATGTGAGCCCGCGCATTGGCTTCACCTTCACGTACAATCGTGACAAGGACAACGGGTCCGGCACGATGATGAACCAGACCGGAACTTACTTTCGATCCATGTCGGGGACGCTTAGGGGTGGAATCGGGGAGTTTCGCGATTTATTGCATCCGGGGATCCTGGCGGATGCGTCGGCATCGACCGGTCTCGCCGGAGGGACGTCGTTCCTCAACTGCGTCGGCGCCGCGGTGCCGACTCCCGACTGGTCTCTCTTCGCGACTGACCCGAGCTCGATACCGACCCAATGCGTGAACGGGAGCGGAGTATTGGCCGAGCGGGCGCCGTCGGTGACGCTGATCGATCCGTCCTATGATGTGCCGAGGAGCTGGCGCGCGTCGCTCGACTGGAACACCAGCCTGAGCAGCTGGCTCCTGAGGGCTGGCACTCTGGTGTCGTACGATCTTGCGCAGCCCGGAGTGGTAGACGCGAACTTTGGCGGCGTGAGCAAGCTGAGTCTCGGCGAAGAAGCGAATCGGCCGGTTTTCGTATCGGCGGCCTCGATCGATCCCGCGAGCGGAACGGTGTCGGCGGTGGAATCGAGGAAGTCGGATCAGTACGGTGGAGTGGGCGTGAGGGTGAGCGATCTGCGTGGATACGGTGGGCAGCTCAACCTCGGGCTGTCGCCGGACGTGTTCAAGTTCAGGGGTGGCGCTTCCTTCTACGGGTCGATCGGGTACACGCTGCAGGAGACGAAGCGACAGTATCGCGGCTTCGATGGCGCCGCGTTCGGCGATCCGCGACAGCGTGAATGGGCGGCCGGGGCGAACGACGCGCGTCATGTCTTCGTTGTCACCAGCGCATTCTCGACGGCGAAGATCGGAACGGTGACGCTGTTCGCGCGTGCCCAATCGGGATTGCCTTTCACGCCGATCGTACAGGGCGACGTGAACGGCGACGGCCGGAGCGGGGACCGCGCCTACATTCCCGACCCGGCGACCGCGAGCGACGCGAATCTCGCGGCGCAGCTCCGCACGCTGCTCGCCAACGGTTCACCGACGGCGCGCGGCTGTCTCATCGCCAACCTGGGCCATGTGGCGCCGAGGAATGGGTGCAGGGGGCCGTGGACCCAGTCGCTCAACATCCAGTGGCGTCCTCCAACGCCCCGCCGCTGGGGGTACCGTGTGTCGCCGAACGTCTATCTGGAGAACGTGCTGGCGGGCGTCGATCAGCTCGTGCACGGCAATTCGCTGCGCGGCTGGGGGTCGCCAGCGACGCCGGATCCGGTGCTGCTGGTGCCGCGCGGCTTCGATGCGGCCAACAACAGGTTTGCCTACGACGTGAATCCGCGCTTCGCCGATACGCGTCCCGGCCGGACGCTGCTCAGGAATCCATTCCGGATCGTGATCGATTTCTCGTTCGAGCTTTCTACCGATTACAATCTGCAGAAGCTGCGTCGCGCGGTCGAGCCAGTGAGGGGACCGGCCGGATGGCAGCGGCGATCCGCCGATTCGCTCACCGCGTTCTATCTCGGTAGAACCTCCGACATCTACAAGCTGCTGACAGATCAGAGCGATTCACTTTTCCTGAGCAAGGCGCAGCTCGCGTCGATCGACAGCGCGGATGCGACCTTCTCGAAGCAGGTGCGCGACTTGTACGTGCCACTTGGCGAATTTCTCGCGCGCGGGCAGGGCGGAGCGGGTAAGGCGGAGCTGGACAGCGCGAATGCGACGGAGAAAAGTTACTGGAGGACTTTCTGGGTGCAGCCGGAGATCGCCGCCGCGATCGTGACGCCGTCGCAGCGCGAGCTGTTGCCGTTCTTCAAGGTGATGCTCGGGATCCCGATGAAAGAGCGTGAGCATGATCAGTGGAGTTTCGGGTATCCGGTGACTTTTGCGGAGAAACCGAAGCCGAAGCCGAATTGATTACGATATGGGAGAGCGCTTCGCTTTACTTTAGCTCGCCGGCTCCTGTGAAGGAGGCTTCGCCCGAGATGGCGTTGTAGCGGTCGATCAGGACTGGCCCGCTGCGCCTGTCATCAAAGATGATTTTCGCTTCGCCAACCAGGTCTCCAACGCGCCGGCGCTGCTCCGCGTTGAGCCGAAAGTGGCCGCGCCAGTCTGAGAGGCCGGACTCATTGTGACCCCTCGCGCCTTCATCCAGAATAATCTGAAGACCATTGATCGCCACTTCTCGATCGCCGAGCACGAGTTGTCCGCCGGTAATATTCATACATTCCTCTCGTTGCCTGATAGCCGCTGACGTTCTAACGTAGCGGCCAGCCACGAATAAGAACAGTCAACCATGTTTCCCTGGAAACGCCTCGATTACCTGGCGCATCGCTGGACGGGGCTCGTCCTCGGTGTGCTGGTTTGCGTGTGGTTCTCGTCGGGGATCGTCATGGTCTTCTACCCGTGGCCGGCGCTGACGGAATCCAGACAGCTGGCTCTCCTGCAGCCATTCTCGTTGGGACAGCCACTCGTGGGCTTCTCGCGCGCGGCAGCAACCGCGACCGGATATCTCGCCCGCGCCGACGTTACCGGGCTCAATGAAGAACGTGCGGCGGTTGCTGGCCGGCTGATGCGCCTGGGAGACCGACTCGTCTACCAGTTCTCGAGCGAGCAGAGCGACACCTACGTGCCCGCCTTGCTCGTCGACGCGATGAACGGGACCGTGCTTTCGCCAACACTGCCCGAGATGGCTGCCATCGTCGCGCGCCGCATTGTCGGACCGACACCTCGCGTCTCGGCGATCGACCGGCTCCTGGTCGGCGACCGCTACATGATGAATCACGACTATGCGACCGGCTTTCCCGCCTATCGAGTGCAGTTCACAGATCCTGATCGAACCGCGGTGTACGTGAGCGTGCGCGGAGGGGAGCCCTTCGGTGTCGTTACAACCCGCACTCGCCTTACAACGTGGTTTGGCACAGTGCCGCACTGGTTTTACTTCAGGTGGCTTTATCGGCGGAGCGAAGCATGGCTGGCCGTCGCTGTTGCCACGACATCCCTGGGGACATTCCTCGCGCTGACGGGCATCGTATTAGGCGTCTCCCAACTGCGCCCTCGGAAAAAAGGGGTAGTGTGGCGCCCGAGCCCGCACCGTGGCGTCTCCAAGTGGCATCATCTCGCGGGGATCTTTTTTGGGCTGATAGTTCTGACCTGGACGTTCAGCGCGATTTTGGAAAACGTGGGGGAGAGCAATAGTCCGCGAAGTGGCCAGGGAGCGCTCGCGCGTGGAGGCGCGCTGCGATGGGACGCTGTGCGCCTTACGGAGGCCGACGCACTCGCAAGACTGCGTCGAGCCTCCCAGCGCGTGGCTGCGCCTATTGCAATCGACCTCCTCCAGGTTCGCGGTCGGCCCGGCTACGATTTCCATCTCGGGGACGGCCGCGAGTTCTGGGTGGACGCCGCAGCGGGGGAAGTGCGGACTGAGCTTGCCATGAACGATGCCCGTGCCGTCGCAGCATCAATACTCGGCGACTCGATTCCCATCGAGCGCGCTGATCGCCTAGCGGCTTACGATACGTACTACTACGCCCGGCCCGGACGCGAAATGCATCTCCCGGTGTGGCGCGTACGCTTCGCTGATCGAGAGCGATCGACGATTTACCTGGATGCGGTCAACGGCACGCCAACGGGTTTCGTAAATCGTGCCGTGCGTCGGCAGCGGTGGCTTCGGGATGCGCTACATAGCTACGACTATCCGGCGCTCAATCATCATCGACTCTTGTGGTATTGCATCATCCTGCCGCTCCTGCTCGGCGGACTCGCCTCCTCGGGGTCTGGGGTCGTACTCCTGGTCCGTCGAGTCAAGCGCCTCGGCCTTGGCAACTGAGGCCAAGTGCCGCGCAAAAATGGATTGTTCCAGGTTCGAGCTAGAACGAAAAAAAACGCGCTCGAGAGAGCGCGTTTCAGTTTCTATCTGTCGTGTGACGCGCGACTATGGCAGTACGAACTGAACCGTAGTCTCGATCGGGAAGTTGTTGCTGCGGAGTGTCGCGACGGCGGTGAAGGATCCGTGCATGCCCTTCGGGCTCCAGCTCTCCTCGAACGTCGTCGCGCCCTTTCCCTTCAGCGTCTCGCTGCGCATCGCGGAAGTGAACATGCGGCCCTCGCTCCACTTCCAGACTTCCCTGCCCGCGAAATCCTTCACCACGAAGTCGTGGGTCTGTCCGTCGGGGTAGCGAAGCTCCAGCATCTTCGACGTGTTGTTGGTCACGCGCAGAGAGAATTTGAGCTTCTCGGCGTCGTCCTTCGGGCGCGTGATGTCGAATGTGGATACGATCGGAGCGGTTTTTTCCACCCCGTTGTGCTTCGTCGAGGCGACGGCTTTTCCGTCGTGGGAGAATGGAGCCGCGGCAAACGCGACTGATGCTGCGCAGAGCAGTGGAAGAATGAGTCGGTTATGCATTACGGAAAGTTCGGGCGGCGTCGATGATGGGCGGGCGGTTCCCACGTATCGCGAGAACCCAACTTATCAACTCAAGGACGAGCGGTCAACACCTAAGTAACCGCACTAACTTCCCATGTTTCTTGGAGTTGCGACCCCTGGAAATGTTCGGCATCTATTCGGAAATCGCCTCCCACTTAGCTTGTGAAAATCTTCACAAGCGGTTAGTTTCTCCTCAGAATGGGAGACGAAAAGGGGCTGCGCAAAACCTCGCCTTCGGGCGGGTTGTCGGGCGCCGATTTCGCCGGCGTCGGGCTCCAGTTCGCCGCGGCGATTGTCGTCTTCCTCTTCGCCGGACAATGGGTCGATGACAGGCTCGGAACCTCCGGATTGTTCACGATCGCCGGAGTTTTCATCGGTGGCGGCGGCGCGTTTTACCTGATGTACCGCAAGATCACCGCGGCGCAGCGGCGTGACGACGAGGAGAGAGCGGCGCGCACCGGCACGGGTCCGAGAGATAGTCAGCGGTGAAAGAGGGGAGAGCGCTGGGATTGTTTGCTGGTGTCTCGGCAGCGCTCATCGTTATCGCCACCGTAGTTCTACGGAGCTATTTCACGACGGTGGTCGAGCACAAGTCGATGCTTGTCAGCGCTGGACTGGCTTTCGCAGTACAGCTCGGATCTTATGCGCTGTTGCGCCCGGCACGCAGTGGACACAGTGCGCCAGGCGATCTGTTGATTCGCTGGGGCATCGGCGCGGGGATGAGGCTGTTGGTGCTGGTGCTGTACGCGCCACTGGCGAGGGTGATGTTTCTCTCGCTCGACGCGGCGCTGGTGAGTCTCGTGACTTTTTTCTTCATGACGATGATGGCCGAACCGTTGCTGCTCGAATATGATCGCTAGCCAGATCGACTTCATCACGCCACACATCACGGACGGGCATACGCTCGACTATCCGTGCCTGAGGTCCGGTTTCGTATGCGAGTACGAGCTACCGCATTGGAATCCGATCCACATTGGACGATTCGTTCTCGACATCTCGCTCACCAGGCACGTCATCATGCTCTGGATCGCGGCGCTCCTCTGCGTTCTGACAACAACACTCGCTCTGCGGGCGCACAATCGAAGAACAGCCGAGGGGAAGGCGCCCAGCGGATTGGGGAACGGACTCGAGGCTCTCGTTCTCTACATGCGCAACGAAGTAGTTCTTCCAAATGTCGGGCCGCATGGGAATGGCTACGTCCCCTTTCTGCTAACCCTTTTCTTTTTCATTCTGTTCGCCAACATGCTCGGGTTGGTTCCCTACGGAGCGACGGCGACAGGCAACATCTCGGTAACCGCCACCCTGGCAATCGTCACGTTCATCGTGATCGAGCTCGCGGGGATGAAGGCACAGGGTAAGAAATACATCAATACGATCATCTTCTGGCCCGACGACATGTCGCTCGGGATGAAGCTGTTCATCTCACCGATCCTCACGCCAATCGAGATCATCGGAAAGTTCACGAAGCCCTTCGCGCTGGCGATCCGTCTATTCGCCAACATGACGGCCGGCCACGTGGTGCTGCTAGCTCTGATCAGCCTCATCTTTACGTTCGGAAGCTGGTTCCTGGTGCCGGTTCCCGTTCTAATGGGGATTGGAATCTCTGTTCTTGAATTGTTCGTTGCAATTTTGCAGGCGTTCATCTTCACGCTTCTCTCCAGTGTCTTCATCGGACTGATTCGCGAGGGTGCGCACTGACGCGGAGCCGGCTCAACTTCGCGTAGGTATCCGGCCGAGCGGGCTGGAGAAGTCCGTTGGGAATATGTCCCGGCGACGGACCAGCGTCCGAAAGGGCGCGAGCATGACATCTCACGATTGATGAAGGGGAATACAAAATGGTCTCGATCTTCCCGCTGCTTCAGGCCGCAGCAACGTTTACCAAGGAGTATTCAGGCGCGTGGGGAATGCTCGGCGCAGGGGTTGGCGCCGGTCTCGCCGCCATTGGGGCGGGCATCGGTATCGGACGTCTCGCCGGCCAGGCAATGGACGGAATGGCGCGTCAGCCAGAGATGCAAGCCAAAATTCAGACTAGCGCGATCATCTTCGCGGCGCTGATCGAGGGCGTCGCGTTGTTTGGCGTCGTCATCGCGTTCCTGATTCAGCGCAAGTTCTAGCAGGACGGCGTGCGCACCGCGGTGCTATGACTGCACCGCGGTCCGCCACCGCAGACCTACGGGCAACCATTCCATGATGACTTTTATTTTCGCACTCCTGCAGCAGACCGTCACCGTACCAGAAGGAACGGAGGCGCCATCGGGCGATCTTCTCTCGCCCGCCGGTGGGCTGATGTTCTGGACGCTAATAATCTTCCTTATTCTCTTCGCCATCCTTGGCAAGCTCGTCTTCCCGAAGATCACGGCCGCCGTCGAGGCGCGTGAGAAGGCGCTGGAAGAGGCAATCGAGGGAGCAAAGCGCGATCGCGAAGAAGCAGCACGCATTCTCGCCGAGCAACAGAAGGGGATCGAGGCGGCTCGGGTGGAAGCGCAGAAGATCATCGTCGAGGGTCGTCAGACGGGTGAAAAGCTTCGCACGACGATGCTTGAGGAAACGCATCAACAACAACAGGCGCTGCTGGAGCGCGCGCGGCGTGAGATCGAGATGGAGAAGGAGAATGCGATCGCCGAGCTGCGGCGCGAGGCCATCGAGCTCGCCATCGCCGGAGCGGGTAAGGTGATCGAGAAGAACCTGGACGATCAGTCCAATCGGAAGATCGTGGAGAGCTTCCTCGCTTCGATTCCCGTTACCGAGCCGAAGCGCGGATGAACGACGCCACCATCGGCCGCAATTACGCCGAGACGCTGCTGGTCCTCGCGAAAAGAGAGGGGCAGGCGGAGGAGTGGGGAGCGCTTATCGAATCCATTGCCGCGGCGATGAGGGAAGATCACACGCTCAAGACTTTCCTCGAATCGCCAAAGCTCGCCGCCTCGCGCAAGATCGAGATCCTGAAGAAGGCGCTCGGCAAACGGCTTCCGCCTTTGTTTCTCCGCTTTCTGGAGACCGTGATAATGAAGCGGCGCCAGATGGTGATTCCGGCGATCGCAGAGGAGTACCACGTACTCATCGACGAGTCGGAGGACCGGGTGCACGCGAACGTCACCGTCGCTCGCGACCCGGGCGAGCCGGAGAGGGACGCGCTCGTGCGGCAGCTGTCGCGGTTGTTCGGGAAGCGGGTGGTGCCGCACATCTCGGTCAACCCGGACATTCTGGGTGGCGTGATCGTTAAGGTCGGGGACACCGTGATGGACGGCTCGGTTCGTCGCCGTCTGGCCACCTTGAGGAGCAGGATGCTCGCTACGGCAACTCGGTAGCCGGGTCTTCACAGCACTAGGCGCCGGTTGGACGTAGTTATTGACGGGCCGCGGTTCGGTGCGGCCCTTTCGTTTTGCTAAATTAATCCGGCTCGCAATCAAATGTCTTTCAATAAAGAGAGGCCGTTGAGACTAGTCTCGGCCATAGCACTGACGCTGTTGCTCGGCGTCGTCGACGTTGCAGGAGGTCAGGTTCTCAAGCCCGGCCTTCAGCCGGGACTCACCCGCGCCCCCGACAGCGCGAGGAAGATCTCGCTCGACGAAGCGGTCCGAATGGCTCAGCAGAATGACCCTCTGGCAGTTCAGGCCGAGGGTGTCGAGAGAACGAGCAGGGCAGCCAAAGTGTCGGCAATTGGCGCGATCATGCCGAGCGCGACTCTGAGCGCGGGCAGAGCGATCCAGTTGGGCGGCGGGGGGACGCGCGTCAATTCGAATGGCGAGACGGTCGCCATTACGTCGGCGCCGACCAACAGCACCGGTCTTTCTCTCAACATGACGCTGTTCGATGGCGGGCAGCGGCTGTATGCGCTGCGAACCGCGAACTACGACATCGCCGCTGCCGAAGCCAACCGCGTCGCGGTAAAGTACAACGTCGCCCTGCTGGTCAAGCAGCAATATTACGCGGTGCTTGCGGCGATAGAGAGTCGCGATGCCGCCGAGCTGCAGATGGCGCAAGCAACCGAGCAGTTCAAGACCTCCATAGCGAAGGTGCGGGCCGGAGTCGCGACTCGCTCGGATTCGCTACGAGGCGTAGTGCAGGTTGGAAACGCGCAGCTGGCTCTGATTACCGCTCAGACCAACAAGGAGGCAGCAGATGCCGCGCTCACTCGGTTGGTTGGGTCGGAAGTGCCGGTTACCGCGGACCCCGCTTCGCTGCAGGAGAACATGGCAGCGCTCCCCGACAGCGCGGAGCTTGCATCTCTCGCAAAGCAGGGGCCGGCAGTGAAACAGGCGCAGGCGAATGTGGAGGCGGCCGAGGAGTCACGAAAAGCATCGAAAGCGACGTACCTCCCGTCGTTGAGCGCGAGCTATTCGCGCACTGGCAGCGGCGTCGATCCGCGATTCGGCCTCGGCGACGGCGCGTTTGCGTACAACGGTCGGTTGACCTTCTCGCTCTCGTACCCCGTCTTCAACAACTTTCAGCGCGAGGAGCAGGTCGTGCGCGCGAAGGTCGCCGAGGTGAACGCGCAGGTGGCACTGCGTGACACGCAACTGGGGCAGCAGCAATCTCTGACCCAATACATAGGGGCGCTCCGGGGCGCGTCCCAGAGGGTGGCGGTGCAGGTCGCATCTGTCGCGGCGGCAGAGGAAGATGTTCGGGTGCAGCAGCAGCGTTACAACATCGGCGCATCGGTTCTACTCGATCTCATCACGTCGCAGGCAGCGTTGGCGACGGCAGAACAGGCGCTGATTCAGGCGCGGTACGATTATCGGATCGCACGGGCGCAGCTCGAGGCCCTCATCGGACAGGAGCTGCGGTGATCAAGGGTCGAGAATCTTCCAGAAATCAAACGAACGACAACGGAACGGTTGGTCGCGAGGTTCGCGTTTCGTCGCTGAGGAAAATCGCGGCGGTTGCCATCATTGCGCTCGGTGCGTGCAACAAGACGACTGATCCTGTGCTCGTGATCGACACTGCGCCAGTCGAGCGGCGCAGCATCGTGCTGAGCGCGCAGGCGAATGGAACCGTTGAGCCGATCGACATCGTCGAAGTGAAGTCGAAGGCATCGGGCACTATCATCAAGATGCCCGTCGACGTAGGATCGAAAGTAAAAACCGGCGATCTACTGGTGCAGATCGATCCGCGCACTGTGCAGAATGCGTACACTCAAGCGGCGGCTGATCTTGCCTCGGCGACTGTAGCGAGGGCAGTGGCGCTGTCGCAACGCAACCGGTCCGCGGAGCTGTACCAGCAGAAGATCATCACGGCGACGGAGATGGAGGCGGCGACGGTGGCTTTCTCCAACGCGGATGCAGCCGTCATCAAAGCCCGGACGAATCTCTCGACCGCGAAACTCCAATTGGAAGATGCTACGATTACCGCGCCGACGAACGGTACTGTCATCCTGCGCCCGGTATCGGTAGGGACGGTAATCACGTCAGCCTCGACCGCGGCGAGCGGCGGTACGACGATTCTCGACATGGCCGACTTGAGCAAAGTCCGGATGCGCGCGTTCGTGAACGAAACGGACATCGGCAACGTCAAGGCGGGCCAGACGGCCACTGTGACTGTCGACGCGTTCCCTAATCGAAGATTCGTGGGTATCGTGGAGCAAGTCCAGCCGGAGGCGGTCGTGCAATCGAGCGTCACCATGTTCCCGGTCCTCGTGAGTCTCGACAACTCTGACGGCGCGCTCATGCCCGGTATGAACGGCCAGGTGGTGATGGACATCCTGCGGAAGGACAACGTTCTCGCGGTGCCGAGTGATGCAATACGAATCACAAAGGACGCGGCGACGGTCGCTCCGGTTCTCGGGGTTAGTCCAGACTCGTTGAAGGCCGCGCAGGCAGCCGCGCGTGCCGCACGCGGAGGATCGCCAACGGGAGCCGCGGGTGATACGACAGGTGCTCGGAGATACGGCGGCGCCGCGAGCTCGACGCGCAGCGGGTTCGGCGCACAGGGCACAGCGCCGGGTACGGCTTCATCGACTGGCCGGCGCGGTGGCGGCGGTGGTGGCGGTGGTGGCG
>DHJO01000197.1:15026-26514 GCA_002404375.1 Gemmatimonadales bacterium UBA4718 | reverse complement strand
GGTGGTGGCGGTGGTGGCGGCGCAGCGGGTGGCGGCGCGGGAGCAGCCGGCCGGACTGGCGGCGCGATGTTCGTGTTCGTGAAGACGAACGGCAAATACTCGCCACGCTTGGTTCGCGTAGGAGTCAGCGATTTCGACTACACCGAGATCCTGAGCGGCGTACAGCAAGGTGAACAGGTGGCACTCCTTGGACCTGCAGTGTTGGAGGCCCAACGAGAACAGCTTCAGGCCCGCGTGAGAGCCGGGACTGGTGGTGGGCTCCAAACCACCACTCCCGCGGCGGGCGCGACGGGCGGAGCTGCCGGTGGCGGAGCTCGTGGGGGCGGCGGTGGGCGGCCGCCTGGCGGATGAGGAGGTAATACCATGTTACTCGGAGAAACAATTGGCGTAGCGCTCGGGGCGCTCAGGGCGAATAAGCTTCGCTCGTTTTTGACGATGCTCGGCGTCGTCATTGGAGTCGGAGCTGTGATCGCCGTAGTCGCACTTGGGCGGGGCGCGCAGCAATCCGTCAACGCGCGGATCAGCGCGCTCGGAACGACACTTCTCACCGTGCAGCCCGGGCAGATTTACGCGCCGGGTGGAGTTTCCTCCGGCAACGATCGCGCTCCGATGGTGGTAGCCGACGCGAAGGCGCTCGATTCGGCTGGATCAGCGGTTGCGGCGGTCGAGCCGGAGATGCAGAAGCAGCTGCAGGTGCAGTACCTGAGCACGAATACGAACACGACCGTCCTCGGCACCTCGCCGAACTATCTCGACGTGCGCAAGTACACGATGGCTGAGGGGAAAATGTTCACGGCGGGCGACGACCGGGCCAGCCGGAGTGTCGCCGTGCTTGGCGCGGCGATTCCCGACAACCTCGGCGTGCCGGCGGCTAGCCTCGTCGGCCAGAACGTGCGGATCGGTGGATTTCTCTTTCAGGTTCTTGGCGTTCTTGCCAGCAAGGGAAGCGGCGGCGGATTCGGCAACCCGGACGATCAGGTTCTGATTCCGCTCACGACGGCGCAGTTCCGGGTATTCGGCAGCGACCGGCTGCGACAGATTGGCGTGCTGGCATCGTCAGAGGCCGAGATTCCGAACGCAATGGCGCAAATCCAGAAAACGCTCCGCCGTGTGCACAGATTACGCGTCGGTATTCCTGACGACTTTCAGATCCGGAACCAGGCGGACTTCCTCAATACACTGGGGGCAACGACCCAGGTTTTCACTTTCCTGTTGTCGGGGATCGCGGCCGTGAGCCTGCTCGTCGGCGGAATCGGCATCATGAACATCATGCTGGTGTCAGTGACTGAGCGCACACGTGAGATAGGAGTAAGGAAAGCGCTGGGCGCGACGCCCAAGAATATCCTGCTCCAGTTCCTCATCGAGGCCGTGGTGCTTTGCCTTCTTGGCGGTGCGGGCGGAATTCTGTTTGGATGGGCGGGAGCGATCGCGCTGGCGAAGTTTGGAAACTTCAATACTTCAGTAGCGCCGTCGTCCATTCTGCTGGCTTTCTTCTTTTCCGGGTTCGTGGGGATCCTGTTCGGGGTCTGGCCGGCGAGAAGGGCAGCGGGGCTCGATCCGATACAGTCGCTGCGCTACGAATAGCACTCACAATCTCATGGAGGTCGAATGAGACTCCGCTACGTTGCGGTCTCTCTGATGTTCGTTGCGGCCGGCACTTCTGATGGCCAGGCGGCACGCAGGAGCGCACAGTCGGGGAAGAGTCCCGAGGTGCGCATCGACTACACCAAGGAAACGCTCCCCAATGGCCTGACCGTGCTCTACCACGTAGATCACTCGACACCAGTGGCCGCTGTTCTTCTATGGTATAACGTCGGGTCTAAGATGGAGCAGCCCGGCAAGACCGGCTTCGCTCATCTTTTCGAGCACATGATGTTCAAGGGATCCAAGAACGTCGCGGACGGACAGCACCTCGCTCTGCTCGAGGCCGCAGGCGCCCGGACGGGTCCTGACATGAGCGGCACAACGAGCTGGGACCGCACGAATTACTTCGAACAGGTTCCATCGAACCAATTGGAGCTCGCGCTATGGCTCGAGTCGGATCGGATGGGAACACTGACCGAGGCGCTGACGAAGGAGAAGCTGGACAACGTGCGCGAGGTTGTAAAAAACGAGCGCCGCCAGACCGTGGACAACCAGCCGTACGGATCCTGGCTCGAGAAGAGTGAGGAAGCTCTCTTTCCGGAGCCGCATCCATACCATCATTCCATCATCGGCTCGATGTCTGATCTCTCGGCTGCGAGCCTTGAAGACGTGCGCAGCTTCTTCAAGACCTACTACGCCCCGAACAATGCAGTGCTCGTGGTTGCCGGTGACATTGACGTTCCACAGACAAAGGCGATGGTTCGAAGTTATTTCGGGCCGATCCCTCGTGGTCCGGCTCCGCCCAGACTTGCCGGCACTAGCCTCCCCGCGACCGTCGGATACGAGAACCGCGTGGTCGTTCAGGATCCACTCGCCCCCGCACCGCAGATATTCGTGGCGTACCGCGTTCCGCCGGTGAAGGATCCGCGCGCGCCCGTTGTGCGAATCCTTGCCAACGTCATTGGCGGTGGGAATTCGTCCCGCCTGGACGAAGCCTTGGTGCGGAGACAGCAGATCGCAACAAGCGTCACCGGTTTCAATCTCGGTCTCGCCGATGGTGGGGACATGCTTGTCTTCTTCGCGACCGGGAAGGCGGGAAGTAATCCCGATTCACTCGAACGAGCTCTGTTGGCGGAGCTGGCAGGGACCTCGAGCTTTACCCAATCCGAGCTGGAGCGCGCACGCGCCGCTGACCGGTTCTCGTTTGTTGACGGCCTTCAAACCACCGGAGGTTTTGGAGGTCGCGCTGATCGCTTGGCCGAAGGCTGGACTTTTTTCCGCGATCCCAACCACGTCAACACTGTACTCCGACAAATCGATCGCGTCACGCTCGACGATCTCAACGCTCTCGCGCGGGAGCGCCTCGTTCCCACCAACCGTGTGATTCTCATCTACGTACCCGCAAAAAAGACCGCCACCCAGACCTCATCGACGAGGGTTCCGTAATGCGCGGCCATCGACTTATCGTGAATCGACTCGCCCTTGTTGTCTGGGCGGCAATGCTGCCAGTCGGCGCTCCATCGGCTCAGACGGTGAGCCCTCCGCCGGCGGGACCACTACGTCCGTACATCTTTCCTCCCGTTGAAGAATTTCAGCTGGCGAACGGGCTTCGGGTGATTCTCGTACAGAAGCACACGCTGCCCGTCGTTGAGGGGCGCCTGATCCTGGATGCAGGCGCGATGCGGGAGCCAGCAGCAAAGAACGGCCTTGCTGCGCTGACAGGGTCTCTCCTGTCGGAGGGGACGGGGACGCTGACAGGGGCGGACATTGCGCGTGCTATGGATGCCTTCGGAGCGCGGTATTTCACAACCGCGGATTTCAACGCTGCATACGCTGACGTCGTCGCGCTCAAGACCGTATTTCCGCAAGCATTGGCGCTGTCGGCACGAACAGTCGCCGCGCCAAGCTTTCCCGCCGGCGAGGTCTCTCGAGTCAAGAACCAGGCGCTTGCAGGTTATCAGCAGAGTCACGCGCGCACAGCGGGCCTCGCATCCGACGCGTTCGTGCGCGCTGCTTTCGAGAGCACGGCCCCGTTCTCGCGTCCTGCCAGCGGAACACCGTCCACGATCGGTGCGCTGACTCGGGACGATGTAATCAACTGGCATCGGACAATGTTCGCTCCGTCCGCGGCCACGCTTCTTCTGGTTGGCGACCTGTCTCCCGCCGAGGCGCGCTCGATCGCGCAGCAAGCGTACGGGAGCTGGACGGCTACGCGCACAGGGCAGACCCCAGTCGAAAACCCAATTCGTGCCAGCTCCGGGACCAGGGTCATTCTGATAGACCGGCCGGGGTCGGTTCAGTCGTCGATAATCATCGGTCAGCCAGGTTTTCGCGCAACCGATCCGGACTATCTGAACATGGTGGCCTTGAACCGAGTTTTGGGCGGAGGGTTCAACTCTCGAGTCAACATGAACCTGCGGGAGAAACACGGATACACCTATGGCGCCGGGAGCACGCTGGACCTGAGGCCAGGTGGCGGTGCGTTCCGCATATCATCGGACGTAAGAACCAACGCGACCGACTCAGCGCTGGTGGAAGCGGTGGGCGAGTACAAGCGAATCACGAGCGAGCCGGTCCCTGTACCGGAGCTGCAGGGAGCCGTCAACAATCTGATATCGGCTTTCCCAAACGCTGTGCAGACTGTTCAAGGATTGGCGGGAAGGCTCCAGCAGCTCATCGTCTGGGGCTTGCCCGTGAATTTCTACGCGACGTATCGTGAGCGACTCGCTGCCGTCACTCCTGAAGACGTGCGTGCCGCCGCGGCGAGCAGGCTCAAGCCTGACAATCTGATCGTTGTGGTCGCGGGTGATCTGTCCAAGATCGAAGCGCCGATCCGGGCGCGAAATCTTGGAGCGGTCGAGGTGTGGGATCCAAATGGGAATAAGGTTCGGTAGACGATAATAACTGCAACTGAACACTACCTGCCGGGGGCGGTCGACGGGCCCGCTTGGGGCTGCGGGCTTAAGAGCACGGCATTTCCGAGTATGTTGGAACAATGAAAGCCGTGATCATCACTCGTTCGGGCGGACCGGAGGTGCTCGAGATTCAGGAGCGGCCGAAGCCCGAGCCCGGTGTTGGTCAGATGCGGGTGAGAGTGCGAGCGTCGGCGCTCAATCGCGCGGACCTCATGCAGCGAGAGGGGAACTATCCCGTCCCGCCCGGCGTTACGGCGGAAATCAGCGGGATGGAATACGCGGGCGAGGTCGATGCCCTCGGGCCGACCGCCACCCTTTGGAAGATCGGCGCCCGGGTGATGGGAATCATCGGCGGCGGAAGTCACGCAGAGTACCTCTGCGTGCACGAGCGCGAAGCGATGCCAGTGCCGAAGGCGCTGTCGTGGGAAGACGCTGCCGCGATTCCCGAAGTTTTTCTTACCGCGTACGACGCACTCTTCAATCGGCTTGCGCTTCGCACGGGTGAGACGGTGCTCATTCACGCGGTGGGGAGCGGAGTCGGAACCGCCGCTTTGCAACTCGCGCGCGTGACGGGAGCGAGGATGGTTGGCACAGCGCGCTCAGCAGGGAAGCTCGAGCGTGCGAAACAGCTTGGGCTCGACTTCGGGATCGATGCGTCGCGCGGAGATTGGGCGGCGCAGGTCGAAGCGGCGATCGGCGCGGAGCGAGTGCACGCGGTGGTGGATCTGGTAGGAGGGAATTACCTCGAGGGAAACCTGCGGGTACTGGCATTGCGCGGCCGGATCGTCGTGGTCGGTCTAACCGCTGGCGCGACCGCACCATTCAACATGGGCACACTGCTCAGAAAGCGTCTCACAATTGTGGGAACGATGTTGCGTTCGAGGCTTCTGGAGGAAAAGATCGCGCTTGCGCGCGAGTTCTCCGAGCGAATCATCCCGTTGTTTGACGCCGGCCGGCTCAAGCCCGTCGTCGATTGCGTTTTCCCATTCGGAGAAATCCGTGCCGCCCATGAGCTGATGGAATCCAACAGGACGTTCGGAAAGATCGTGTTGCGGTGGGCCTGAAATGCTCTCCGAAAATACGCGGCGCTGGATAGAGAGCACGACTGGCGCACGTGTGTTCTCAGTCGCGGTGCTACCCGGAGCAACATCTTCTCTTCTTCACGCCGTCGAGATCGAGAGCGCTGCTGGAAGACAAAGCCTCGTTCTGCGCCGATTCGCGAACCAAGAATGGGTGAGGCGGGAGCCGGACGTCGCTATTCGCGAGGGACTCAGTCTCCAACATGCGACTCGGGCAGGTTTGCCCGTACCCGGGCTGATCGCACTCGACCCGGATGGTACGCATTGCGGCGTGCCGGCGACGCTGGTCGCGAAAATTCCGGGCAGCGTGGTTCTCGAACCGGGGGACCGGACGTCATGGGTCCGAGGTCTGGCCGAGTCCGCGGCTCGGATTCACCGTGTGGATGCCGGCGGATTTCGCTGGAAGTATCGCCGGTACAATGACGGGCAGGCACTGGCCGTCCCAAACTGGTCGAAGCAACGGGAAGCGTGGAAGAAAGCGATCGAAATCGTCGAGGGGCCGCCCCGCACATACTCGGAAAGCTTCGTGCACCGCGACTATCACCCCGGCAATGTCCTGTGGCAAAATGGTGTCGTCAGTGGAGTCGTCGACTGGGTCAACGGCTGTAGGGGACCAGCGGCCATCGATGTCGCCTGGTGCCGTCACAACCTGGCAAATCTTCACGGCGTCTCGGTCGCCGACGATTTTCTGGCGGCCTACATTGCCGAGGCCGGATCCGAATTCGAGTACGATCCCTACTGGGATCTAATGTCCGTCGTGGAGCTGCTGCCGGGCCCGCCATCCATGTACGAGGGTTGGCGGGCGAGCGGAGTTCCCAACATCACCAATGCGCTGATGCGCGAGCGTGTCGACGAATACATCATAAGCGTGCTCGCCCGTCTCTAGGACTTCCCCTTCCGCTTGCGGCTCCTGCGGTCCTGAATGAAAATCGTCGCGATCATCCAGAGCCCGAGGATTCCGGCGATGAGAAACCCGATCATCCCGAGGCTGCGCTGATACGCCATCAGCAGTCCGCTCGCCACAAGCAGGCCGCCGAGCACCAAGCCGGTGAAGATTCGATTGGCGACCTTCTCGAGGCCGAGGAGCAGCGAGCCGAGCTGCGGGGTGTCGACTCGCACAGCGAAATCATTCGAGATCAGCTTCTGGGTGAGGACATCCAGACGGTGGGGCAGTGCACGCACCAGGTCCGACGTTTCCGCCGCCATCTGAAACAGGCGCCGCGGTGACATGTCGCGCTGCGCTCTCTTGTTCGCGATCTCGGCCGTGTACTCGCGAATCGACTGGGTCGGATTGAAGTTGGGGTCGAGAGATCTTGTCACCGCATCGAGATTGAACAACGCCTTGGCGAGGAGGGTCAGCTCCGCCGGCAGCTTCAGCCCCTCACGGAAAGCAATCGTGATGATCTCGTAGAGGATGACGCCGGCTGGCGTCTCCTCCACAGTCTGGTTCGCGTGCTTGGCGATCACGGCTGACACATCGCGAACGTACGCCGCGCGGTCGAACTCCTCCGGCATCTCGCCCATCTCGATCAAAGCCTCGGCTGCCGCATCACCATTGTTCTCCGCCATAGCCAGAAGGAGACGCACGACGTGGTCACGCATGGTTCCGGTGAGGTGCGCAGTCATGCCAAAGTCGATCAGCGCGAGCTTCGGATCGTCGCGGGGCGGAGCAACGGCCGCGGCTGCCTTGGCTTCGTTCTCCGACTGCGTGAGTGCTGTCGCACCGGGCCTGACTATCTGACGACGGTCGTCCGCGGCCGCCTCCGCCGGGGTGCGCGGATTTTCCCGGCCCGGCAGAACGACGAACACGTTCCCGGGATGTGGGTCGGCGTGGAAGTGTCCGCTGTCGGTGATCTGCTGCAGATAGGCGTGCGCAAACTCGTCGGCGAGGTCGGCGAAGTCGTACTCGATGCGACTGATTGGCGGGATGTCGTCTATCTTCACGCCCCTGATCCGCTCGGTCGTCAGCACCTTGTGGGTGGTGTACGCGTCAATGACGCGCGGAATCAGAATGTGCGGGAAGGTGGCAAGCGACTTCCTGAACGCTGCGGCGTTGCGGGCTTCGGTGCGATAATCGAGCTCGTCGACCAGGGCTCGCTCAACTTGCTGCACGACCCCGATCAGGTCGATTCGCGAACCCGCCGAAGTGTGCTCGGTAAGGAATACAGCGAGCTCACGGAAATACTCCAGGTCTTCGCTCAGCTGCTCACGGAGGTTCGGTCGCTGTACCTTCACCACCACGCTCCGTCCGTCGCGAAGCTCCGCAGCGTGGACCTGTCCCAGACTCGCGCTGCCGAGCGGCTCCTGCTCGAAGGACGCGAACAGCTTGCTTATGCGGGCGCGGAGCTCCTGCTCGATCGTCTGCTCCACCCGCTCATAGGGCATTGGCGGGACTTCGTCCTGCAGGTGCTCGAGCTCCTCGATGTACGCCCGCGGCAGAAGGTCGGGACGCGTCGAAAGAACCTGGCCCAACTTGATGTAGGCGGGGCCCAGCTCAACGAGTCGCTCGCGAAATGCCTTGGCTTTGGCGGCAGATTCACCCTCGCCCGTGCCATCTCCCGGGGCCACGCTGGCTCCTTCGAGATCGAGGAGCCCCTGACGCTTGGCGAAATCGCGCAGACCGTAGTTGGTAAACAGCCCGAGCGTCGCAGCGAGGCGCGGAAGATGCTTCGGCGAAAGAATCATGTGGTACGCGAAGGCAGAATTCATGCCCTATCGAAGTGGCTCCGCAACGCATCACGGTCGATATTTATGCATGACCAGGAAGAAGAAGCAGCCCGGCTCCGGACGCGTGCAGGTCGTGAAGGTGCCAAAGCCGTGGGGGCACGAGACGATCTGGGCAAGGTCCGACCGCTACGTGGGGAAGATCCTTCACATCAACGCGGGCGAGGAGCTGTCAGTGCAGTACCATGAAAAGAAGGACGAGACGGTACACTTGCTCTCTGGCAGGGTTGTGTATCGCGTCCAGAGCACTGCCGATCGCCTCGAGGACGTTCAGCTCAAGCTGGGCGAATCCTTCCGCATCACGCCCGGAACAATTCATCAGATCGTGGCGCTGACTGACTGCGATGTCCTCGAGGTGTCGACGCCGGAGGTAGATGACATCGTGCGGCTGAGCGATAAGTACGGGCGGGAGGGAACGAGCGCGCCATGAAAGTGATAATTCCGCTGGCCGGCAAGGGAACGCGTCTCCGCCCGCATACCTACCTCACCCCCAAGCCGATGATGAAGGTCGCCGGCAAGCCGGTGATGTCTTACGTGCTCGACGAGCTGAAAAAGCTTGGAAACGTCGAGCAGATTATCTACATCACGGGGCACCTGAAGGAGAAGGTCGAGGAATACGCGCGGTCGGAGATGAACGTGCCCTCCGTCTTCATCGAACAGAAAGTGCAGGACGGAACGGCCGGGGCCGTTGCGCTCGCCAGGGACTATGTCGATCAGCCAGTCCTCATAATCTTCGTCGACACTATTTTCGACGCCGATCTTTCCAAAGTGAAGAGCGTCGACGCCGACGGAATAATCTGGGTCAAGGAAGTAGAAGATTACCAGAGATTCGGGGTCGTCGTGACCGACAAGGACGGCAACATGACGAAGATCGTCGAGAAGCCGACAACCCCGATATCGAAGCGCGCCAACATCGGGCTTTACTACATGAAGAACTGGAGGCTGCTATACGAGGGCATCGAACACGTCCTAAAGCAGCCGAAGAATCAGGGCGAATATTTTCTGACTGACGCGTTCCAGTACATGATAGACAAGGGCGCGAAGATCAAAGTCGTCGACGTCGAGGGGTGGTACGACGCCGGTAAGATCGAGACGATGATCGAGACGAACCAGGCGATGCTCGCCCGCGGCCGCGCCCGCCGGCCGAAGAATGCCGGTGACTCGACGATCATCGATCCCGTTTATATCGAAGACGACGTGACGCTCACGAAGTCGACAATCGGGCCGAACGTCTCCATCGGAGCGGGCTCCGTGCTCGAGGGCGTGGAGATCAGCCATTCGATCGTCGGCTCGAAGGCGACGATAAGGAGATCCACGCTGCGCAACTCGTTGATCGGCGACGACACGGTCGTCGAAGGAGTGAAAGGCGAAGTAACGGTCGGAGATCATTCAGAGGTGCACGCATCGTAGCGTCGTCCTCGACGAGCGACCCGAAGCCAAAGCTCGGGCGAAACATCCTCGGCCTGAGCGCGGTGAGCTTTTTCACCGACGTCTCCACCGAGATGATTTATCCGCTGCTTCCGGTGTTCCTCGCCAGCGTGCTCGGCGCGAACGCGAGTTTCATCGGCGCCATAGAGGGAGTGGCGGAGACGACAGCGTCGCTGCTCAAGCTCGTGAGCGGCTGGTGGTCCGACAAAGTTGGCAGTCGCAAGCTGCTGGTGGTGGTTGGTTACGGGATCGCGTCCGTTGTAAGGCCGTTCACTGCGGTGGCGGCAAGCGCCAAGCAGGTGTTGTTCATCAGGCTGACCGATCGAATTGGCAAAGGGATTCGCACATCGCCGCGTGACGCGCTTCTCGCGGACTCCGCACCCCCGACGGCGCGGGGGCGTGCATTTGGATTTCACGCCGCCGCCGACAACGCAGGCGCCGTCGTTGGGCCGCTGCTCGCATTTCTCCTTCTCAAGCTGCAGGGCGTCGGCTCATTCGAAACCTCGAAGCGCCTTCTCCCGCACGACGAGCAGGCCTTGCGCAACGTGTTCTGGCTTTCCGCGGTTCCGGCTCTGGTAGCGATGGTCGTTCTTGTCATCGTCGTCCGCGATGTGCCGAAGCGGGATGCTGGAGGGAAAGCTGCGGCTTCGTCAGTAGCGGAAATCGGTGGCGGACTCACAAAGCGCTTCTGGGCATATCTCGTGGTGATTCTCCTCTTCACGCTCGGCAACTCGACTGACGCCTTCCTCCTGTTGCGGGCAAATCAGCTCGGCGTACCGATCGCGCTGGCGCCGATCCTCTGGGCATTGCTCAACTTCGTGAAATCGGCGACTGGCACATATGGCGGTGGGCTGTCGGATACGCTTGGCCGGAAGCCATTGATCGTGGCCGGATGGCTCCTCTATTCCGCGGTCTACTTCGCCTTCGGATGGGCAACGGCCGCGTGGCAGGCGTGGGTTCTGTTCGCGGTCTACGGGATTTTTTATGGGGCGACTGAGGGAACAGAGAAGGCTCTCGTCGCCGACATCGTCCCTCGCACTCGTCGCGGGTCGGCATTCGGCTGGTACAATCTCGCAATCGGACTGGGCGCGCTCCCTGCCTCTCTCATCTTCGGCGCAATCTGGGACAGACGTGGCTCACCAAGCGCGTTTGTTTTCGGCGCCACTCTCGCGCTCGTGGCTGCGCTGCTCATGGTATTCGTCGCCGCATCCCCTACCGCACGCGAGGAGAAGTGATCTCGTAAGCAGCATGCGGATTACGCTTTCTCCTTTGTGGTCCGATAAGGTGCGCACTTCACCAACCGCACCGTCGCCGAGGAGGAAGTATGAAACACACACGTGGCGAAGGAGTTCTTTTTGTTGCGCTGCTCGCGGCACTCGTTGCCTGTGCCGATCCCGCGAGCCGCACAGTCGGTCTGAGCGTGCCGAACAACGAGCAGAGCGAGCCTACGCCTTCCTCCGCGAATGAAGAGAGAGCCGCGCTGTCGAAAATCGCGCGGCTGGTGGCGGTGGCGATGGACAACGAGCCCGCGCGGCAGCACCTGAAGCGCGACATGAGAGCGGCGCCCTTTCGTGAACACAAGCTGGAGTTGGCGCCGTACCTTCGATCCAGGGATTCAAAAGCGCTACTCGATCGAATGGTGAGTCTCAGTGGCGGAAATGAGAGCGAGTTATTCAGAACGCTCTCCGTTATCCGGAGGCTGGAGTTCTACATGCCAGTCGCGACGCATCGCGAGTCGTGGACCGGCAGTGACGATGT
>DHJO01000197.1:11130-14951 GCA_002404375.1 Gemmatimonadales bacterium UBA4718 | reverse complement strand
AATGTCGCCCCGACACAGCCGACGTTATCCATCGTGCCTGTGGAGACGCGCTTCGATCGGCCGCTTCCATTCCTCGGTTCAAAGAACGCCCGGGATAGGGACGGAAGCGCAATCGGAACTCTGGAGCGAGTGAAGGTCAACTCGTCCAATGTGATGTATTGCGGAGATTGCGCGAGCGCTGAAAGTGGCAGTCCGGAGCCGCCCATCCCGCCGGGCCTCTATCTGGAATTCTCGCGCATCCTCGATATGAAGGAGCCGTGGTTCCGCGGAGATCCGGAGGTCGAGGTTCATATTCAGGGGCCGACCAGCGTGGCCGTTCCTACCTACGGCGAAGACATCTCGTGCTCGGGGGAGCATGCCCTGGATCCCAGAAAGGTATTCGACCAGAACGATGGCTTCTGGCAGGGCAGGGTGATGCTCTTTTCAGGAGATGAGACGGTTGCCTTCACCAACAACTTCAAGGAAGGCTTTCACGTTCTCTTCTGGGAGGACGACAATGCGCCCTGCACGCTCAAGCTCGATACGAACGTGCTAGCGGAGCTGCTGAAATCCACGGCGACCGCTTTCAGTACTGTCGCGATAAAGGTCCTTCCGGGCGCGTCGTTCCCGGTGATGGCCGGCGTTTTTCTGGGGACATTCTTTTCCAACGCCGGCGCTTGGCTCCTGACCAACGACGATTTCCTGGGCGCCGCCGTAGATCAGGCGAGCGCAGGCTATTACTACCCCGGGAACACGCACGTGATAATGGACGGGACCACCTTCAACGGGCGGGCGACGATAGTGTACCGATAATAGCCAACGAGGGGGCGACGATGTCACGTTTGCTGCTCAAGCTTTGCGCAGGAATCTGTCTTCTCAGCACGAGGCCTGTTCTCATGACCGCTCAGGAAAGGACTTACGACGAAAATGCTCTCCGGGTCGAGCAACATCGTGGTACGATCAGCATCGTTCGGGGCGTTTCAGAAACGGTGGTGGTCAAGGTCGGAGCCTTTCGCGCGGTTGACGTCGCGGGAATCGTGAGGCCGTCACCGAACGCCATCGCGGAGGCGAAGAGATTCGAGCACGATTATCGGCCCGGTACGTGGATAGCGTCTCTTGGAGTCGCCACTCTGGGTGTGGCGATCGGCAGCTACCGAATCGCTGGCCTGAACCAGGCCTTACCCACCGGTTTGACGATTGCCGGTGTGTCGTTGATCACTTATGGGGGGTGGAGGCTGGGGAACGCGTATAGAGCGTTGTCCAAATCCGTCTGGTGGTACAATCGGGATCTGAAGAGGTAGCGAACGACCCGCATCGTCGATGTATTCCTCGGGTTGCCCAAATCGTCTCTATCGGGACGGTTTGGGCAATCAATGAGGGATAATGAACTCGAGATCTTTTTGGGCGCTGACTCTTGGCGTCGCGTTTATAGCTGGTGCCGCCGCGAACGCAGGCGCGCAGGTCAAGAAGAACGAAGAAGCCTCGTCCGGCCCCACGGCTGCTACTTCTGCTCGGAGTGTTCCCGAGCGAGCAAGCGACTCAACTCGCACTTCCGCCGCGGGCGCGCTTCGCTTCGAGTCAAGCTGGGGCAACGTCAGCATCATTCGCGGCGCAGATGGGCCCGTAGTTGGAACTTTAGGCTGGTTTCGCGACTTCGATCTGGAGCAGCTCCTCGCCGGTTCGCCGCCGGCGGTGGCTGACGCCCACGTTTTTCAGACGAACAACTTTCGCGGCTCTCTCGTGGGCGTAATTGGTGCCACGACCACGTTGATCGGAGTCGTTGTGGCAGCCAACACCTCGAACAACGCGGCGAGTCCCGTGCTCGTAATCGGCGGGGTCGGAGCGATGGTGTGGGGCGCTCAGCACCTGAGCATGAGCTACTCGGCGCTGTCGCGGGCCCTGTGGTGGTATAATCGGGACTTGAAGAAATAGCCCTTTGAAGGCAGCCGCGGGGGGAGCCATCTCCCCGTGGCCTTCGTTTTTATTGCCGCTTCCAGCGCCTGTACGCCGCCCATCCGGCGAGGCCGAGCAACGCCAGCGGAATCATGACGCCGAGCGCCGCGATTGATCCCGCGACGACCGCGATGAAGTTCTTCCAGGCGCGCCTCAGCGCCGCAGCGATCGGGTTCTCTCCTGGGGAATTGCCGAGTATTGGTGCGGGCTCGTGGACGGTGATCGTGAGCGTGCTCAGGGCGACGCGGGCGCTCAGATATCGAAGTCTTCCTTCATAGCGCTCGATTTCTTCTCTCACGCGCGCCAGCTCACGCTCGACCCGCAGAACCTCGTCGAGTTTTCCTGTCCGGTTCGCGAGCAGACTGATCAATCGCTCCTCGAGTCTGCGTGAGTTGTTCACGCGTGCAGTGACGTCGACAAATTCCTCCCCAACGTCCTGCGCGGTGGTGTTAACAGTCTCGACCTTGCCGATCGAGGACAACGACCCGACGGCCTGATCGTACTTGGGGGCCGGAATCTTGAGCTCGAAGGTCGCCTGGCGTATCTGGTCGCGGCCGCCGCTGATGGACGAGTTGGTGATGTAGCCACCAACCTGCACCGCGAGCTGGCGGATCTTCAGTATCGCGGGGTCAACCTTGTCTACCTCGATGAATGCCTGCCCAGTACGAATGACCATCGTGGGCGCGGCCGAACCGGCGTTGAGGTTTTGGAGGGGGTCGGGGCCGGAGGGAGGACTCTCTTGAGATACTCCGTCGGTGACTGCCGACGCTACGCCAACGCCACTGAAATTTGCAGCGGTGGCTTCGGCCCTCCCGGGCATGATACTGGGGGCAGGCATGGGACTCCCTCTGCCGAGGCCGTTTGGCGATCCGCCCGCCGTCGCGGTGGTTACTCTGACCCGGTCCGCTGCCGGGGATGCTCCGCGATCACACGCGCTTAACGCGGTCGCGATCAATAAAAGGAAGGTTGTTGCTTTCATTTCTGACTCGGTTGAGGTCTCTGAGGAGACGTCAGCCGAGTCAGGTGTTGCACACCCGGGGAGGGACTGCGCTCAATCGCCCGCTAGCAGCACTTCGACCCGGGCTTGTTATAGCGATCGTTCATCCGGGTGTGGTTGAATTCGGTTTCCGTCATCACCCGGTCGCCGGGATGCGCGCTTCGCATGTGGGCGAGATAGCGCTCGTAATCCGGCGCGCCGACCACGGCGCGAACGAATGAGGCTGATTGCGACAATATTGAGCTGATGAAATCGATCATCGGTTTGAAGTGCCGTTGGGGAGGTATCTCTCGAACAGCTCGAAGATCCGCCGGTATTCGTCTGCCCACGAGGAAGGTCTCACGAACGCGTGGTCCTCCACAGGGTATGCTGCCAGCTCCCATCTCGTCTTGCCAAGCTCGATGAATCTCTCGGTAAGCCTGACAATATCCTGAAAATGGACGTTGGTATCGACCATCCCGTGTGCCATCAGCAACGGGTCTTCGAGACCTTCCGCGAAGTAAATAGGTGACGACTGACGATACGACAGCGTATCGTTTTGCGGCAAATTCAGGATGGGTGAGGTATAACCCTGATTGTAGTGTGCCCAATCGGTGACACTCCTGAGAGCTGCGCCGGCCCCAAAGTGCTTGGGCTCCGTAAAGAGGGCCATCAGGGTGATGAACCCCCCGTAACTCCCCCCATACAGGCCGATCCGCTCGGGATCGATGTGGTACGTGGCGTTGAGGTAGCGCGACGCATCGACCTGGTCCTGGAGGTCGCGCCCACCCATGTGACGGTAGATGGCGGTCCGCCAGTCGCGTCCGTACCCATCCGAGCCGCGGTAATCGAGATCGAGCACCGTGTAGCCCTTGGACGCCAGGAACTGGTTGAACATGTACTCGCGCGGATA
>DHJO01000197.1:1409-11006 GCA_002404375.1 Gemmatimonadales bacterium UBA4718 | reverse complement strand
GCTTGTATATGTGGGCCGGGACCTGGACGCCGTCTGAGGCCGGAATCATCACGAGCTCAGGGACGATCCAGGGAAACGACAGCCATTCCGCGCTCGGTGATACGGTGAGCTGCGCCATCTCCGCGCCAGACCGATCGCGCAGCAGGAAGAGGTCGGGCGGACGGTTCACATACGAGTACACGTCGGCAACGAGCTGCCCGTCCGGAGACACGACTGCTGTGTGCTTTCCGGATTTGCTGGTGATTTTCTCCAACGCGCCGCCGGCCGCGGACATTCGATAGAGATGCTGCTCGAACGGCGAGACCTCGTTCGTCTGGAGATAGAACCACCGCTGGTCGGGCGAAAGCGCAACGTCGCGTACTTCCCACCTGCCCTTCGTCAGCTGCTGCCTGCCGCTTCCATCGGGCGCGATCGTATACAGATGGGAGAATCCATCCGCTTCGGATACGTACCAGATCCTGCGACCGTGGTCGTACCAGCCTCCACAATCGGTGCACGGACCACCGATCCAGGCCGTGTCGCGGGCCGTCTCGAGCGCCGCGATTTTTCCGGTGGGGTCGACCGTTTCCAGCAGACGCGACTTGTTGTCTCCGCTGAAGGCGTAGATCAGACCGCGTGTACCGGTGTCGTTCCAGCCGAGCAGATTGTACGCCCCGGTGGTGGTATCCGACGAAAACGGCTTGAGCCAGGTGAGTGCCGCGCCGGGCAGTGTGATGAGGGCGACCCGCCCCTTCTGCTCCGCGTCGCCGACTTTGGTGCGTACTCGCAGCTCCTCGGTGTACCCGCTTCTGGTGACGTACTCCGGAATGTCCGTCGTGCGCGTACCGGTACTCGGAGTGCGAGTAACAATGAGCAGCGAAGTACCGGTCGGCGCGATGGAGAAATCCGAGACCTGCTCACCTGCCTGCAGGTAGACGGGCTTGAGCGTCAATGAATCGCGCTGCAGCCGCTCTGCGCGCGCGGTACTGTCGGCGCGGATGCGGTCGCGGACCGATTCGAAGAGATCGCGCTGCTGCTGCTCGAGTCTCCCTCGCTGGCCAACGGCCTTTGCCGAGTCGGTGACTGGCTGTGGGCCCTGACGGATGTCCGTCACCTGCCGCAGAAATCCGCTGGTGAGATCAAGCGAATAGACGTTGTTGTTCCGCACGAAGTAGATCTCTCTGTCGTTCGCCGAGAAGTGCGGATTGCTCTCGGGTTCCACCGTCTGGGTGAGGCGTCTTGTCGTGCCGGCGGTGAGATCGTTGATGTAGAGATCGCCGTTGAACGCGACTGCGGAATATCGGCCATTGTGGGAGAGCTCGCTCTCAGCGAATCGAAATCCCGTCGAGTCTGCCTGCTGAATCGAGACGCGCTCCGGCTTTGCACCGGGGACCGCGCGCACGCGGAACTGTTTTGGCCGCTCACGCCAATCGGTGCCGGGCTCGAGCCAGGTGAAATAGATCCACTTGCTGTCGGCGCTCCAGTGGACGTTGTCGGGCTGCCGGCCGTAGAGCTCTGGGCCGCGCATGATGTTCTTGATGGAGAAATCAAACCTGGCGGGTGTTTGCGCGGCGAGGTGTGGTGCGATCAGCAGGAGCAGGAACGACCGGAATTTTTGCATGTGAGTGAAAAGATTCAGGAGGCGTGGGGTCGTCAGGTTAGCGCTATGGCGTTGCCGCCGGAAGTCTAAGCTCGAAAATCGCTCCTCCTCCGTCGCGGTCGGCATAAGTCAGAGTGCCCTCCTGCGCCTCCGCCAACCGACGGGCGATCGAAAGGCCGAGGCCGCCCGACTGCGCACCCGACGATCTCAATGGCGACCGATAAAATGGCGTGAACATGCCGTCCCGCTCGGCGGCCGCGATTCCATTCCCGTGATCGCAAACGCGGAAGATAAGAGCATCACCATTGACGCCGCCCGTAACCTCGATGGGAGTGCCTGGCGGAGCGTACTTGAAGGCGTTGTCCACGAGGTTTCCAATGATCCGCAGGGAGTGAACGAAGTCGAATCGCCCAAACGAGAGAGTCGCGGGATCGTCGAGGGAAACTTTTAACCGGTCCTGGTCCGGTCTGCCAGAAACCTGCTGAACCACGGCGCCGAGAAGGTCGTCGGCGGCGTTGATCTGGATGTCGAGCGGCAGAGCTCCGCCCTCCAGGCGCGCGACCTCCAGCAGATCGGTGACGAGACGATTGAGCCGGTCAGCCTGCTCCTCGATGATGAACGTGCGCTCGTCGCCGAGTGGTTGCAGCTCGTGAGCGAGCGCTTTGATCGTCGTCAGTGGCGTGCGCAAATCGTGCGAGAGCGAGGCGAGCAGAGCGTCCTTCAGTTTGTCGGCTTCCCGAAGCGCTTCCGCGCGCTCGACCGCGGCCCGCTCCGATCTTGCGCGGTAAAGGAGCTGCGCAGCCACGACACTGGTAACGAGGAAGACGAAAAGCACGAGCCAATCGAACGGGTTTCGCACGAGCAGTGTGTTGTACGGCGGCAGGAAAAACCAATCGAAGGCAAGAAATGCGGCGAGGGCGGTGGTCATCCCGACAATCCGGCCCCCTGCAGCGCTCGCGCCGAGAACTACCAGCAGAAACACGAGCGCCACATGGGCTTCGCCCAGGTGACTCCGAGCGGCAAGCAGCGCGACTGTGGCCGCGCCGAGGGACAGCAATGCGAGAGCCCATATCGAAGCGCGCGTTGTCACCTGAGCACCGCGGTTACTGAGGCGCGGCAAAGCGATATCCGACCCCCGGCTCCGTGAAGATATAGCGCGGGTCTAGAGCGTTGGATTCGATCTTTCGTCTGATGTTGGCGACGTGAACGCGAAGGTACTGCTGCGCGTCGCCGTATTGTCTGCCGGGCCACACCGCTGCGAAGAGCTGCCGGTGCGTCATCGTCTTTCCGGCGTTCATCATGAGAACTCGCACCAGCTCCCATTCCGTCGGCGTGAGGTGAACGAGCGCGCCATCGCGCAGGAGGCTGTGTGCCTCGAGATCCATCGAAAGGGCTCCGTGACGAATAATTGTTCCGCCGTTCACGCGACGGGAGTTTGCTCGCCTCAGCAGCGCCCGCACTCGTGCCTTTAGCTCCAGCGTGCTGAAGGGCTTTGTGACGTAATCGTCTGCTCCAGCATCCAGCAGCGTCGCCTTTTCCTGATCGGCGTGGCGGGCGGAAAGGACGAGGATTATCGCGTGGGATGTTTTGTGGAGCTCCACGCAGGCGGATTCTCCGGTCATGTCCGGCAGGCCCAGGTCGAGCACGATCAGCGAAGGCTTCTCAACGGCGGCAAGACGCAACCCCTCAACGCCGTTCGCCGCCTCAATGACTTTGGCGAAGTCGTCGGCCAGCGCGTGAGAGACTGCTCGCCGGATTTGGGGTTCATCGTCGATTACGAGAGCGGTCTGACCAGCCATCCCATTATGATCGCATCTTCGGGGGCGGGACACTACTTTAGCGCGCCTCGCGCCTTTGTGAAATCTTTGTGCAAGGCGCCGATTGGGGATGCGAACTTCAAGACTATGGCGATAGGCTTGAAGCGGGTAAAGCACGTTCTGTTCGGGAGGCTCCTCCCCACCGAGCGACTTGAGCACGAGAGGCTCAACAAGAAGACGGCGCTGGCTGTCCTCTTTTCCGACGCCATCTCTTCAGTCGCCTACGCCACCGATCAGATCCTGATCGTGCTGGCCGTGCTGGATACGCAGGACGAGGTGGCGTGATGCGGGGCGTTCCCGTGATTGCTTTGGCAATCGTTGCATGCGGCGGCGGATCAGCCGAAAGACGTTTCGCGCTCGACGCTGAGCCTGGACAGAGTCTCGTGGGCGCCTGGGATGCGAAGCTGTCTCTCACCCAGCCTTATCAACTCGAGCTCCACGAGCCTCCGGCAAAACGGATCTGTGGCACGATCGGGTTCGTAGATAATCGCTATTCGAGGCCGGAATCGGTCCGGACGGACAACCCGCCGCACATGGGCGTTTATGACCTGGACCTATCGCTGCTTGGTCTCGATTGGCTGGACGATCAATCCTTTCCGATAGCCGTGGCGAGTGTAGTGGGCGCTCACACAGGTCCGGTCAGCATCGCGCGCGACTCAGTTAGGATAGTGTTGAATCCCGGAGGCCAGGAACGAATTGTCCTTCGCGGCCGATACGACGTTGCAGGAATCAGCGGAGCGTGGACGGCGCAGTCGCCACGAGGTACTGCCAGTGGATCGTTTTTGCTGACGCCACATGTCAATGCGCGCTCTCAATCGCGGAGTTGCGCCTAAGCCGCCTGGGTTGTCTCCTCGAATGGGATTTCCGTGGTGCGAGCGATCTTGGGCCCGTTGAGGACGACGAACCATTCGTGCGCCGAGGCAACCAGTATGACGATGACAGAGATGAGGAGGAACGCCGCGACGGCCGCGTCAATCCGGTCGTTGAGGATCAGGCGAGTGGCAGGCTGGTCACCCACGCATACCTCCCTGAGGGGCATTAAGACCGTACAAAGAATTCGTAAAGAATTCACAAAGGCATTTCGCGCGCTCGCCGCGAGGTGATAGTTAGCCGACGACGATGCGCCCCAGACTTAAGAAGCTCCTGTATGGAAGTCCACGAGATGTGGAGTCGCCCAGTACCTATCACTCCATCTCGCTCATCGCTCTCCTTGCATGGGTTGGACTTGGTGCTGACGGCCTTTCATCATCGGCCTACGGGCCAGACGAGGCATTTCGCGCTCTAGGTCAGCACACGTATCTCGCGATTGCGCTCGCGTTGGCCACGACGATCACCGTCCTCGTCATCTCCCTCGCCTACTCTCAGATCATCAAGCGGTTCCCGTTCGGGGGCGGTGGATACATCGTCGCGACCGAGCTGCTAGGACCCCGGTGGGGAGTTGTCTCAGGATCCGCACTCCTCGTCGACTACGTCCTGACTATCTCGGTCTCGATCGCCAGCGGCGCCGACCAGGTCTTCAGCGTTCTCCCACTGGCAGCGGCGCGCTGGAAGCTGATACTCGAAGGAGCCGTAATCTGCATTCTGATTCTGCTCAACCTTCGTGGCGTGAAGGAATCCGTGACAGTCCTCGCGCCGATCTTCGGTCTGTTTCTTCTCACACATGCCGTGCTTCTCGTTGGTGGTTTGGGGATGCACGTTCATCAGGTTCCAGCCGTTGCAAGTGAGGTGCATCGAGGCTTTCAAACCGGGCTCAGCACATTGGGCTTGATGGGCATGTTCGGCGTTTTTCTGAGAGCATACTCGATGGGCGCCGGGACCTATACGGGGATTGAGGCCGTTTCCAACGGCCTGCAGATCATGCGAGAGCCAAAAGTTCAAACTGGCCGACGCACGATGACATTGATGGCGATCTCTCTCGCAGTCACCGCGAGCGGTCTGCTCGTCCTTTACCTCCTTTTCCACGCTCGCCCCGTCGAGGGCAAGACCATGAACGCGGTCCTGCTCGATGCCTTCGCGGGCAGATGGACGATTGGACAGTACCATATCGGGTACAGCTACGTGGTGCTCACATTGGCTGCTGAAGCGGCGCTTCTATTCGTGGCCGCGCAAGCGGGGTTCATTGATGGGCCCCGGGTCATGTCCAGCATGGCGATGGATTCCTGGCTTCCGCACCGCTTCGCTCAGCTCTCGAGCCGGCTGACCATCAGCAATGGCGTGTTGCTCATGGGAGGCGCAGCACTCGCGACACTCTTATACACACGCGGAAACCTGACAGCGCTCGTCACGATGTACTCGATCAACGTATTCGTGACATTCTCACTTTCCCAACTCGGAATGTTCCGGATGTGGCTGCGCGAGCGGGCGTCCGGCCGTCGTCGCGGGCTGAGCATCCACGGTCTGGCTCTCGCACTCTGCGCCGGAATTCTCACGGGTATCATCTACGAGAAGTTCGCGCTGGGGGGATGGGTTACGATCGCGGTCACGGGCGTGGTGGTCATGGGATGCTTCATGATCAGAGGGCACTACCAACGGGTCCAGCTCAACCTCGCAAGGCTGAACAGTATCATGGAGGCACTCCCGAGCAGCGCTGAATCGGAGTCGCCCCCCCTTAATCCGAAGCGGCCCACCGCCGTTCTGCTTGTCGGAGGCTACGGTGGCATGGGGGTCCACGCCTTGCTCACGATCCAGAAGCTATTTCCGGGACACTTCGCGAACATGATTTTTGTTTCGATCGGCGTAATCGACGCGGCCACAATGAAGGGAGTGCAGGAGGTGGAAAGGCTGCGCGAGCAGACGAAGGAATCTCTCGGGAGTTACGTCGATCTGGCTCACAGATTCGGTCTCGCCTCCGAATCGAGAATGGCCATTGGCACTGACGTCCTCGATGAAGGTGTGGAACTTTGCTCAGCAATCGCAGCTGAATTCCCAAGGTCCGTCTTCTTTCTCGGAAAGCTGATTTTCGAGCGCGAGAGGTTTTTTCAGCGAATACTCCACAACGAAACGGCATATCAACTTCAGCGACGTCTTCAGTTCGCCGGATTGGACGCGATGGTATTGTCGGTTCGCGTGCTCGAGCCGCTTGAAGTGCCGCAGTTTCCGCAGACGCTGCATAGCGCGTGAGCGGGATTACGCGATCCGAGCGGACTCGTGCCGAGGGCTTCTAAGCGGCGCGGTTCGCTGCCCCGAAGGGGAACTCGGAGCTCTTTGCGACCTTCCGTCCGGTCAGAACGACGAACCACTCGTGCGCCGAGGCAACGAGTATGACAATGACAGAGAGGAGGAAGAACGCCGCCACAGCCGCGTCAATCCGGTCGTTGAGGATCAATCGGCTCGCGTCACCGATGGATTGCGCACCCGCCGGGAGTGCGCCTCGCGACAAAGTTTCGCGGAGCAGTCGCGCGTTTGACAGGAACCCGAGCTTAGGATCAGGAGAAAAGATTTTCTGCCAGCCCGCGGTAAGCGTCACCAGCGCGAGCCAGACGAGTGGCAGAATAGTCACCCACGCGTACCTCGCCTTCCCCATCTTGATGATGACCGTCGTGCCAACGCAAAGCGCCACCGCCGCGAGCAGCTGATTCGAGATACCGAAAAGCGGCCAGAGCGAGTTGATCCCTCCTAGCGGATCCATTACGCCCTGATACAGGAAGTGCCCCCACATTGCCACCACAATACCACTGGAGATCACGACGCCCGGATACCACGAGACCCTGCCGATCGGCGGCCACACGTGCTTCAACAGGTCCTGGAGCATGAACCGTCCGACGCGCGTGCCGGCGTCCACCGTCGTCAGGATGAAGAGCGCTTCGAACATGATCGCGAAGTGGTACCAGAGCGCCATCGCGGTCGAGCCACCAAGCACCCGTGAGAAGAGATGCGCCATGCCGACGGCAAGACTTGGCGCGCCGCCCGTTCGCGACAGCAGCGACTTCTCGCCAACCTGCTGCGCAAGAAGCTGCATTTGCGCTGGATCGAGCGCGAATCCCCAGTGTTGAACCGCGGCGGCGGCGCTCGCTGCTGTCGTGCCGATCGCGCTCGGCGGAGCGTTGATCGCGAAGTAAACTCCCGGTGTGAGAACGCACGCCGCGATCAGCGCCATCACCGCAACCAATGATTCCGTGAGCATTGCACCGTATCCGACGATGCGCGCGTCCGCCTCGTTGGCGAGAAGCTTCGGTGTCGTCCCGGATGCGATCAGCGAATGGAATCCGCTGATGGATCCGCACGCAATCGTTATGAAGGCGAAGGGAAATATCTTTCCGGCGAACACAGGCCCGGTGCCATTGGTGAATTGCGTGAGCGCCGGCATCTGGAGCGGCGGCAGCACGATCACGATCCCCAGAGCCAGCGCCAGCACTACGCCGATCTTGACGAAGGCGGAGAGGTAGTCGCGCGGGGCGAGCAGGAGCCACACAGGCAGAACCGACGCGAAGAAGCTGTAACCCATTATCAGAAGTGCGAGGGTCTTCGCGGTGAGCGTGAACGCCGGTGCGAGCACCGGATTTTGCGCGACCCAGCGTCCGGCGTAAAGCGCCAGAATCAGAAGGACCAGACCGATCGCGCTCGCCTCCAGCACCTTGTGCGGTCGCACCCAGCGCAGATATACGCCCATGAGGAGCGCCGTGGGAATCGTCAACCCGATCGTGACAACACCCCACGGACTCGCCTTGAGCGCGTTCACCACCACGAGCGCGAGCACGGCAATGAGGACGATCATTATGCCGAGCACTGCGACCAACGCCGTGTATCCCGCCACAGGCCCGATCTCTTCCTTCGCCATCTGCCCGAGTGACTTCCCGTCCCGGCGCACAGACGCGCAGAGAATGACAAAATCCTGAACCGCTCCGCCGATCGCCACGCCGACGATGATCCAGAGCGCGCCGGGAAGAAATCCGAATTGCGCGGCGAGGGTTGGCCCCACGAGCGGGCCGGGTCCCGCAATCGCGGCGAAGTGGTGGCCGAAAACAACCCACCTGTTGGTCGGCATGAAGTCGCGGCCATCGTTGAGCCTCACCGCCGGCGTGGGCCGGGCAGGATCGAGCGCGAAGATGCGGCTGCCGATGAATCGGCTGTAAAACCGATACGACACCGCATACGTGCAAAGCGCGGCGACCAGCAGCCACGCGGCATTCACCGGCTCGCCGCGGGAGAGCGCGAGCCACGCGAAGCTCGTCGCGCCGAGCACGGCGACGAACGACCAGATGGCAATCTTGCGGATTCTATCCATCACACCGTTATGCACGTATGCGATGAAATTGAGTATGCGTTAACTTTCCCGCAATCCAAACCCAGAGACAGTTGCGAGCATTTGCTCTCCTAGTATCCGCCTCCATCCTGGCGGCGTGCGCGTCAAAGCCACCCGAGACCGATGCTTCTCCGGTACCCCTTCGACCGCTGGAGCGGATGGCGGGGCAGGAGATCCTCGTCTTTCCCGTCCAGTACCTCTCCTTGACCGACACTCTGGGCTGGCAGCAGCAAATCCCGAATCGCGCAGCATTTCTCGCGGCCCTCGACGACCAGATCGAAGCCGCCATGTCCGCTCGCGGACTCGGCAAAGCATGGACATTCGGTCGTGAGGTCGAGCGCGCGTCGAAACTCAACAGCATCATGATGACCGACGCACGGTCACTGTCCGCCGAGTGGCTGCGCGGACGCGTTCTGCCCGAGACGACTGTACGCGATCCGCTTCAGTCGCAGGTTCGCGGACTCGTCGGTCTCAAGGGATCGCGCTATGCGCTGCTCCCCGTCGAGCTTCGAATCGAGAACCGCGGCAATGGTACGGGCGTTGCGATTTTGCGCATTGTGATGATCGATTCGCGTATGGCTCAGATTCGTTGGGTAGGCGAGGTGGTTGGCGACCCCGCGAGAACGCTCTCTCCCGCCCTCACGGCGAGCGTCGCGACGCATTTCGCCGATCTCGTCCTCGCGCCCTGACCACGCGGCAACTCGAGAGGCGGATGACATGACTACCGTCTTTCACGTCTCGGACCTGCACTTCGGCTGGCCGGCCGTCCCGGAACAGATCGAGGCGATCGAGGAAATTATCCAGGTGGAGAAGTTCGAAGTCGTCGCGATATCGGGCGATCTCACTCAGCGCGCCAGAGCGGGCGAGTTTCAACGTGCTGCAGCTTTCATTCGGGACGCCCGAAAGGTAAGTCGGATCATCACCGTCCCCGGCAATCACGATGTCGCGTGGTGGAAAGC
>DHJO01000197.1:260-1348 GCA_002404375.1 Gemmatimonadales bacterium UBA4718 | reverse complement strand
GGAATCTGGAGCCGGTGCTCCACGTCCCCGGCGCGACATTCGTGGGGATCAACACCGCCCACGGCGTGACGCGGCGCACATTGACCTGGAACCTCCGCGATGTCTCCATCATTGGTGACATCCACAAGGAGCAACTCGACGAGGCGAAGGAGATATTCGAGAAGTCGCCACCCGGCGATGCACGCGTGATCGTGATGCACCACAATCCTGTGCGAGGCGAGCTGTCCCAGCGTCACGGGCTCAAGAACACACATAAGATTCTCGGAGCTTTCGCCGAGATGGGCGTCGACTTGGTGTGTTGCGGTCACGATCACCAGGAATCGGTGCACTACATCGAGCACACGAGAAAGGGCACCGTGATCTCTACGGCTGGTACGATCTCGAGCAGATCGCGCGGGGGACGGCCCTCTTCGGTCAACGTCATCGCTATCGGCCCCGAAACGATCGACGTCACGACGCACGTGTGGTCGGGAGATCAGGGCACGTTCGTGACGGGCCCGCACAAATGCTTCAAGCGGTCGGAGTATGTGGCGGCTGAGTGACCGGGACCAGATTGCGCTGGAGCTGGACGAAGCGCCACCGAAGAACGCGGAGGAACTGAGAGTCCGTCTCCAGCGGCTCGGACTGGGCACGCAGTATCGCGTACGGCTCACCACTAATAGAACCGTTGTCGTCAGCTACAGCGGAGGCGAACTCCGCATCCACAACAGCTTCCTTGGAGCCGACGAGGAGGTCTGGAGGGCGATAATCATTTTCGTCCACGGCAGGAACAGAGTGTCGAGACAAGAAGCGCGGAGAACGATCCTCGAGTTTCCGGTCCCGCGATCGACCGAGTCGCCGCGGAGGAGGCGCAGCCCCGAGCGAACCAACCCGGCCGACCTGCGGCTTATTCGCGAGCTATCCCGCTGGCACACGCAGTTCAACGAAGAACGGTTCGGCAGCGCGCTCCGCGAGATTCCAATGCGAATCTCCAGGCGGATGAAGAGCAGGCTCGGCCACTACAGCCCGGCCAGCGAAGGCTACGTGCCGGAGATCGTGTTGAGCCGACGGCACATCAGGCGCGACGGATGGGACGAGGCGCTGCATAC
>DHJO01000197.1:0-190 GCA_002404375.1 Gemmatimonadales bacterium UBA4718 | reverse complement strand
GTGGGAATCACTCCTCTCGCCTGTCGCGCAGTCGCATAAAACGCACGCGCGGCTAACTTTCCCGTATGGAAACCGACTTTTACAACATTGATTCCGCGCTCTCCGAAGAGGAGCGCGCGGTCCGCGATACGATTCGCGCCTTCGTCGATGAGAACGTCATGCCCATCATCGGCGACTGCTACATAGAAGG
>DHJO01000074.1:6066-7831 GCA_002404375.1 Gemmatimonadales bacterium UBA4718 | reverse complement strand
GCCGAAGTGTGGTTCGACGGCGCGAACGGAGAGGGACCGAACGGGAAACGGCAGATCTACGATTGGCCCCGTTTCTTCCGCCTCGTGCGGCAACTCCAGCCAAACGCAGTCATGTTCTCCGACGCCGGTCCGGACGTGCGCTGGTGCGGAAACGAGAATGGAACGGCCGGCGACCCGAATTGGTCGACAGTGAATCCGGACGCCGTGACAGTTCCGGGTGCTGAGGGCCCCGGTGTTACTGATGCATTGCAGCATGGCGATCGCGCTGGGACGGTGTGGCGACCCGCGGAAGTCGACGTCTCGATCCGGCCCGGATGGTTCTACCACCCCGCAGAGGACGACCGGGTTCGCACGGTGGACAACCTCGAGAGTCTCTACTTCTCGTCGGTCGGTCGGAACGGAAAGCTGTTGCTCAACGTTCCGCCGACGCGGGATGGCCTCCTTCACTCTACGGATGTCGCGCGGCTCGCCCTGTTTCGCGCGCGACTCACTTCGCTATTCGAGCGCGACCTCGCTCGAGATGCGCGACGCGCGCCTTCGGTGACTGCTCCTGGCAGGGCCGATGTGGAACTGGACTTGGGCCGCGCGGAGCCGATTGGAGTCGCACGCCTCGGGGAGGACATCACGCGCGGACAGAGTGTCGCGCGATATACGCTCTACGGCGCGGTTGACCGCGACTGGCAGGTGCTCTCATACGGATCGACGATCGGTTACGCGAAGCTGGATCGTTTTGAGCCCGTGACTGTGCGGCGCGTGCGCCTCGCGATCGAGGACGCTGCTGGAATGCCGCAAGGTATCGCCGTCAAGTTGTACAACCCGCTTGTATCATGACCCTTTGAGGCTGCGCCAACCCGTGGCGCGCAGATGGCCTGAAGACTCGCAACCTGGACAACAGCTCAGTTCACTGCGGCGTAATAGCTGAGAGAGTATTACCTAATGAACCGACACATTCGCCGCGAGGTGTCCCGATGTCTTTCTTTCGCTCTTCCCCCCGCTCGCTAGCTCTGGGCCTTACGGCACTTCGTCTCGCCGTTGCAACGATCTTCATCAGACACGGTGCGCAGAAGTTGTTCGTCTTTGGCTTCGCCGGCGTTACTGGCGCGTTCACCCACATGGGCGTCCCATTCCCGGGCTTGATGGGGCCGTTCATCGGGCTGCTCGAGTTCTTCGGCGGAATTGCTCTCGCACTAGGCTTCCTTACACGCCTGATCGCGCTCGGGTTCGTGTGCGACATGCTCGGAGCCATCGTCCTCGTCAGGCTCAAGGGAGGATTCTCGACCTATGAGCTCGAATTCCTGCTTCTTGGCTCGAGTCTGGCCCTAGCTCTCACGGGAGCCGGCAGGTTCGCCGTCGACGCTCTGCTTGCTGACCGTCAAGAGAGAAACCTCGCGAAGCCCGGCGTAGGGGGATCGTGAAAGGCGCGCCGCTTCTCGCAGCCACTATTGGACTGTGCACATCTCTCCTCTCGGGTGCGCCTTGAAGATCAAGGAGTCGCTCCTTGGTGCTTAAATCACCAATTCGAGTGGGCGTAATCGGCTTCGGTTTCGTATCGAAGACCTTCCACGTGCCGCTGCTCAAGGGGACAGACGGCTACAAGATCACCGCGGTGTCGTCCAGCCATCCCGCCGACGTAAAGGCCGTGCTCCCCGATGTGGACGTCGTGCAAGATCCGAAGGCGCTCGCAACGCATGCGAATGTCGATCTCGTCGTAATTGCGAGCCCTAATGAAACGCACGCGCCGCTCGCCGAGCTGGCGATGCGTGCC
>DHJO01000074.1:5595-5871 GCA_002404375.1 Gemmatimonadales bacterium UBA4718 | reverse complement strand
GATCGTTATCGCCCGGATGTCCGCGACCGCTGGCGCGAAATTCCCGGCCCGGGCGCGGGACTCCTCTACGACCTCGGCCCGCACCTCATCGATCAGACGCTGTTGCTATTCGGATTTCCGGACAGCGTGCAGGCAACGCTCGCGAAGCAACGCCGCGGTGCGAGAACGGATGACTTCTTCCAGCTCGTGCTGCGCTACGGCGAAATGGTCGCAACTCTCGGGGCCGGCTCGCTCGTCTCCGGCGGCAGCCCTCGCTTCGCTGTGCATGGCGAAAAG
>DHJO01000074.1:3531-5443 GCA_002404375.1 Gemmatimonadales bacterium UBA4718 | reverse complement strand
GGATTGGGGGCTCGATCCGGATGATGCCGTCTTGTACGAGGGAGCCACCGGCGATACGCGCGCGCTCAAGACGGCACGTGGTGATCAGCGAGGATACTATGTCGCGTTGCGCGAAGCGTTGCATGGGCGAGCGCCGAACCCGGTGCCGCCCGAGCAGGGCGCGACAGTCATGGCAATCATCGAGGCAGCTTTGCGCTCCGATGCAGAAGGACGCCGAGTCGCCCCTGAGCTGACGAAGGAAGAGCGCGCGGCGTGGGTCAAATAGGCCCTACAGTCTGAAGATTCCGGGATCGTGCAGTGTCCCGTTCCACGGACGCAACCACACGGTACCGTTCCACGCGTGCGCCAGATACTTGTTGACCGCGTCCATCTCAGCGGGTGCGTACTGGGTGCGATGACACGCGAACTCCTCGCGTCCCGCCGCTAGATCCCGCTCCTCGAACGGCACGCGCACAGTCAGTAGAGCCTCCGCCATTCCGTTCACGGTGGGTGATGCGGGCGGTGCCGTGCGCAGACGCTCAGTCGGCAGCGATGCGTAGAGCAAATCGATGTTCGCGTAGCGCGCATCGCTCTGCACGATCTGCGTCGTGACATCGCCGACCAGCCGGTGGTCGGGATGGCCGGTGCCTCCCTCCGGACCGAAGGTGATGATCGCCGCGGGCCTGAGCGAATCGATGATTGCCGCGAGCCCCGCCCGCAGTTTACCCAGAACTTCGAACGATGCGAGGCCGCCATCCGGAAGACCGAGGATGTGGAGCCGTCGCACACCCAGCCGGTTGGCAGCGCACTGCGCCTCCTTGGTGCGTGCGGCGGCGAGCTCCGGACCGGCCGGGATATGAGCGAAATCGCGAACGCCTTTGGAGCCGTCGGTGGCGATCACGAGATGGGTCTCGCGTCCCTCCCTCGCGAGCTTTGACAAGAGTGGACCGATGACGCGCTCGTCGTCGGGGTGAGCGAATACTGCGAGGATGGGTCGGCTGGCCTGGGCCCGGGCCAAGTGCGGGATGACCGTGGCCAGCGCCACGGCGACGATATGTACGGAGATGCGCATGCAATACACTGCAGCCTGGATCCGCATCGCGCGAGTATGCCTGATTGACGGCCGTGAGGATAATGCGGAGTTTCTGAGCATGCGCTATCGATCCCTCATCACCGCACTCACGTCACTCACGCTTCTCGCCTCAGCGGAGCTGAACGCCCAGCGCCCCACACTTTCCGCTGCTGTCCACTCGTTCATCGCCGTCGACTCTCCCGTCGTCGCACTCACGCACGCCCGCGTGATTGATGGGACCGGTGTGCCGGCGCGAAATGATCAGACCCTCATCATCCGCGATGGTCGCATTGCCGCACTCGGCGACTCTCGGTCGATCGCCGTACCTGGCGGCGCGCAGGTCATCGACCTTACGGGAAAAACGGTGATCCCGGGACTGGTGATGGTGCACGAGCACCTTTTCTACCCCACCGGCCCCGGCATCTACGCGAACGTGGCGGAGAGCTTCACGCGACTCTATCTCGCGGGGGGCGTGACATCGATGCGCACCGGCGGCAACCTGAACGGCTTTGGTGACTTCGGAATCAAGCACGACATCGATGCCGGAAAGAAGCCGGGTCCCTGGCTCGACGCGACCGCGCCCTATCTCGAAGGTCCCGGACTCGGCCTGGATCAGGTGCACGAGCTCACGGGAGCTGACGACGCTCGGCGCATGGTGAATTTCTGGGCCGATGCCGGCGCGACGTCGTTCAAGGCGTACATGCACATTACGCGCGCCGAGCTCGGCGCGGCGATCGAGGAGGCGCATAAGCGGGGGATGAAGGTGACCGGTCATCTCTGCTCCGTGACGTATCGTGAGGCGGCCGGCCTCGGGATCGATGACCTCGAACACGGATTCTTCGTGTCCACCGATTTCGTCAC
>DHJO01000074.1:2121-3422 GCA_002404375.1 Gemmatimonadales bacterium UBA4718 | reverse complement strand
TCACATCGACGCTCACGATTTTCGAGACTTTCGTGCCTGGCCGGCCGCTGCCGCCGGGGCTGGATGTGCTCGACCCCCAGCTCCGCGCGCAGTTCGAGCAGCGTCATGCGGCGACGGCTGCGAATACGGCTTCTACGTACGCGGCGCTGTTCGCGAAGGCGCGGGCGATGGAGCTGGCATTCGCGCGTGCCGGTGGACTGTTGCTCGCGGGCACGGACCCCACCGGTGGCGGCGGCGTCATCCCCGGCTACTCGAACCAGCACGAGCTGGAGCTGCTCGTCGAGAGCGGTTTCACGCCGCTGGAAGCGATCCGCATCGGCACATTGAATGGCGCGACATTTCTCAGGCGCGCCGATCGCGTGGGGTCGATCGTCGTGGGAAAGGACGCGGACCTCGTGGTGGTCGCCGGGGACCCTGCGACGCGCATCGCCGATGTGCGAAACGTGCAGATCGTGTTCAAGCAAGGGGTCGGGTACGACCCCGCGAAGCTGATCGAATCGGTGAGGGGCAAGGTCGGTCTCTTCTAGCAGATAACCTTAGAGAAAGGAGAGGGAACAATGGTCCACGTGAACTACTTGGCGGTCCTCGTAGCCACAATCGTAGTGTTCGTGCTCGGCTGGCTCTGGTACAGTCCTTTCCTTTTCTACAAGCCGTGGATGCGCGCCCGCGGCGTGGACCCGGCGGTAGCGATGGCCGGCGCAAAGATGCCGGCGGGGAAACTGGTCATCGAGCTGTTGCGGTGCTTCGTCCTCGCCTACGTCATCGCGCACTTCGTAGCGCTACTCGGCGTTAGCAATTGGCTGATCGCGGTACACTTCGGCGTTTTGTTGTGGATCGGATTTCCGGTAATCCTCCTCACTGGATCCGTCCTCTGGGACAATACCCCGGTCAAGGTAGCCGCGATTCACGCCGGTGACTGGTTAGTCAAGATGCTGGTAATACCAATCATCGTGAGCGTGTGGCACTAGTGTCAGACACCTGTGGGCCGATGCGAAGAAATATTCCCGAGCATGTTTGCGCAACGGACCGTGCCAGCAGGAATAAATGAAGACGCGGTGGAGTCTGACATAGCACGATCCACAGTGCATGGAGACTCGATCGATGTTCGACAAACCTGGCCTTTTACACGCGCTGCTTCTCGTATTGGTTGTCAGCGCGCTATATGCGCTCCGCAAGCGCCTCCCTGGCACTCAGCTCGGCCGCCGCCGAGATCAGTTCGAGTCGCCGCACGCGCGGCGGCGGCGACGTCAGCTGATCGCGCTCGAATGCACTGAGCTTGCGCTCGCCGGCGTATTTTTTCT
>DHJO01000074.1:1713-2003 GCA_002404375.1 Gemmatimonadales bacterium UBA4718 | reverse complement strand
AGTATCGGGGTCGGCCAATGGCTTCGATACGTGACGGGGGTGTTCGAAGTCGTTGGTGCCGCGTTCATGGTAGTTCCGCTCGCCTCCGGCGCGTCGGCCGTCGCGCTCGGCACCGTCATGATCTCGGCCACGCTCATCGAGCTGTTCGTGTTGCGACGACCACCCATCGCGGCCATGGCCTGCCTCAGCGCTCACACCTACGTGGCCTGGAGTCGCCTGCTCCACAGGGCTGAAAGTGCGCAAGCTCCCACTCTGCCGAGGATGGAGCTGACACGAGTGGATTCGTCGAC
>DHJO01000074.1:0-1502 GCA_002404375.1 Gemmatimonadales bacterium UBA4718 | reverse complement strand
GATATCCGCGGGTGCGCCGGTGGCGGCGTCGAAGAAGATGTTGTGTCCCACTGACCCGAACGCAAATGTCACCGCGTGTCCGACCTTAGTGGTTAGTGTTGGCGGATCGAACGCAAGGGACACCGTCGCGTTGACCTGATCTGCCACGGGCGGTGTGTTGGGGGTCGTGGGCAACGGCGACGTAGAACCGTAGCTCCCTCCGCCGCAGGCACTGGCGGCGAAGCACGTGACAGCGAACAGCGCGAGACCGCGAACGGTCATGAATCGACTCCTGTCAAAGTGGGAAACGCGCGGTAGTTGGCGCGTTCAGACAGCTAGACCTTAGGGTCAGCAATTCTATTCCATCAGGAGAGAGAGCATCCCTGGACGGCGAGATCGTCATCGCGCTGATAAACTTACAGTAGCGTTTCTCACGTTCTTCCGTGCTATGGAAGAAGCCCCTGCGGGAGCAGTATTGCCAGCCTCGTACACAATAGACACGGATCGAACGCTCGTCGTGACCCGAATCTGGGGCGCAGCGACCGAGGATGAGATCTTCGATCACGGCCAGCGTCTCCGCAACGACCCACAGTTCCAGCCAGATTTCAGGCAGCTCGTTGACATGAGCGAGTTGACTGAGATTCGAGTTGGCTCTGGAGTAATCAGGGATGCATCCCGCAACCAGTTTTTCTCGCCGGGTGTCCGAAGGGCGGTAGTCGCTAACTCCGACGCCTCTTTCGGAATGGCGCGAATGTACGCGATCGCTTCCGAGAACGCGGGTCAGACGATCGAAGTCTTCCGCGACATCAACCCGGCGAAAGCGTGGCTTGAGCCTTAATCAGGGAACCACCAGTGCTCAAGCTTTCCGCATGAACCTAGCTGTAAATCCACCCGTCCTCCCCATGCTCGCCAAGCGAGTCGGCGAGCTCCCACCAGGCGAAGAATGGATCTTCGAGCCCAAGTGGGACGGCTTCCGTACACTCATCTTCCGTGACGGCGATGAGGTCTTCATCCAGAGCCGGGACGAGAAGCCGCTCAATCGATACTTCCCCGAGCTCATCGATCCGCTCAAGGCGCAGCTTCCGGAGCGCTGCGTGCTTGACGGCGAGATCGTCATCGCGACGAGCGAAGGCCTCGAGTTCGACACGCTGCAGATGCGACTCCATCCCGCTGCGTCTCGCGTAAACAAGTTGGCGGAAGCGACGCCTGCGTCGATTGTCTTCTTCGATTTGCTATGCGAGGGCGATAAGAGCCTTTGCGACATACCGTTCGCAAAACGACGCGCAAGACTCGAGGCGCTCCTCAAGAACGCAGAGCCGCCTTTACACCTGACGCCAGCTACGCGGGAGAGATCTACTGCTGCCGACTGGTTTCAGCGTTTCGAGGGCGCTGGACTCGACGGCGTCGTGGCGAAAGCCGAGGACGGGACCTACGAGCCGAACAAGCGTGTCATGCTAAAAGTCAAACACGAGCGCGATTGCGACTGCGTCGTCGCCGGCTTCCGTTGGCACAAGCTGGGCGGG
>DHJO01000198.1:20675-21667 GCA_002404375.1 Gemmatimonadales bacterium UBA4718 | reverse complement strand
GGAGTGGGGAAGGATCCCGAGATTCGCTCCGCGATAAATGTCTCGCCGAGATTTGTAACGACGCGTAGTCTCACGAAGGTCTTTGGACTGGCAGCGTTGCGCGCGGGCTGGATTCTCGCGGAGGCCGAGCTGGCGACACGGATGCGCCGGCTCAACGGATTGTTCGCCAGCTTGATGTCGCACCCCGCCGAGCGATTGGCTGCGCGCACGTTCGAGCATGCCAAGACGTTGTTGGAGAGACAGCGCAAGCGAGTCGCTCGGAACCGGAGCGTGGTCACGAAGTTCATTGAATCGCAATCGATGCTGTCGTGGTTGCCGCCCGACGCGGGTACCGTGGGGTTCGTGCGGCTCGAGGGCGGGAATGTTGACGGCTTAGTCGAGAGATTGCTGGCCAACGATTCGCTCGTAACGCCGGGTCGGTTCTTCGGCGTGAGTGATCACTTCAGGATCGGGTTCGGAATGGAGGCGGACCATCTCGACGAGGGATTGAGACGATTGAGCTCCGCGCTTTCGGGGAGTTAGAAAGGGGTCAACTGAACTGAACCGGGTGGAGGCGTCAGTGGCGTAGGTGCCTGGTTCCAGTTCACTACGCCCAGACTTATCTCGGTGGCATTCTGAGCAACTGCTTGTGCCATAACGCCAGTAGTGAAGTCTGGGCGTAGTGAACTCACACCTACAACCTATGCCACTGACAACTCGCACCCGTTCAGTTGTTGTTAGTCAGCCCCGTGAGCCCCGGGAGAGCCTGGTGAGCGATCCCGTCCTTTCACGATGTCGAGTCTGAGCTCGTACCAGCCATCGCCCTGATAGTACTGAACGCGAAGCGCGTGGTGGCCGCCGGCGAGCGGAGCGAAATCGAGCGCGGTCTCGTGCGGTTTCCAGTCGTCGATCACGAGCGCGCCGTCGACCCACACCCGCACCCCATCATCGCTAAGAGTGCGGAGAGTGTACTCGCCGGGCGCGAGATCCACTGAGCCAGTTGCCTCGAGCGC
>DHJO01000198.1:20199-20510 GCA_002404375.1 Gemmatimonadales bacterium UBA4718 | reverse complement strand
AGAATAGTTGCCCCTCGTGTCAGGACTGACATCGCATCCGAAGACTTTCGTGGATCGCCGGTGCTATCGCTCCACTTGAAAAAGCGCGTGGTCCAAGCGATCGGCGCCTCGAAGCGGCTGTACGAAAACCGGTATGGCGCGCGCGCCGGGAGCACGACTCCTCGTGGTGATGTCGTCGATGTCCCGGTGTATTCGAGCGTCAGCTCCCAGTCACCAACCGAGTCTGTCTTTGGTGCGACAGTGATCGTGTCGCCGATGGCTCCGCTTTCCGACGATACCGAGGCGACGCCGCGCCGCGATGCAACGCGCCA
>DHJO01000198.1:18406-20049 GCA_002404375.1 Gemmatimonadales bacterium UBA4718 | reverse complement strand
TAGGGCCCCCATTCGTCGACGATGATCGCCGAGCGTGGACGTCCCGCAAGGGAAGTGTCGGGGCGCGACGGCATGAATCCGCCCGGTAGCGGGAGCACGCTATCAACCAGCTCGAGCGGGGGTCGGAGGAAGCGGCGGGGCCACGGTGCATCCTGCACAGTCGTGTTGTCGGCGAACGAATACCCGCTAGTGTCACGCAGCACCGAGACGGAATCGACGTCCATGAAACGATTGTTGGTAACGCTCAGTGTGCTGGTATTCGCGGCCCGCACGCCCACTCGGCCCCGACCAAACAGATTGCCATCTATCCGATAGCCATTGCTGCGTGTGTCGCGGTGCTTGGGATATCCCCAATCGGACGGCTCGATCGAATCTCCCCAGATGCGCACAGCGGTCGAATCGTCGGCGAATATGTTGGCGACGATCACGTTGTTCTGCCCGTGCTCGATGGCGATTCCCGTGCGGTTGTCGAGAAACCGGTTGCCGACGATCCGCGAGCCGAAGCTGTACCCGCCCCACATCCCGTACTCGCATCCCTCGACGTAATTACGAATGAAGACGTTGCGGCTGAACGTCGCCTCGATTCCGTTTGCTGGGGCGAAGCTGAAATCGTTCATGTAAAAAAGATTGTCGTTGGCTCCGCCCTCTCCGGTGTCCATCGTGCTCTGTCCGGCCCACAGGAACACTCCGTCACCGCCGTGCGTCATGGAGTTGAAAGCGACGACGTTCTTGTTGCTCTGCTCGTACATCAGCAGGTCGGCAGCGTCCTGTCCGCGCCGATAGAAGCTGTCGCTGTAGCCACGGACGTCGTAGTCGACCTGATTGTGCATGATCGAGTTGCCGCTCGACCTGTACAGTCCGATTCCGAGTCCGGAGTTGAACGAGAAGTTGTTGTTCCAGACGCGAAGCCCGTTCGTGCGCACCAGCATCAGTCCGTTCATTCCCCGAGTGACGGTATTGCCGCGGATCTCGCCGGCCTCGACGTCGCTCAGGTACGCGCCCGCGCCGTAGCGCAGCCACTCATCCTTCTCGTTGTGGTGGAACGAGAGCCAGTCTAGCAGACTCTCGTGCTCGATCACGCTGTAAAGGCGTGGCTTCCAGTTGTAACTCAGATCGTTGTCGATCAACGACAGGTTCTTGGTGTGACGCGCGAGGATTCCAAATTTGTAGCCGCGGATGCGCGCGTTCAGGATGCGCACGTTGTGTCCGCCAGCGACGCGTACCGCAACGCCATTCGCGAGGTCCGGATTGGAGTCCGACGGCATGCCCTCCATAGTCGCGCCGGCGAAATCGAGTGTGATGTCGTCGCCGCGAACGGTGATCACCGCGGAATCGGCCGATTCCGGTGCCGCGAGGCGATAAACACGAGGAGCGATCCGGGCTGATTGAGTGATAACGAGGCCGGGTCGGAGCTCGATCGTCGGAGTCGTCTTGGCTTTGGAGAGACTCTGCGCCTGGACCAGCGGCCCAGCTATGAGGGTTATGCCCAGTAACGTGAGGGAAGCGCGAGTCAGCATTGAGAAATACTACATCCTCGTTCGCTCCCAGGCATCTCCGCTGCTGAGAGCCGCTCGGGCCGGCATCTAGGACTGAGGGTTGAACACGGATGCTCCGGAAGAAGACCGGATGCTTCGGATCGGCTC
>DHJO01000198.1:918-18331 GCA_002404375.1 Gemmatimonadales bacterium UBA4718 | reverse complement strand
GGCAGTTCCCAATAAATCCCGGTCCGCAACGAAGATCTCTAACGCCTGTCGGAGCGGATCCGGAGCATCCGGCCTTTCTCCGAAGCATCCGTGTTAAACCTTCCGTCCTCGATGCCAGCCCGAGCGGCAGTTGTTAGTGATGTTGCGTGTATCCGCGCCGGAAACTGGCTCGTCATAACCATAGGGAATTTCACCAGCGGAATGCATACCGCAGTCTGCAAGTTCAGGGTAGAAACGTGAAGAAATACTGCAACTATTGCGGTGCGCCGCTGAAGGATTCGGCTAAGGAGTGCGAGCAGTGCGGCTGGGACCGGTCGCAGGACGGTCCGCCAACATCTGATCCGGCTGATACGAAGGCTCGAATTGGCGTCGCCGCCGGACTTGTGGTCGCCTACGCCGTGATGGGGTTCCTGATTCAGGGCGCGCCCGATGTTGCCCGTGCCGCTCCGGAAAAAACCATATATGCCGCCCCCGAGATGAGCGCCGAGCCGGTCGGCGAGCCGGCTGTTGGACCACCGGTGGCTCTTAGCGTGACACCGACTACAGTTGCGGCAACTGCCGCAGTCCCCGCCACCGCTGGCGCCGCCGCGAAGCTTCTCTCGATAAAAGTCGCCGACGCCAAGCTCGCGCACATCCAGCCGCACGATGCGCTCGACTACGCTTTCGTTGTACCTGAAACGGATCAGAAGTGCCAGCTCGTCGGACAAATGCACGGCATCGGCGGATACGATCGCGACCTCGAGACGTTCCTGCTCACCGACGACGAATACATCTTCTGGCACGCGAACCCAGCGGCAATTCCGCATTCGTCCTGGGACACGATGCGCGGGTCGGAGACTACAATGCGCTACGACCTTCCCGGCGCCGGCAACTATCACCTCGTCGTATCCAACTCCATGGCGCCGACCGACAAGACGGTTCAGGTCAGGGCGCTGGTCAAGTGCGCCAGGTAGCTCTGGCCGCTCAGCACGTGTCTTGCGACCTTGCCCACGTATCAGGAAACCCGTGAAGTAGCGGACCCCTATTTGCAGCGGGGCTCATCAGTCCGAGTGCTAACGAGGAGAAGGTGAACCGCATACTGATCAAGTGCCCGAAAACGGGCAAGCTGGTTTATACGGGTTTCTCGATGGACGCGCAGACGTTCGAGATGCTGCCAATCGAGGATCAGGACCCGGTCCAGTGTCCGGCCTGTCATCAGATGCACCGGTGGAAGAAGCGGGACGCGATCTTCGAGCGCGAGAGCTCGCCGCCGAGTGATCGGTAACGCCACCGGCGATTTTCCCGAAACATATTTTTTATCTGCGCCATCGAGTCGGGTGGGAAAGATTCTTGCAGCGCAAAGGAAAATTTCAAAGCGCCCTCCCACTAATCGATGGACGAGAAGAGAAAATCTGAAGCGATAGCTGCCGCGCGGCGCGAGATCGCGCGCCGGATCGCGCGATTCTGCACGACGCTGTCGGAGGAGGAGCTCAACCTCCTCCTCGATCGCATGGCATACGTGCAGTGGAAGTACGATGTAGCTCCCATCGTCGTCGACCTCCCGCCGCTCAAATACAAGGAGCGCGAGCTGCCGCACTAGAGCTTTTGTCGTTTTACAGGTCAGATCTGTGTGGCGGTCTGAAGCATCCCGAGCGGCAGTTCCCAATAAAACCCGGCCCGCCCCGAGCGGCCGTCACCGACTGGCGAGTTGCTCTCTGATCTGCGCCACGGCGTCGTCGATCTTGTACTGAAGAAAGACATTCCCCAACGCCGGCGTCGCTTTCGTCGGATCTCCATCTACTCCCGTTACAGCGGTCTGCGCGCCTGAGCTCGGCGCGAGCTTGTCGCTGCGGATCCAGCGGTGCTGCGCGTCGAGCGCCATCAGCTCGGACGTGTCGTCGGCGCCGGCGTGCACGTCGTGCGTCGTGATTCCGTGTGATGCTTCGTAGGCGTGCGCTTGCTGCTTCTCCTTGTAGTACACGTCGGGCACGTAGAAAACGCGGACGCCGCGCGGTCGCCATTGTGCGTCCAGCTCCTTCGCGACGGCGCCGAGCACGTCCTGGCCGTCCCCGTGATCGCCCATTATGAAGACGTTCCTGAATCCAGCGTCCGCCGCACTGAACGCCACATCGCGCACCACTGCGTGGTAGGTCTGCGGAGTCAGAGTCACCGAGCCCGGGAATCGCATGTGCGCCGTTTTCTTCACCGCGTCACCCGTGACGGAGAATGGCAGCGTGGGATAGACCAGAGCATCGCCAAGCTTGATCGCGATCGCACCGGCGAGGTAGCGCGCGATGAAGTTGTGCTTCCCGATCGCCATGTGCGGGCCGTTCTGCTCGGTACTGCCGATGTAGATGATCGCGCTCGTCTTGCCGGACTGAATTGCGCGCTGGACTTCGGGCCACGTCAGGTCTTCGATGTAAACTGACCGCTGCGCGGAAAGTCGCGGCGCGCAAATCACGAGAGCGGTACTCACCACCAGAGCGATGCGCGTCACAGGAGCGGTCGCATGATCAGCAGAACACTCGTTGACGGTATGGGCCTCGTGTGCCAAACGCGACTTTGTGAATCGTCATCTCATGTTGCCGGTGTGGCCGAGCGAATACCGTCCGGGCTGAGGCCACACGCACAGGCCGTGCGGCTCGTGGCCGACAGGAATCCGGTGGGTGAGCTGGCCGGTCGATGTGTCGAAGACGTACACCTCGTCGTCGTAGCGGCCGGATACCCACAGCTCCTTTCCATCCGCGGTCACGTCGCCCATGTCCGGGCTTCCACCGCCCGGAACCGGCCAGTTGGCGACGACCTTGTCGGTCAACGGATCCAGCACGCTGATCGACCCCGGTCCGTGAGGACGGCCCGCGATGCTGTTCGAGCCGCGATTCGTGATGTAGAGCTTCGTCCCGTCGCGACTAGGATAGATCCCGTGAGTGCCGACTCCTGTATGAATGAAGCCGATGCGCTCGAACTTCGAGGGATCGACGACGAAGACTCCATCCTCTTTCATGTCGGCGACGTAGAACTTGCTGCCGTCGGCTGACGATCGAATGTCCTGCGGCATCGATGGCACGCTCATGAGCGCCGCCATCCGGGCATTGGCCGCCTTCCGGCGACTCAAAAGCCGCGAGATCTGGCGGGGGATGAAGTTGGTGAACTTGTCCGGATCGAGCGTGAGATATCCGACGGCCGATCGAGTGGCGAGATCGACCTTCACCAGCTGCCCGGAGAATTCGCAGGTCGCAATCGCGTAACGATTGTCCGCCGTGAACTCCACGTGATCCAGACCTTTGCACGCCACACGCAGCGACTGCTCGAGCTTCATGTCCCGCGGATCGCGGAAATCGATCCGGCGGCGGGCCTCGGCGATGACCATCGCGCTCTTCCCGTCGGGAGTGAAATACATGTTGTACGGATCGTCGACCTTTACCGGAGTTCCTTCCTGCGCGGTGACGGGATCGATCGGCGTCAGGCTGTTCGACGAGTTGTTGGCGACCCAGAGAGTCGAGAGATCGTACGAGGGCACCACGTGCTGCGGGACTTTGCCGGTCGGGAACGTGCGCACGACCTGGTAGGTCTTCGGATCGATCACAGTCACGGTGCCCGAGCGCGAGTTGGGCACGTAAACCATGGGAACGGCGCGCGCCGCCGCTGGAGCGAGGTTATTGGCGCCGTCTTCCGCGTAGATGTTGACCGCACCCGTCTTAGTGCGGTATGCAGCGTCGGCTACCGGGGTCCCCCTGCTGCCGTCGCTGTTTCTTCCGCAGCCGGCGAGAACGAACACGCCGGCCACGACGAGCGCCATCAAGCTCTTCCTCTTACTGCACACTTCCATTTTCAGCGGTCGTCCTATGACGATGATCTAGTTGGCAAGAATTGGACGCCCACGCGTCTTGTACAGCGCCGACTCCATTATAAGTGCTGCGGTATTCAGACTGGGCACGCCGGTTGGCAGAAGAGTGTCTTCGTACACTCCCGAGCCCCAACCGTTCGGCGTGGCGGCGGGCCGCACCGTTCTCAGCACGAGCTGCGTGTACGCGTTCGGCATCACCGCGTTCCAGCCGAATGCCGCCTTCGAGCTCACCCAGCGCGGCCTTGGGACCACCTTGTCGTCGAGACTCTCGACTACGAACGATTGCCCGCGGTGATAAACGCTGTAGTAATAAAAATAGTAGGGCGGATCCGGGAGGGCATCTTCCGTCACCGCCGTGACAATTCGCGTCTGCTGATATCGCGCTGTCTGCGCGGCAAGGACCTGCGCCGCCTGCCGCGCGATGTCGGCTGTGCGGAAGCCGGTCTCCATTCCGAGCATGATAAAGGGCTCGCTCATCACGCGATCGTTTCCTGGACTGCTCATCAGCAGCCGGACTCCCAGCACGTTGATGGCGGCGACGTTCTTTCGCACATCGAGTCCGTCGGGATTGACTCGAGCCCCCCACATCGCAAAACCGGACAGGGCGTACTGCTGGTATCCAATCTCGTCTTCGGTGAAGGTCTGTCTCTTACCGGTTTTCGGATCGACTTGGAGGCCCCGCAGGTACCCATCGTCCAGCAGCTGCGACATGTTGAGGCGTCGCACGACCTGTGTCGCGAGCGGCACGTACTTTGGCTGCTTGACCGAAACGATGCGGAGCCAGACGAGCAGGCGCCCAATGTCCACCGACGACCAACCCGCTCCGACGTTGGAGATCTTGTTTGCATTGTCGACCATCCTTCCCGTCTTCGCGTCATAGATGCGATTGAACGCCGTTTTATCGAACAGGTCGACGCTCGACAGGGTGGCGAGTATGCGCTGGATGTGGGCGTCGTAGGTTGCGTCGTCGATGAATGCGAGCTCGTGCGCCGTATAATTGGCGGCGATGACGCCGGCGATATCCCAGAGCGTAACGTACGAATAATTCGCGTGCGCCCTGGCGAGTCCCGTCGACGGCTCCGTTATTCGGTTCACGAGATTCCAGGAAGTGCGGGCTGCGTCGAGATAGAGCTGCCGCTCCTGCGGCGTGACCACGACCTGGACGATCGGCGGCGGTACCGCGGCAGGTGCGGTGTCGATGCTTCCGGGCACCGCCTGCTGCCCCCCATTTGAACAGGCCGAAGTAACGGCTGCCAGGCCCATCATCAGGCAGAACACAAAGAGAAAGTTTCTGGATCGCATGGGTTCTGTGATTGGTGGAGAAAAGGACTGGCCAACTCCGCCAGCACTCGGCGTGAGAAATGCCGAGCCTAGCTGTCGGGAAAATGACAAGTAAGCTCGCGTACTCGAGAGTCCCGCTATAGTTCTCGCTCCCTCGCCGCACCGGATCGTGAAGCAACAAGCGTGCTCCCCGTCAGCCCGTCGCACTGGTGAAGAAATGACAGCGAGTTACAGTGCCCTCCCGTCGTAGCTTCCGGATATTGACCGTCTGGGCAGCGTCGCTAACCTGGCCGAGCGTTCCATCCGCGATGCACGCTCAGATCGACTCCCCGAAACCGGCGGGAAAGCACTTCGATCAGATCGTGATCGTGATGATGGAGAACGAAGGGACGGACGAGGCTCTGGCCGATCCCTACATCGTTTCCCTGATCCGGAGGAGCGCGTGGTTTTCGAACTATCACGCGATCACGCATCCTTCCTTTCCGAATTATCTGGCGATAGTGGCCGGCAGCACCTTCGGCCTGGACAGTGATCACAGATCGCCGCCGCTGAAGGGCCCAACCATCGTCGATCGACTGGAAGAAAAGAATCTCACCTGGAAATCGTACGCCGAGGATTATCCGGGCGGCTGCTATCTGGGGAGCGCCGCGGGCGCGGGACGCCTCACTCCAACCGCTGCGCCTACCGAGCTTTACGTCAGGAAGCACGTTCCCCTGCTGGCGTTCGCTTCCATTCAGAATAATCCTGCTCGGTGCGGGCGCGTCGTCGCCGCGAGTCAGTTCATGCGCGATGCCCGGGCCGGCAAGCTACCCAACTATTCGTTCTACACGCCCAACATGTTCAACGATGGTCACGACACATCACTCGAGGCATCATCCACCTGGCTCAAGGGATTCGTTCGAAACCTGGAGAGCACCATCGCGGTGCATCAGCGAACGTTGGTCGTGATCACCTGGGATGAGGGCGGGGGTCGTGACAATCGAGTTCTCGCGCTATTGGTCGGAACTGTGGTTAATCCGGGCAGATACGCTGTCCCATTGACACATTACAGCCTGCTCAGGACCATCGAGGAAAACTTCGGGCTGAGCACCGTCGGCGCCGGCGACAGAAAAGCCTCGTCTTTTCCAGAGAGCGTATGGCGATGACGACAACTTCAATTTCGAGGAACATCATGCATCGATCGATCCTGCTGCTGTCACTTTTTGCGGCGCCAGCGCTTTCCGCGCAGGCTTACACCATCACTCACACCTACACCCTTGGCGGAGATGGCGGCTGGGACTATGTAGTCCCCGACGCCCCGAACCATCGACTCTTCATCGGAAGGTCGAACAGGGTGATGGTCGTGGACATGAACGATGGACACCTGATCGCCGAGGTCACGGGCATCAAGGGCGCCCACGGTACCGCGCTGGTGCCGGAGATCGGACGTGGATTCGCCACCTCGGGCAACGACAGCTCCGTCATGATGTTCGACTCGAAGAGCTACAAAACCCTCCTCAGAATTCCGGCGGCGGAAGACGCGGACGCGATCATCTACGATCCCGCATCCAAGCGCGTCTTCACCTTCAACGGCGACGCGAACTCTTCGACCGTCATCGATCCGCGCAGAGGAACCGTGATCACCAACATCCAGCTCGGCGGCAAGCCGGAGTACGGACAATCAGCGCGCAACGGGATGGTCTACGCGAATCTCACTGACAGCAGTCAGATCGTGGAGATCGACGCGAACAACCTACGCGTCACGCGCCGATGGTCGACGGCGCCGTGCAAGAATCCGGTCTCGATGGCGATCGATACGAAACGCCAGAGATTGTTCAGCGGCTGCCGGAGCGGCGTGATGGCGATCTCCGATTACAAGAATGGTCGCCTGATCACCACGCTCCCGATCGGTCGCGGTGTCGACGGGGCCGGATACGATCCGGTGACGCGTGACGCCTACGCGTCGAACGCGGACGGAACGCTGACTGTGATCCACCAGGATACGCCCGACACCTATCACGTCGTCGAGAACGTTCAGACGGCACAGGGCGGACGAAACATGGGACTCGACGCCGCCAGTCACCGGGTCTACGTAGTCTCAGCCAAGTTTGGGCCCGCGCCCGCCGAGTCTACGGCAACCAATCCGAGACGCCGACCTCCGATACTTCCCGGCACGTTCATGGTTATGGTCGTTGAGCCGGTGGGGTCTCACTAGGGGGAAGAGGGAAGGGGGAAGCGGGAAGCGGCACGCGGCAGAGAGCGCGCGATAACGGGCGCTTCTACAACGTTCCGTCTCCCCTCTTCCCCCTTCCCGCAGTTAAAGCTGTGCCCGGATCCAGTAACAAAAAATATTGAGGATCCGCTCGTGCACTGGCAGTTGGCGAAGATCTTCGGCCGTGACGCGCCGCGATGAGCGCAGGTCGTCCGAGAATGCGTCTTCCATTTGCTTTGCGAGGGCACGGTCGAGCGCGACGACGCCGAACTCCGCGTTGAGGGCAAAGGAGCGCGGGTCGAAGTTGATCGAGCCGATCGATGTGACGGTGCTGTCCACGATCACAATCTTGCAGTGGATCATCGTGGGGTCATACTCGTAAAGCTCGACAGCGCCCTCCAGGAGCGGGCCCCAGGTGCGGCGACTGGCCCGACGCACCGCGGGCTGGTCGTGATAACGTCCGGGCATAAGGATCTTCACATCCACACCCCTCGCCTTGGCCTCACGAAGAGTCTGAACGAAAGGCTTGGGCGGAACGAAGTAGGCATTGGCGATCCAGAGGCGCTTGCTCGCACCGGCAATCAGCACCGCCATCGAGCGCTGCGCCGAGCTTGCGCCGAATACCGGATTGCTCTGTATTCCGCACATCGATGTCTCGCCTGCGGGCGTCAGCTTGGGGAAATACTTCTCATCGATGGGAAGCTCTCCAGTCGCTTCGTTCCAGTTATCGACGAAAGCAGCCTGAACTGACGCTACGGCTGGTCCGAGTATTCCCACGTGCGTGTCCCGCCAATGAGCGGGAGTGTCTCCGTCGCCAGCCCATTCGTCCGCGATCCCCACTCCACCGGTGAATGCGATTGTGCCGTCGATGATGAGCAGCTTCCGGTGGGTTCGATGGTTGTATTTCGCCCAGGAGTACCACTCGATCGGGCGAAACCACTTGATCTTGCAGCCGGCTTTCCGCATTTGAGTCATCAGCGCGGCCGAAACCATCTTGCTGCCACTCTTGTCGAAGACCATGCGCACCTCGACTCCGCGCTTCGCGGCAGCCGAGAAAGCGTCGGCGAATTCTTTGGGGATGTGTCCGGAGCTGTAAATGAAAGTCGAGAAGTGGACGCTTTGCCGAGCCGACGCAATCGCGTTCAGCATGGCGGGGAATATCTCGATCCCGTTCTTCAGCACCGTGATCTTGTTTCCGCCAATGACGTCGGCACTCGCTGAGCCCGCAAGCGCGCGCATGAACGCGTCGGCATCGCTCGCCACCGTAGGCACAGAGACGATGGCGGCTTCACGGTCTGCCTCGGCGTTCACGCTCGCCGTGACGTATACGAAGACAACCGCGGCGATTGCGATCAGGGTGACAACGACTGTGAGGATCACCGAAGTGAAACTGCAACGTGTCCCGCCAACGCTCAAGTGAGCGTTTCCACCAGCTCCTGCGCCGCAGCCGGCACCTCGAACGTGAACACGCTTCCCCCGCCCGGCCGGTCGGCGTAAGCGACGCTGCCTCCCTGAGACTCAGCAAGGCGCTTTGCGATAGAGAGACCCAAGCCAGCCGCGCCGGCGTCAGCGGCAGCCGAACTCGGCCGGTAGAATGGCTCGAAAATCTGCTGCTGTTCGGACAGTGACACCCCCGGTCCCTTATCGGCGACCTGGAAGGAAAGGTTCGAACCCGTTTCCGCGACGCTCACCGTCACCGCTGTGCCCCGTGGCGAGTGGCGAAGGGCGTTCTCGATGAGATTCGTCAGCACCCTCAGCGATTGGACGAAGTCGAAAGTGCCAAGCAGCGCCGGCTTGGTGTAGTCGATCACGGTCTCGATGCGGTTTGCATCGGGCACGCCGGAAAACTGGCGGACCGCGGCGCCGAGCAGATCTTCCGCAGTGTTGACCTCCGGATTCATCGTGAACGCCCCGGCCCGCAACCGCGACAAATCGAGCACGTCGGCCACCATCTTCCCGAGACGATCTGCCTGCTCGACGATCACACCGGCGTGCATCCGCGCGCTCGACCCGTCGGTCTGGATGTCCTGGGCCAGAGCACGGATCGTCGTCAGCGGCGTCCGCAAATCATGCGACACAGACGCGAGGAGAATATCCTTCATCCTGTTCGCCTCGCGCAGCGCCTCCGCGTGCCTTATTTCGGCCGACAGGTGCTCGATCTCCTCCGCGTGACGCTTCGCACGGTCGGCCTCGATTCTCGCGCGCGTCAGCAAATGGTTTGCGACGAGCGCGGTGGCGAGGAATGCGACGAGCGCGAGAAGGTCGAGCGGCGCACTGACGGTAAGAGTGTCGAACGGCGGCTGGAAGAAATAGTTGATGGACAGAAATCCGAGCAGGGCCACGACGATGCCCAGCCACCGCTCCCCGCCCGCCGTCGCTCCAAGCACGATGAGGATGTAGACGAACGCCGCGTGCGCCTGCTCGATCTGCCCTCGCGAGCTGCGCATGACGACGGTCGCCACGACGACGACCGAGAGCCACAGCGCCCATTCGACGAACCTGACTGTCTTCTGCTTCACGATTCCGCGATGAAGCGATAGCCGACGCCCGGCGCCGTGATGATGAGACGAGGATCGGCCGGGTCGCGCTCGATTTTGCGGCGCAGATTGGTGACGTGCACCCTGAGATAGAGCCGCGCGTCTCCAAACGCGCGCTTCCATACGGCAGTGAACAGCTGTTGGTGAGTGAAGACACGTCCGGGGTCGGAAACGAGCACACCGAGGATATCCCATTCGATTGGCGTTAGTCGGATCAGCATCGGTCCGCGCTTCACCTGTCGGAGGCGGATGTCGATCGACAGACCGTCCGCGTTTATCGAGATTGGGGCATGGCGCGGCGTTGCGGCGCGCCTCAACTGCGCCGCAACTCGTGCGGCGAGCTCCTGAGTGGAAAACGGCTTGGTGATGTAGTCGTCGGCGCCGGCGTTGAGCAGCGCCACGGTGTCTGCTTCGCCGTGCCGGGCGGTGAGGACCACGATAGGGGCATCTGTCAATGCGCGGATGCGTTGACAGACTTCGAGGCCATCGAGGTCCGGGAGCCCGAGATCGAGGATGATGATGTCGGGACGCGAGGTCTTGATCGCGTCGAGGCCCGTTCTGCCTCCGCTCGCCTCGACTATCGCGGGATGCTGCTCGCGCAACGCAGCGCCAACCGCGCGCGTGATCTCGATCTCGTCCTCGATGATCAGCAGTGTATAGGGCGGTGCCTCGGCGGCCATCACATGCCCGCCCTGCCCGGAAATCCTCCGCGGCCCTCGTAGGAGATTCGCATCAGGATTCCTATCGCCAGCCAGCTCGCCAGCATGAACGATCCCCCGTAACTGAAGAAGGGAAGTGGAATTCCCGTGATCGGCATCAGGTTGAGCGTCATTCCGACGTTGACGATGATGTGTACGACCCAACAGGCCATCAATCCGCAAGCGACCAACGAACTGTATGAGTCGTTCGCGCGTTCGGCAATCTTGGTGATGCGCAGGAAAAGGTAAAGAAAGCAGAAGAGGGCAACGGCGACCCCGATAAAACCGAGTTCTTCTCCCACCACGGCGAAGATGAAGTCCGTGTGCTGCTCGGGCAGGAACGCGAGCCTTTTCTGTGGACCCATCGTGAAGCCTTTGCCGATGAGTCCGCCCGATCCAATCGCGACCTTGGACTGGATGACGTGGTAGCCCGCATTCCTCGGATCGATCGAGGGGTCCAGGAACACCAGCAGCCTGTTGCGCTGATACGGCGCCAGCTTTTCCCAGACGATCGGCGCGATCACCCCCGTGGCGACGTTGAGGACCATGAGGGCGATTCCTTCGATCAGGTACGGGCGGTACCAAAGTACCAAGGCGAGCAGGATGAAAAACCACGCACCCCAAAGCGAGGTGTTGAAGCTGAGGACGAGGCTGATCACCGGGCTGGCCAGCAGCAGGAGCAGAGGCCACGGCGTACCGGCCCAATACAACATGATGAAAAAGATTCCGACGAAGACGATGCCGGTGCCGAGGTCGGGCTGGGCCATGATCACCAGCCAGGGAATGCCGACCGCGAGAATTGGCTTCCAGAGATCTCCCAGCGATTTCGGAGAGTCGCGGCTTTGTGAGAGCACGCGCGCGAGCATCAGCACCACCGTGATCTTCATCAGCTCCGATGGCTGCCCGAGCCGATGTCCGCCAATTGCGATCCAGCTCTTGCTGCTCGCCGCCGTCCCGCCTCCTTTGCCGATCACGAGGGTGAGCGCCAGCACGAAGAGCGTGAAAAGATACGCCGGCACCGTAGCCCACTCGATGAACCGGACGCTAGATCGGCTAATGCCGTACGCCCCCCCCAGTCCGACCAGAAGCCAGACTGCTTGCGATCTATAAAGTCCCCGGACGAATGTCGGCGTGTCGGTTACGCCCGCCGAGTACACCATCGCGACCCCGTACACCGATAGCAGGAGAGCGGTAAAGAAGAGCGGGTAGTCGCCGAGGATTCTCCGCACCTAGCGGTACCAGCTAATTCCCCGGAGACTCGGGGTCAGCTGCAGCGCGGGGGATGGGAAATGGTAATAGCTGATTTGGTGCTTCACTGCCTTCCACAGCGGATTTTCGCCTGGCAGCTTTTCGGGATCGATATCGATCGAGAGAAGCAACTTTCGTCGCGCCCGCTGCGTCGCGCCCGTCACCGGATTGATGTAGTCCGTGATCGAATGACCGATCGATGCGCGAAGGAGGGAAGGCCAGTACGACTGCATCCGGGTTGGGAGCAGGGCGTGCACGTCGGCCGCGAACCAGTACGTTTGCCCCGAATAGTCTAGCGAGCGTCGCAGCTCCGAGGGCTGAGTAAAATTCGCGCGGTTGCGCATCGCCGCACTTGGCAAGTATGAGATCGTCGGCTTTAGCCACTTGAGATGCGGATGCAGCTCCTCCACCGCCGCCAGCGTTTGTCCCGTCGTGTTGGCGATCATGTCTGCGTACGAGAACCCGTATTTCTTGTACATCCCGTCGAAGATCTCTATCTGAAGCTGGAAGAGCGCGGCGTAGGCGACGGCGGCGGTAAGCGCCCTCCTCTCTGACACGCACGACGCCCTCAGAGACTCGTACCCGGCACGCGTCAACTGATAGCCACCCAGCAAGTGGCCAAACTTGTCCTGATCTCGAAAGTCTTCGTCCCAGTCGGAGCGAAAGAAAAAGTGTGCCGCCTTCTCCCCCGACCACCATGCCTTCTTGAAGTAGTGCCACAGCTCGATGTTCCCGCCGACGAAGCTCGTTCCCACGGCGCTTCGCGCCAGCGTCGTCTGATTGTGCGAGAGGGGGCAACTCTCGAGGCGCGCCTGGCTGTGCGCGACGATTGGGAAAGCGAACGCGAGGCACGTAAGGGAGAACCGGGTTGGGTTGATCACGATCTTTCCGAGGCCGCGCGAGAGTTTGACCACCGGCCTTCACTCACGAGAAGCCGATCACATGGCGGAAAGCTAGATGAGCGCCCGAGGAGGCCGGTGTTAAGAATCCGCTAAGATCGGCTCGCGGTGGTTCTCATCAGCGGAACGCGTTGTACACTCTCACGTGCCGAGCGAAATGCGCGGGAGATCGGCGCCAGCAAGAGACCCGTCTGCGTCAGTTGCCTGGGAGGACAGGGAAGTGTTTGAAAATCTGAGTCTGCCGCACCTCTTGATGGTCGTCGCCGTGGCGGTGCTCGTGTTCGGGCCGAAGCGTATTCCGGAGATTGGCGGCTCGATGGGGAAGGCGATCAGGGAGTTCAGAAAGAACTTTGCCGGAACTGGGGGGGATGCTCTTTCTGGACTCTCTGACGCCCCACCGCCGCCAGCCAGGACGGCGAGCGACGAAGCGACGGTTCCCGTTGAGGGCAGTGAGCCCAAGAGGCTCCTGAATTAGGAAAGGGGACCTGTCCCCAGCGGGAATCGTCGCCATGTCGCCCAGCAAAGGGGTGAGCTCTCTTTAGCGACAACGTCCGCGAGGGAGCAGGCAGCCAAGATTCCACACTAAACCGGCGTAAGCAGCTTTCGGCTGGGCACCGGTGATCGGCGCAATCACGCCCGCGTCGAACGCCAGCCAATCCCGCGCGGTGAAGGTGGGACCGGTGAGAAACGCCGCGGTCGCGGCCATCCCCGTTGTTCGCGGATAGCCGAACAACTCTGCCACCCAACCCAGATTGCCGAGCACGGGGAATCCGAACGACGCCGTCCAGACTTTCGATGCGATCGGTGCGCGCGATCCATCTCCGGACCTCCTGGTCGCGCCGATATTCAAATCCATTGCGACAGGCCCGAGCTGACGACTGGATATGAGCAGCAGCGAAAAATCCGTCGTGCCGGTTCCAGCTCCGGCGCTTTCTTGCCCGGTGGGAAACTTTAGCGCCGGAAGTATCGCGAAGTCTCCGAGAAGTCGATCGTCATCGACGATCCGGTACTTCACGCCGATCGTGAGATCGCCGAACGAGAGGTTTCCGCCGCGCACACTCGTAGCGCGAAGGATATTGAACATCAGATTGAGCTGAGTTCTCGAGCCCAGGCCAATCTTGAGATTGGTTGGGGCAGTGAACGACCGGGTGCCATCTGTGGACTTGTCCCATTCACCGCCCTCTTCGAGCTCCACCCAACCACGCGCGACCGTGCCAGCGTGGGTCGCAACCGTAGGACGCTCGGGCTGAACCGCGTGCGGATCGCGGACGACCGAATCCTTCCCGCTGCCCTGGCCGGCGGCCATTCGCGCACCGGCGGTCAGCGCGATGAGAAGGCACAATGCTCGGTACCTTGAACGCTTCAAGGTGTAATCACGTTGCGGGAGCCCGCGACGATTGGAAATGGCGTGAGGAAGGGCCGGGTCGGTTGCCATGCCTCTGGAATAGTCTCCCGCCACTCGGCAATTTTGCAACAATGCATCTCCCTACGGAATCCATGAAAAACGCCATCTATTCTGCAAATGCCCGGGCCAGTCGCTCGGCGCTCCCTTCAGTAGCGCCTTCGCTGGCGCTCGCTTGTTTCGCGGTCGCCGTGATTGGCTGCGCGCCGGTTGCTACCCAGACTGGCTCGACGCCGGCACTGATCGCCGCCGCGGGATCGAATCCGCTCTTTGTCGAGAGCACGCTCCCGTACCACGCGCCGCGCTTCGACCTCATCCGGAACGAGGACTACCAGCCGGCGCTCGAAGAAGGAATGCGCCAGCAGCTCGCCGAGATCGACGCGATCGCGAAGCAGACAACTCCTCCGACGTTTGACAACACTATAGTTGCGATGGAGAAGTCGGGGGCACTGTTGACGCGCGCGTCCAAAGCATTCTCGGGGGTGATTGGCGCCAATACCAACGACACGCTGCAGAAGGTGCAGGAGATCGAGGCGCCCAAGCTCGCCGCGCACACCGACGCGATCTACCTGAATGATCAGCTGTATCGTCGCGTAAAGAGTATCTATGACCGGCGCGCGTCGATCAACTTCAATCCGGAGCAGAAGGCCCTCGTCGAGCGGTACAATCGCGACTTCGTGCGCGCGGGAGCCAACCTCTCCGAAGTCGACAAAATCCGGGTGCGCGCGCTCAATCAGGAGCTCGCCAAGCTCACCACGGATTTCACCACCAAGCTTTTGGCGGGCACCAAGGCAGGCGCGCTGGCGGTGGACAAGGTTACTGATCTCGACGGACTAAGCCCGGATGCGATCGAGACCGCGGCCCAGGCGGCAAAGGCGCGCGGGCTCACGGGCAAGTGGGTGCTTCCGCTCCGCAACACCACCCAGCAGCCGGCTCAGGCGGAGCTCAAGAACCGCGCGGTGCGCCAGCGGCTGTTCGAGTTGTCGACGACGCGCACGGCGCGTGGCGACAGCAACGATACGCGGAACACGATTCGCCGGATGGCAGAGCTGCGCGCCGAGAAGGCGAAGCTGCTCGGATATCCGAACTGGGCGGCATACGCATTGGAGACTCAGGGAGCAAAGAATCCCGAGAACGCAATCAAGCTGCTGACCGATCTCGCGCCGGCGGCGACTGCCAGGGCGCGCGCTGAAGCGGCGGACATGCAGAAGCTGATCGACGCGCAGGGCGGTGCATTCAAGCTCCAGCCGTGGGATTGGCAGTACTACGCCGAGCAGGTGCGGAAGGCGAAGTACAACCTGGATGAATCGCAGATAACTCCGTACTTCGAGCTGAACAACGTTCTGCAGAACGGAGTGTTCTTCGCCGCGAACCGCCTGTATGGATTGACGTTCAAGGAGAGGCACGACATTCCGGTCTATCATCCCGACGTGCGGGTGTTCGAGGTGTTCGATGCGAACGGCCAGCCGCTCGCCCTTTTTTACGCAGACTACTTCAAGCGCGACAACAAGCAGGGCGGCGCGTGGATGGATCAGTTCGTGGATCAGTCGCAGCTCACGGGATGGAAGCCGGTGATCTTCAACGTCGCGAACTTCACCAAGCCCTCTGCCGGTCAGCCGGCTCTACTGACGTTCGACGATGTGACGACGATGTTCCACGAGTTCGGGCACGGCCTGCACGGGATGTTCTCGAGCGTCGAGTATCCGACGCTGTCCGGGACTAATGTGCCGCGGGATTTCGTGGAGTTCCCGTCGCAGTTCAACGAGCACTGGGCGCTCGAGCCGACGGTGTTCGCGAACTACGCCAAGCACTATCAGACCGGCGCCCCGATGCCGGCCGCCCTGGTCGATAAGATCAAGCAGTCGAGGACTTTCAATCAGGGCTTTGCGACGACGGAGCTGCTCGAGGCTTCACTGATCGATTTCGCCTGGCACACCCTGCCGGCTGGAGGAGCGCCCGCCGACGCCGATGCGTTCGAGGCGGCGGCTCTTCAGCGATATAACGTTGCGGTACCTGAAGTACCTCCGCGCTACCACAGCACGTACTTCTCGCACATCTGGGACCTCGGCTATTCAGCGGGCTACTACGCCTACACCTGGAGCGAAGTGCTGGATGACGACGCTTACGCGTGGTTCAAGGAGCACGGCGGCCTCACGCGCGAGAATGGACTGCGCTTCCGCGAAATGATTCTGTCGCGTGGAGGTACGCAGGACGCGGCGACAATGTACCGCGGCTGGCGCGGACGGGACCCGACCGTCGACGCGCTGCTCGAGGAGCGCGGGCTGAAGCCTGGCACCTCTGGCTACTGATAGCTGACAACTTCCAACTGCAACTGAACGGGTGCGAGTTGTCAGTAGCATAGCTGTAAGTTCCCAGTTCACTACGTCGGGACGTCTCTGGCGCGGATCAGAGCACAAGCAAAGGCCTGTGCCTTAAGACTGCCGAGGGAAGTCTGGGCGTAGTGAACTCGCAACTACCAGCTATGCATCTCTGGCAACTCGCACCTGTTCGGTTGCAGTTTGTAGTTGTCAGTCATTGCGCGCGTAACCTTCGGTAGCGAGGCGGTGACCGGACATCTCGTATCCGATCGCCGGCATGTCGCTCACTCCCGTCGCATCGATCCACACGTTGTAGAAATTGAACAATGCGCAGACGGTGATCGCGTCATAGATCGCCTCGTCCGTCCAGCCTACCTTTCGCAGCTGGTCGATGTCCTCTGGTGTGGTGGCGACTGAATCAGCGTTCACCTTCTTCACGAAGGCGTACAGCGCGCGATCCTTCTCGGAGATCGGCGCCGTAGTGAGATCGTTCAGAACCGCCTGGACAAGATCTCTATCGCCCAACAGCTCCGCCGCGACCGCGGCGTGGGAGCCAATTCAGAACAGGCACTGGTTGAGCTTCGAGGTGAGCGCGGCGATCAGCTCGCGCTGACCAGGAAGCAGCGGCGAGGGCCCGCGCATCACTCCCTGAGTGAACCTCGACAAGTGGTCGGTGCGGTCAGGCTTGAATGCAAAAAGATGCAGAATCTGCGGGATCGGGATCCCGGCTGATCGCATTTGCGAGAACATCGTAGCGTGCGGTTCGGCGGCGGCGTGGCTCTCCACCGCTTTGAGGAACATCGGCTTCATTGAGTTCTGCCTCCGGTCGCGACGATACTATAGGACGGACCCCCTAACTGCAACAGAAACGGTGAACGGCGACTGTGGGGCGGTGAGCTGACTCCGATGTTTCCATTCCGGAACTCGATCTTGACAATTGATGACGCGTCCAGCACTATGGCGACGCACCATAAGCACCGAAACCGGTCGAGCCGCTCCACGTAGCTCGCCCG
>DHJO01000198.1:0-734 GCA_002404375.1 Gemmatimonadales bacterium UBA4718 | reverse complement strand
GGCGCGATCGAGCGCACAAAACCCAGTTCCTCCCACAGGCACTATCACCGGCAGAGTTATCGACGCCACGACGCAGCAGCCCGTCGCTGACGTCAGTGTCGTCGTCGAAGGCACGCGCCGCGGCGCGGTCTCCGGCCCTGATGGCACCTTCACCATTGTCGGCGTTCCGGCCGGCTCCCAGACGGTAAGAGCGCGCCGGATCGGATTCAGCGCCCCGGTGCAGATCGTTGTAGTTCCAACGAGCGGTTCGGTGAGCGTGGTCTTTCCGGTCCAACGACAGGCGATCTCCCTCGAGGACGTCGTCACAACCGGTTACGGGACGCAACGTCGAGTTGCGATTACTGGATCTATCGCAACGGTCGACGCTGGCCAGGCCGATGTTGGAGCAGTGACGAACGTCAATCAGATGATCGAGGGCCGCGCCGCCGGCGTCCAGATCACCACGAATAGCGGCGAGCCCGGCGCGGGTGCTCAGATCACCATTCGCGGCGGAAGCTCGATCAGTGCCTCAAACGAACCACTCTACGTCATTGATGGTGTACCGATAAATAACGTCGAGACTGAAAGTCCCGGCATTTCCCCTAGTGCTGCAACTCCCGCGCTCCCGCGCAGTCCCCTCACCCTTCTCAATCCCGCAGACATAGCGTCGATTTCGATCCTGAAAGACGCAGCTGCGGCCATCTATGGAACCCGCGCCGCCAACGGCGTTGTTCTCATCGAGACGAAGAAGGGAA
>DHJO01000155.1:1896-4046 GCA_002404375.1 Gemmatimonadales bacterium UBA4718 | reverse complement strand
TTTCCGTGGAGATTCGAGGTGAGCATCACCTCCGGCAGGCCATCGCCATTGAGGTCGCCGACAGCCACACCGCCGCCGTTGTAGAAATTGCGGTAGGTGAAGACGTTCATCTCCGGAGTGTCCTCGACGCGATTTATGAAGCGCACCCCCGTGTAGCTCGGGGGCATCATCGTGAATAGATGATTGTCGACGGGCGGAGCTTTAGTTGTTGAAGCTTCGGGTCGGGAGTCGCGAGAGCCAGAACAGGCGACGACAGAAACCGCGCAAAGCAGGAAGCGAAGCCTCGACCTCGAGGCTTGCTTCATACCGATGGAGAGTGTCAACAGAGAAATGACCCACTAGGCCACGACGGCCCGGGAACAGACAATGAAATTGCGTCAGGCTACTGCGCCATGGCCTGCCCTCACTCGCGTGAAAGCAGGCCATGGGAAAACAGTCGGAACTGCAGTCGGTACTAGTACCCGGCGTTCTGTACGAGTTTCGGGTTAGTTCCCAGCTGAATGTCAGGAATCGGCATGAGCACGCGATACGGCTGCGTAAGAGCCGCCGTACTCTTGAACGCCCATACCCTGGTGATGTACTGGTCCATTCGGATCAGATCCTGACGCCGCTTGGCTTCGTCCGTGAGCTCAAAAAGACGTTCCTGGAGAATAGCGTCGCGGATCTGCTGCTGCGTCAGCGTCGTTGCCAACGGTTTTGCCGGCGAGAATACGCGGTCGCGCACAGTGTTGATGAGTGCTACCGCCGCGGGCCCGTTGCCTGGTGACAACTCGTTCAGCGCCTCGGCCTTGATCAAATAGATCTCAGCCAGCCGGAACAATGCGTAGTCGTTGCCATTATTCTCATCCAGGTGATTCGGATCCACCGGCCACTTGACAATTCGGACACCAATGTTTTCTGCCGCCTTGGTGTCGTCCACGATAGTCGAATCAAAGTAGAGCGGGTTTCCGGCGCGATCCGTCACTGGCAGCCCGGTAACCTGATTGACTTGCGGGCCAGCGAGGAAGATCTGCCTGCGTTCGTCTGCCGGATCGAATGCGCGGTAGGTCTCAGCGAGCGTAGAGAAGCCGTTCCATGGCGTCGAGCCGCCCGAATACTGATTGTAGTGCAACGACTCCATCACGAAGTGGAGGCCCAGACCTGGCTGGTTGAGGTACTTGACGGTCAGGATGTTCTCCTTCGAGTTACCGTTGTCGGCCCGGAAGTTGGATCTCCAGCCGCATCCGGGTCCCTGTGTGCATGCAACCGACGCATCAGTGGCGAGCGAATAATTTCCCGAATTGAGAATGCGATCGGAGACGGTCACCGCGTCCTGCCACCTGGCGGTGCCCTTCTGGAGTCCCGCCGTCGTGACGGTGCCAGTGAACACCTGTGCATTCAGATAAAGGCTGGCGAGGATCGCATCAACAGCGCCCTGCGTCATCCGCCCATTCATCGATGCGCTCCATGTCGCTGGCAGATCCGGACGCGCAGCGATCAGCTCGGATTCGATGAAATTGAATACTTCGGCGCGAGTGTTTCGGGCGCGTGCTTCAATCGCGATTCCGCTACAGGTGGGATTCGCCTTCTCAGAGCAAACTATCGGCACACCGCCGAACAGGTCCTGCAGCGCGTAGTAATACAGGGCGCGCAGTACTCTCAGCTCGGCGACGATACCGGGCTTGGTCGCGAAGCTCACACTCTGCATTGCGTCGAGGACGACGTTGGCACGGGCGACACCATTGAACAGCTGGTTCCAGGCATCGTTGATGTTGCCGAGCGTGCCCGGGCTGTTCCCCGTCCATGTCATGTGGTGAAGGTCCAGCCATTTACCGTTGTCGTACCAGTCTGTGCCTCGCGTTGGTACGATGATCTCGTCCGTCGAGACCTCGGTGCCCTCGTAATATCCATTGGCGAAGTCGCGGAGCGACGCATACACCGACGCGAGACCGCCTACTGCTTCGGTTTCATTCCGGTAGAAATGGTCCGGAGTGATCGAGCTCTGTGGCACCTCTGTGAGATCAGTACACGCAGGGGCGAGCAGGAACGCGGCGAGGGCGCCCGCGAATCCGATCGACTTTATCATATTTGAATTCCTAGAAAGCGACACGGAAGCCTCCAGTAAAGGTGCGAGCACGCGGATAGTGAAGATAATCGATGCCGCGTGATGC
>DHJO01000155.1:0-1826 GCA_002404375.1 Gemmatimonadales bacterium UBA4718 | reverse complement strand
GGGCCAACGCCGTCGGTCAAGGCAGACGCAAGGAAGCCCTTGTTGTTCTTGGCGTTGGATTTCGTCGCGTAAACGAGCGCCGTTTCGTTCAGCACCTTCTGGCCGTGTTGGCTGTTGATAAGCATGCTGAAATCGAACTTGCTGATATTGCCGGAAGTACGAAGCCCGACCGTGTAGTTCGGATTGGCGTTTCCAAGAATCACGAAATCATTGCCACCCGGGCTCGCTGTCCTGTTCGGACTGAGGACCAGTTTGCCGTTGGCATCGACCGTGTAATGATTGAAGAGCTGCTGGCCCACACTGGGATCGTCGCCGTTTCCGGGGATTCCATCGGGACCGGGCCCGCACGCTGACACGCACACGCCGACGTACTGCGGACCATAGAAGGTACCGAGCGGCTGACCCGGCAGGATGCGCTGTGATGGCGCACCCGACTGACCCTGTCCGCTCATGATACCGGTGATGTAGAACGGTGTCGTACCAAGATCGATGACCTTGTTACGGTCCGCCGAAAACACTACACCCGCACTCCAATTCGAAGTCGGTCTGTTGAGCACCTGCGCGTCCAGTGAGAACTCGACTCCCTTGTTGCTCATCTTTCCGATGTTCTGGAGTCGGTCGCTGACCACGGCTGGCTGCGGTACGGGAACTCTCAGCAGCAGGTCGTGGGTGTTCTTCACATAGTACTCGAGACTGCCACTGAAGCGGTTGTTACCGAAGCCATAATCGAGTGCGACGTTGGTCTGAGTAGTCGTCTCCCACCTGAGGTCGGGATTGGCGTTGTTGACCGGGACGAAACCGACGACGGCCTGATCCCCAAACACGTAACGGGAATTGGCATCGGCCGATAGTCTGATCAACGACGCGTACGGAGGGACACCCGGGTTGCCGAGTTTGCCCCATCCCGCGCGAAGCCGGAGCTCGGTGAATGGACCCTTGGGAATGAAGCTCTCCTGACTGAGGCGCCACGATCCCGAGATGGCCGGGAACGTCGCCCACTTGTTGCCAATTCCGAACCGCGACGAGCCGTCCTTTCTCCACGAGCCGGTCAGGAAATATTTGTCCTTGAAGCTGTAGTTCGCTTTGGTGAAGAAGCCGACCAGTCGGCTTTCTTCGAGGTCTGAGCCTGGCGTTATGAGCTTGCTGCCGGTGCTCAGTCCGTTGTAGCCCAACGCGTCGGTGAGGAAACCCTGGGCCTCGGCGATGAACTCGGTTAGAGAGTAGTCGTTGTACTCGTAGCCGCCGAGCATGTCGAAGGCATGATTGCCGGACAAGTCGGGGTGGAAAGTGAGAACCGTCTGCAGCGTCTTGGAGAGGTTGGTACGCTGGGCCTGCCGTGCATCGCCGCCCGTTCCCGCGCCCGCAGGACTCGCGAGCGGGAAGTAGTCGCTGCGATTGCCGTCGGTGCGATCCACTCCCACCAGGACTCTGGCGGTGAGGGGCGTAGCCAGATCAAACTCGGCCGTGCCGTTTCCGAGGACTCGGTTCGAATTGCCGAAGGACTGGATCTGATTCGCCAACGCGACCGGGTTTTTATCATCCTGCGCGGTGTTCGCACACGTTGTCGGGGAAGTCGGAGCGAGGCAGGAGGTTTCATAATAGTGCACTGCACCTGTCGCATCCGTGACGGTAATCGGCTTGGTCGGATTGAACTGAATCGTGTTGATGAAGAGACCACCCAGGAAGCCGCCCGAGTTCTCGTAGGGGATGTAATCGTTCTGGACGTTCGACCCTGTCAGGTTGAGTCCGAGACGCAGGCGGCCATCGATCGCCTGGTGCGTACCGTTGACCCGCGCCTGTGTCCGCTTGAACCCGCTCGAGATCAC
>DHJO01000148.1 GCA_002404375.1 Gemmatimonadales bacterium UBA4718 | reverse complement strand
GCCTGCATCGAACGGAAGAGGAAGAACCAGATTCCGAAGATGAGCAGGTACGGGAAAAGGCTGATCAGGATCGTGGTCAGAGAAGGACGCGCATCCTCTGCCTGGATCTGCACGCCGTGGTCGCGCAGGCGCGTGATCTCATCGCTCGAGTTCTCGGTCGGCAAGAGCGACCGGAACTTCTGGACCTCGTGACCCTTGACGTTGACCTTCTGCTTGAAGTCGCCCGTCAGCAGCCGGCCAGCTTGAATGGTGACCTTGTCGACGTTGTTCTTCTGCAGCTGGTCATCGTACTGCGTATAGGAAATCTCGGGCGCGGCGTCCGCTCCCTTCCCCGAAAACTGGATGATCGCGACGGGCACCAATATTACGAAAACCCAGAACGAGAGCTGCTTGGAAACCTTGCTCCAGTTCGTCGGCTTCTTCGGATTCTTGTTAGGCATTTGTATAGGCATTACTGCAAGCTCGCTATGTACGGCAAGTGGCGGAAGTTCTCCGCGTGATCCAACCCATATCCAACCAAAAACTCATTCGGCGCATCGAAACCAACGAACTTCGCATCGTACCGCAGACCTTCCGCAATTCGTTTGTGGAGGAGGGCGCAAATCTCCAGAGATCTCGGCCTCCGCTCCTTTAGTATAGCCATCAGACGATTCAATGTGCGGCCGGAATCAATGATGTCCTCGACCAGAAGAATGTCCTTTCCTGCCAGCTCAGTTTCCGGATCGTACACAAGGTTTACCGTGCCGGTTGAGACCATTCCGTCGCCATAGCTGGAAGCCACCAGGAAATCGACCTGTAGGGGGCGCGTAATCTGCCGCACCAGATCGCTGAGAAAAATGAAGCTTCCTTTCAGCAAACCCAGCACCAGCAGATCCCCATCCGGATAGGCGGCGGTAATCTCTCTGCCGAGCTCGAAGACCCGGTCCGCGATCGCAGCCTCGTCGAAAGCGATGCGTTTGACGGCTCTTCCCGAGAGGCGCGGATCGTTTCTGGAGCCCAACGGTCTGACGGTGCTGCTCACGCTTCGATCTCCGTCGGCTGGGAGCGCCAGCGACGCAACAGCATGTGATCGCGCCGCATTACGATCTCGACCCCTCCGGAGAGCTGAATTGTTCCGCCAGTGGCTCCCTTAATAGTAAACTCCGCCGCGCGATGGGTTCCGCGACGATCCATCACGACGCTCGCGCGCGCGGCCAGCGCGGGCCATAGCACGCGCAGACAATCCGCATCGTATCCCTGAAGGCTCGACCGGCTGATGCGGAGGCCTCCTTCCCGCTCCGACTCCGACTCGACGGTACCCGCCAGATCCTCGAGCGAGCGACGCCAGTCGGCTGACTTGCGGGCCAGCGTCAACAGCTCGTCAGGAAAGCCCGGATTCCGTTTCACGATGGAAGGAAGAATGTCAAGCCTGATCCGATTGCGCAGGTGCTTTCGATCGGAATTCGACGGATCCCGCACGAAAGGAACGTGATAAAGCTCGGCGTACTCAGCCAAAGTCGCGCGACTGATGTTTAGGAAAGGGCGGACGATCTCTGATTCCGCATAAAGGCCAGCGAGCCCGCGCGGCCCGGCGTCGCGGAGGATCCGCATGAAGACAGTCTCGATCTGATCATCCAGATTGTGGGCGGTGACGACGCTCGAATCTCTCTTGTCCGCCACCTGTTGCAGAAACGCCCAGCGACCGCGTCTCCACTCCTCTTCCCTCGTGCCGACCGTCGAGGCACGGCCGGTTACGCAGAGGAATCCCGAACGGAATGCATGGCGGGCGACGAGAGCGGCTGCTCTTCCCGCCGCCTTCCCAGTGCCGTGGTCAAAGGTTGCGACGAGGATATTTCGGCGAGCGCGCGCGGGCAGTCGCGCTGCAGCGGTAAGGAGAACCATGGAATCGAGGCCGCCAGATACGGCGAGCACCGCGTGCGCGCAATCCCCGAGCGCGGAACCAACCGCGCTCTCGAGTTGCGACGCTTCAACCCCGGCGATTGTCATGGTACTTTTAATTTACCTATTTACGGGGGAGTTCCGCTTGGAAACGCACGGTCCGCTGGGCACGCTGTGGGTATCATTCGGCCTGATCGCTTTTTACATCGCGTTGATCTGGCTGAACTCACTCCTGGGGATGTTTCTGACCCCCCTTTTTATCGTGCCAGGCACCTGGCTTCTCGACTGGCTGAAAAAGCGTAAGGCGTCACGCGCCGCCAGCGAGACCCCGGAGAGCAGCTACCAGGGATAGAGCGCCTGGTAATAGGCGCGATTGCGGAGGATCGTGCGCACGTAGTCGCGCGTCTCCACGAATGGAATGCGCTCCGTGAATACTTCCGGATCGTCGGCTCCCGTTTTCGTGGACCACTTCACCACCCGTGATTCTCCAGCGTTGTAAGCCGCGAGTGATTTTACGACTTCTGGATATTTCCGCATCAATGTGCTGAGGTGCGCCGTGCCGAGCTTGATGTTTGTAGCCGGCTCATAAAGCATATCGGGATTCCATGGGGTGATTCCCTTCGCGGCGGCGAGCGACCGGCCGACATCCGGCATCAGCTGCATCAGACCCCTTGCACCCACCGGCGACGTGGCGATGGGATTGAAATTTGATTCCTGCCTTATGAGCGCGGCGACAAGCACGGGATCGAGCCCGTTCTCGCGCGAGCTGGAGATGAGAGTCTCTCGCTCCAAAACCGGGAAGTAGAGCCGGTCGTTCGCGGGCGTTCCTCCGATGTCGTCGATGGCGCGCTTGCCGAGCGCTATAGAGCGCGACGCCTGATCGCTGCCGGCGAGCGCGCTTGCCGTGGCGACAAGCCGCGCCGGGTTCGCCAGAGCGTCACGGAATAACTTGTCGTTTTCGAAGCCGGCTTCGACGTCCATTCCCACATCCTTCAGCGCAGCCACGCGCCCCGTAACGCTGTCGATCGCTGCCACGCGAGGGTACGCGGAGGGCGAGACGTCTCGAGCGACGAGAGTCGTGTCGAGGCGCTTTGCGGACATCACCGCGTAGTAGCTGAGAGGGTCCTGCTTGATCACCGACCGCCATCTCGCTCGGCTTTTCACTTTGTCGCCGAGGGCGGCGTAGGACCTCCCAGCCCAATATCCCGCCGCGAGCGCTTCACTGCTGTTGGAATCGAGCGCGACCAGCGAGTCCAGCTGTGCCGCCGCGGCTCTTCTGTCGCCCTGAATATAAGAGATCATACCAGCTCGGAATCGTGCGTTGGTCGCGTGCTTGCCTCTCGGAAATCGCTTCAGCAGGGTGAGCAAAGCCTGCCGCGCGTCCTGGTCACGGTTGTCGTCGGTGGCGAGATCAGCGAGAAGGAGCAGTGCTGACGCCGCGCTCGTATCCGTTGCGTACGCAGTCGTGATCCGACGCAGCGTCGCGCGACCCTCCTCCGTGTTGCCGAGAGCGATCTGCGCGCGCGCAACCTGGTACTGCGCCGCGGCAGCGAGCTTGGGCGGTGTGCGAACTCGGTCAAACTGAGCCGCGGCGTCGGCAAAACGTCTCAGCCGATAAAGCACTGACCCGTAGGAGAAGCTATCCGTGGCATCACCCAATCCTGTGGGAAGCGATTTCGCGTATCCGGCAGCAGCGCGATCGGGAAGGCTTGCCTTGCTAGCCGCTCTCGCGATCGTGAGCTCCTCAGCCGGGGTGGTCGTCTTGAACACCTTGTCGAAAAGGTCGATTGCCTCGCGTGTGTCGGCCGAATTGTTTGAAGTCGAGATAAATGAGAGCAGCTCGTTCTGGGCGGAAGCCTTCGATGCTTCATCCGCCGGCGGAGAAACGCGCAGACGGAGAGCGTCGAGACGGGCACCGAGAGCGTTATACACGCGAATCGCGCCCGCGAAATCCCGCGTACGCTCGCGCGCAATTGCATCGGTCCAGCCGATGCGGTCCCTTGATACATCTGTACGAAGTCTGGCGTAATACCCCGCGCGCGCGGCGCTATCGGCGGTGACGCCCGCGGCGCGCAGGTAGAGCCAGTCCGAGATCTGCGGCAGCTTCCGAGCGGCTTCTTCGTATGCAGCCCGCGCCTGGTCGAGGCTGTCGGCGCGATCGAGCTCACGAGCGTGGAGCACCAAGGTTCGATCGTCCGGGGAAAGGATATGGCGCGTTGTGTCCCCCGCGAGAACGGCGGTGGAATCCTTTCGAGTCGGTTGTTGGTTCTGGCACGCGCTCGAAGACAGCATGAGCGCGATTATCGGAAGTAGAAGTTGACCTATCGCCAACGTGTGTGATCTCCATCCAGTAGTTGATCCGCCTCTTTTGGTCCCCAGCTTCCAGCGGGATAGGTAGGAAGCGGGGCGTCCGGATGCTGATCCCAGTACTGCAGCACCGGATCGATGATCTCCCAGGCCATCTCGACTTCATCGCTGCGTGTGAATAGGGTTGGGTCGCCGATCATGCAATCGAGCAGCAGCGTTTCGTACGCAGGGTGCGCGTCGTTTCCAAATGCTTCCGCGTACGTGAAGTCCATGTCGACGGGAGTAATCTCAAGGCCAGGGGTCAGCTCGTGCATCGCTCCCGGCGTCTTGACCTGAAATCGCAGGGAGATTCCTTCATTCGGCTGCACGCGGAGAGTCAGCAAGCTGGGAGCCATTTCTTCGACTGCTTTCTGGCCGAACAGGAGGAAGGGCGGTGCCTTGAATTGCACCGCAATCTCGGAGACACGGCGCTCCATTCTCTTGCCCGAGCGCAGATAGAAAGGCACGCCCGTCCAGCGCCAGTTGTCGATGGAGATGCGCATGGCGGCAAACGTCGGGGTAGTAGATCCGGGCGCAACGTCGGGCTCGCTGCGGTATCCGGGAACGGATTTGCCATCCACTGAGCCGTCGGCATACTGGGCGCGCACGACTGCTGGCTCGCACTCCTGAATCAACGGCCGAACGGAGTGAAGCACCTTCACTTTCTCATCGCGAACGGCGTCTCCCGTGAAGGAGCTCGGTGGCTCCATCGCTGCCAGAGTGAGTAGCTGCAGCAAGTGGTTCTGAAACATGTCGCGGAGAACACCCGCTTCCTCGTAGTACTTTCCGCGGCCTTCGATTCCAACCGCTTCGGCAGCCGTGATCTGCACGTGTGCGATGTAGTTCCGGTTCCAGAGGGGCTCGAAGATCGAGTTCGCGAATCTGAAGACGAGAATGTTCTGCACGCTCTCTTTGCCCAGATAGTGATCGATGCGGTAGATCTGGTGCTCGCCGAACTCGTCCAGCACCAGTCTGTTGAGCGCGCGCGCAGACAGCAGGTCGCGCCCAAACGGCTTCTCGATCACGACGCGCACCCACGGGCGCTCCTCATACGAGTGGGTCCGCCAAGCGAGCCCGCTCGTGCACAGATGCCTTAGGGTCGTCTCGAAAACGCTGGGCGGGATCGCGAGGTAGAAGAGACGATTGCGGTCCGGCGCCGCCGAGCGTGACTCGATGTCACGGAGCCGCTGCTCGATCGTAGCGTACGCTTCCTCCTTGCTGAAATCCCCATTCGCGTAAAACGTGCGCTCGCAGAGCCACTGCCACACGGCGTCATCTACGCGGTGGATCTCGTCGGATGTGTCCATCGCCTTGCGCATCAGGGCGCGGTACCCCTCGTCGGTGTTCACGTCACGCGCGACGCCGAGCAGAGCGAAGCTCTCGGGAAGGAGCTTCTGCTCGGCGAGATAATAGATCGCGGGTATCAGCTTTCGCTTGGTCAAGTCACCAGCGGCGCCGAAGATCACCATGGTGCACGGATCGGCCTTCTCTCGACTGCCGGATGGCCGGCGCGCGCGCACGAGGGGGACGGCTTGAGGAGTCTTCATGACTTCTTCACCGCGTGACCGCCGAATTCGTTTCGCAGAGCGGCGATCACCTTCGCCGAGAAGGAGTCAGGTTGCCGCGAGCGGAGCCGCGTCAGCAATGAGAGGGTGATGACGGGCGCGGGTACATCGAGATCGATTGCTTCCTGGACGGTCCAGCGCCCCTCGCCGGAATCCTCCACGTATCCACGGAGATCGCTCAGCTCGCCATCCTTCTCGAAAGCGATCTCGGCGAGCTCGTTGAGCCACGAGCGTACGACGCTTCCATGGTTCCAGACCGCCGCGATTTTGTGCAGATCGAGCTTGAAGTCGTGGGATGCGTGAAGAATCTCGTAGCCCTCAGCGTACGCCTGGAGCGCGCCGTACTCGATACCGTTGTGAACCATCTTGACGTAGTGGCCAGAGCCCGGCGGTCCCATGTGCGCGTAGCCGTCCGTCGGCGCCAGCGTCTTAAAGATGGGCTCGCAGAGAGTGAAAGCCTCCTGTGATGCTCCGATCATCAGGCAATATCCGTTCGCGAGTCCCCAGATGCCTCCACTCGTACCGGAATCGACCAGGTGGATTCCCTTGCCCTGCAGCTCGGCGGCCCTGCGCATAGTGTCGTGGAAGTTGGAGTTGCCTCCATCGATGATCACATCGCCTTTCGACATTCCAGGAAGCAGCGCGGCAATCGTGTCATCCACCGGCTTCCCCGCCGGGACCATGATCCATACGATGCGCGGACTCTTGAGCTTTGCCGGGATCTCGCTTACGCTCGCCGCCGCGGTGGCGCCCAGTGAGACGCAACGTTGCGTCGCCGCCGGAGTTCGGTCGAACACGACGACCTCATGACCGCCCTTCATCAATCGCTCCGACATGTTGCCGCCCATTCGGCCAAGGCCGATCATCGCCAAGCGCATTGCCTATGCTCCGGGAAGTTCGAGATCGAGAAGACGCTCCAGGTCGGAGCGTAACTGTGCTGCGGATGTGAAGTGAATGACGTTCATGCCCAGAGCTCTCGCAGGCGTGAGATTCTGCTGGCGATCGTCGATGAACAGCGAGCTTGCCGGCTCCGCGTGCGCGATGCCGAGTGCGCGAGAGTAGAATCGGCGGATCGGCTTGCGGACACCGAGCCAGCATGACGAAAGGAATGCCTCGAAGATCTCAGAGATACCGAACGCCTCTATCCGGTAAATATTGAGCTCCTCCGACTCGTTGTTCAGAGTCATAAGAGTAAACCGGGAGTCGGCCTGCAGCGCGCGGGCAATGCGAATGGTCGCATCGTTGGGAACGCTCTGAGAGCACATGAAGTCGATGAGTTCCTTCCGGGAGAAGGGCCTTTCCATGTAAAACACCGCGATGTCGAGATATTCGTCGAGGGTGATTCTGCCCTCCTCCCATTCTCCGATGACTTCTTCGTGCCGCCACTGAAATTCATCGGGGTCGAGATCGAATCGCTCGATTGCTCGCTGTCTCTGCTCCTTGTCCCAGCCATTGGAGCCGAGCACGCCGCCAATGTCGAAAAAGATGTGTCGAATGTCCGTCATGCGATCAGAACCGCGCGCGCAGGAGCGCCATCACACCCTTCGATCCGGAGAGGAAGGCAAATCAGTTCGTACTCGCCTGGCGCGGGAACGGAGAGATCGAGGCCTTCGAGAATCACCACCGAACGCTCCAGCAAAATGCGGTGCGTCTTGTGGTGGCCGGAGTGGAACTGTTCGATGGAGAGGTAATCGACGCCGACAAGCTCTACCCCGTTATCCACGAGGTATTGTGCGCCGTCCGGGGCGAGGTAGGTGTAGTCTCGCACGAATTCCTTCTGGGAAAGCAACGCCGAGTTTCGCGTACAAATCAGGACCCGTTTCCGTCCTTTGAGGTCATGATTGCTGAGATCCGCGGCGCTGACCGAACGGAGGTCGTCGGGGAAGCTGAGGAGGAGCGCCGGCCCGATGAGCCTCTCGAGCGGAATCTTGTCGACGGTCTGACCGTCGTCGAAAAAGTGGCGCGCGGCGTCGGCATGGGTACCAGTATGGGAGCCGAAGCGAACGAATGAAACGTTTGCCCCGGCGCCCTTGGCCACGGCCTGCTGGAGCGTGATCTCGATCTCCGGATTGCCCGGATAGACGAGTCCGCCCGAACGGATCGGCACGGAGATGTCGTAGATGCGGCTCACGGCCTGGAGAGAAGCAACTGTCGTGCGCGACTCAGGATGGCAGGCTTGTAGACTCGCTGGCGCTCAGGATGAACCGCGGAATCGCCGCCTCGAACGAGGTTCCATCCTGGCGGAGAAGACCGTAATGACCCTCCATCCAGCCTTCCCCCGACTTCAGAATGCAGAAGCTCTGATACTCGTGGACCGCGCCGGGCATGATTGTCGGCTGTTCGCCGACTACTCCTTCCCCAATGACCTCGGTGTCCACGCCGTCGCCAACGGAATCGTGAATGAGCCAGCGGCGCGTGAGCAACTGGGCCGCCATCGTTCCGACGTTCTCGATCCGAACGAAGTAGGCGAAGACGTAGTGACTCTGCGATGGCTCCGAGTGATCCCGCAGGTAAACAGGCCGAACCGTCACGCGAATTCCCTCGGTCTCTCGGTAGAAGAAGGTGCGCGCGGTCATCCGTGCAAGTTAGTCGCGAAGTCCGACCACGCGCCACGTTTTCGGGCAAAGAAGAGCCGCCGCCTGAGCGGGCGCCTCGATTTAACTGCAAGAAGAGCCAGGTAGGAGGACCTGGCTCTTCTCGCTTTTAAAAACCTCGCACTCCAGTAGGGCCAATTTCCCCAACTACCAGATAACCGGCCGCACCGATTCCGGCCGTACCATTGGATCTCCCGGTTTGCACCCGAACGCGGCCGCGAACTGCGGCAGATTCGAGACCGGACCGTTGGTCCTCCACTCTCCCGGAGAATGCGGGTCGGTGTTTATGCGCAGGCGCGCTAACTCCGGGGTGGTATTGGCTCTCCAGATCTGCGCCCACGCCAGGAAAAACCGCTGCTCTGGCGTAAATCCGTCGATGTTAGCCGGGCGTCCCTTCTCAGCGAGCGCCTTCTGGAGCGCTGCGTACGAAATCGAGAGCCCGCCCAGATCGGCCAGGTTTTCGCCAAGGGTGAGCTTTCCGTTCACGTGAACGCTGTCGAGCACGGTGTATGAGTCGAACTGCGACGCGACGAGTCCAGTGCCGCGCTTGAATTTCTCGAGATCGCCCGCGGTCCACCAGTTCCTCAGATTTCCCTGAGCATCGAACTGCGCGCCCTGGTCATCGAAGCCGTGCGTCATCTCGTGCCCGATCACCGCTCCCATGCCGCCGTAGTTCACCGCATCGTCTGCATTGGGATCGAAGAAGGGCGGCTGGAGAATACCCGCCGGAAACACGATCTCATTCATCTGCGGGCTGTAGTACGCATTGACCGTAGGAGGCGTCATGCCCCATTCGGCGCGATCGACCGGCTGGCCGATTCTGGCCATGCTCCGGCGACGCTCGTACTGCCGAACCGCCAGCACATTGTTGAGGAATGGGCCGGGCTGGATGGTAAGCGTGGAGTAATCACGCCATTTATCCGGATAGCCGATCTTGTTGGTGAACGCGGTGAGCTTTGTCTCTGCTTGCGTTTTTGTGGTGTCGCTCATCCAGCCCAGGGTCTGTATACGGTCATGGAATACCGACTCGAGGTTGTGGACCATTTCCAGCGCGCGCTGCTTCGCCGCCGGCGTGAAGTACTGGGCCACGTAGGCCTGACCAAGCGCGTCTCTCAGACCGTTGTCGGTATAGCGGGCGCACCGCTTCTCACGGGGCAGCATCTCCTTTGTGCCGCTCAGAGTGCTTCCGAAGCGGAAGTCCTCATTCACGAACGCCGAGCTCAGAGTGGAAGCAGCACCATTAATGACATTCCAGCGCAGGTACGCCTTCCAGTCGTCGAGCGGCGCTGAGGCGAGCAGGCTGTCCGCGACTTTCATGAAAACCGGATTCTGGACGTCGATCGTCGAGATGTCTGCCCTCCCTTCACCAGAAAAGAAGCTCGGCCAGCTGAAGCCCGGCGCGAGCTGCGCCAGCTCGGCCGATGTCATTTTGTGGTAGTTGGCATTGGGATCGCGCAGCTCTACGCGCGTTTTGGCCGGCTTGGCGAGGGCTGTCTCCACCGCCACAACTCTCTGGGCGTCGGCCGCCGCCTGCGCCGGATTCTCTCCAACGAGCTGGAACATCCGCGCGACGTGATCCTTGTAGTTGCTTCGGATGTCGGCGTACCGCTTCTCCGGATTCAAGTAGTAGTCGCGATCAGGCAGCGAGAGTCCGCCCTGGTTGATGCCCGCGATGACAGCGGTGCTGTTTTTTGCGTCCTGCGTCGCGCCGAACCCGAAGACAGCTCGGACTCCCATCGAATGGAGTCGGGCGATCTCGGCTTCGACCTGAGCCCGGTTGCCGATTGCGGCAATTCGCGATAGCTCGGCAGCGATGGGCTGCCCGCCGGCATGCTCGGCGCCCGCTGAGTCCATACACGACGAGTAGTAGACCGAGAGCTTGCGCAGATCGGCGTTTGCCTGGGTGCTGCCGCTCGCGGCCGCGCTCCGCAGGATCGTCAGGAGGTTTGTCTGATTGTTCTCCGACAGCTCATCGAAGCTGCCCCACCGCGCGAATGCGGCGGGAACCGGATGGATTTTGATCCAGCCACCGTTAGCGAAGTGGTAGAAATCGGTGCAAGCCGAGACCGATCGGTCGAGATTTGCCGGATCGAGGGGCTTGGTTTGAATCGGGACGGCCGAGGTTTGTGCCGCGGCCGAAGTCGCGAGCGCAAAGGTGAAAGCCAGCGCGCGATTGACGAGACGCATGCAGATGCTCCGAAATGAGTTCAGGCTGGAATAAAGGGAGTGCGCACGTGAAGTCCAGACCCGACGCTAACGCGCAGCCAATCGCCCCTTTGCCGGTCGGCGCTTTCGCCGCCGGCGCTTCTTCTTTGCGGGCTTCATTATCGATCCCCGACAATTCTCCGCGCCGCACTTGCAGAGATAGAACTTCTCCAGCTCCGCGTCGTTCTTGCCCGTGCGCTCGTACTGGTAATCGTAGGCGAGCTCCACACCAGGGTCGATGCCGCGCAAAGCATGGATGAAAATTTTCCTACCCGTGATCACGGCCTCGCAGTTCGGATCACACGAGTGATTGATGAAGCTCGCGTCGCCACCACCCGTGTTTGCCGCCCCGTCGATGACCGTGTTCTTGCCGAGGGTGAACAGGAAGGTATGGTGGCGCTTCATCTTCGTGTCGTCGTAGCGTCGGTCGGCCTCGTCGTCGTCGATGCGCTCGCCCGTGTACTCGAGAATCCTGGTTCCCTTGCGGATGTAGCGGAGGGCGAAGACGCCACGGCCGTGGATGCGGGAGTTGCGCACGACGTACAGGGGCTCGCGCCCGTTCTTTGAAGCAGACATCGATTGTCGTTGAGTGTTATCGTGCGGAAGATGCGACTATGAGGCCAGAGCACTCGCCGAGGCCGATCCGGGCGGCTCCTTCGCGCTGGAGAAAGGCCCGCATGATGATCTCGTCTCCGTCGTGCAGGAATCGCCTGTCCTCCTCCGTCGGCAGAACGATCGCCTCGGCCCCCCGGCGCGTGAGCTCCAGCAGACATCCCTGCGAGCCGGCCTCTGGTCCGGACACTGTGCCGCTCGCGAAGAGGTCACCTGGCTCCATGTTGCAGCCATTGCTCGTGTGGTGAGTGAGCATTTGGGCAGGCGTCCAGTACATGTCAGCGAGGGAAGCCGCGCTCAACCGCGAGGGCCGCAGGTGACCTTCACGCATCAGCATCGACCGGATGTAGACCTCGATCGTGAGATCAATTCCCCCTTCATTCTTGTCCCTCTCGGAAGAGAGATATGGAAGAGGTTGTGGATCACCAGGCGGGCGGAAAAAGGCCGGGGCGCGAAACGGCTCGAGCGCCTCCCAGGTCACCACCCAGGGTGAGATGCTGGTGGCAAAATTCTTGGAAAGAAAAGGTCCGAGCGGCTGATATTCCCACGATTGGACGTCCCGCGCCGACCAATCGTTGACGATACAAATCCCGAAGATGTGATCCTCGGCTTCGTCGATGGGAACGGGCTCTCCCAGCGCGTTGCCCTTCCCCACGAAAAATCCGATCTCGGCTTCGTAGTCGAGCATCTGCGAAGGCCCGAACGTGGGAGTCTTCGAGCCGGTGGGGAGAGTCTGCCCCTTGGGGCGACGCACCTCGGTGCCACTAAGAACGATCGATGAGGCGCGTCCGTGATACCCGATTGGGACGTACTTGTAGTTCGGCATCAGAGGACTCTCTGGACGGAAAAGCTTGCCGACGTTGGTCGCGTGATAGATCGAGGCGTAAAAGTCGGTGTAGTCGCCGATATCGGTCGGCGGGCGCATTTCGGCCTCTGACATCGGGACGAGCGCGCCCGGGGGCAGCGGATTGATCGCGCTTTCGTCGCCCGGCGTTCCGGAGAGCAGCTCGCTCAAGCGCGACCGGAACTCCGACAAGGCTTCCTTGGACGCCTGCATCAGCTCTTTCATCGTCGGTCGGTCGCAGAATCGAGCCACGTCCCGCGCCTTACCCGTCCACAGGTTTGCGCTCAGCGATTCGCCAATGTCAACGATCTGATTACCGATCGCGACGCCGACGCGACGCTCGGTCTCGCCTTTCCGCGAGAATACGCCGAATGGAAGATTCTGGATTGGGAAGTCTGAGTCAGGAGAATTGGCTGACTCGACCCACGACGTGAGCGCCGAATCGTGCGTGTTATTCACAGAGTCTTTAGTCGTGCAGCGCGGGTGAGGCTCTCGAGCTCATCGACTGGCTCGCGAAAGGAGCACGAACCGAACGAGATGGCGAAATCGCCGCGCGACGCCTGAATCTGCTCCGCCTCGACACGCCTATCGCGCCAGGCGATCGCGTCATCGGAAAACGAGAATGCCAGTGGATCCTCCTCCTCCAGCACCGCGAGGGCCGTCTCCTCTGACTCAGCCGCGTACACAAAAGTCGCCGCCATGAAGACGTTCAGGAATCCATACATTTTTCCGGTCGGGCTGTCCGGCTCGTATGTGAGTCGGTACGTGCCGCGGATGGGATGATGCAATCCTGCGGTGGCCTTGAACGGCACTCGTTCTCGCCTGCAAGTCGTGATGAAGCCGATGATCTCCACCGCCGGCGGAAACGCTTCGGGCGTCACTCCGCCCGTTCGAATCTTTGCCCGAGAACCTACCCCCGCGAGCGCTTTGATGAGTGGCGAGACATCGCCAGTGGTGGGAATCTCGAAATATGGAGTGAACGAGCTTGGGAGCTCCGCGCGCTGACTTTCTATCTCCGCCACCGTGCTGGCCTTGAGCTCTGCAACCTCGATTACGACGTGACCGGCTGGTGATCCTGACGAGTGATGACAATTGAACTCGAGCATCTCCTCGCCCGCCGCGTGAACATCGTCCGCGACGAGCACACTCAATCTCCAGGGATCGGAATCCACCTCACGCGGGAAGAGGCTCTGGCCGGCGTCCTCAAGCTCCTTCAGCCGGCGCAGAGGAACGATGAATCTTCCGAGCGCTTTTCTATCGGAGCTCTCGAGATACGATGCATAGCTCTCGAGGGCGGGCCGCATGTCTTCGCTGGCCGGAGGAAAGAGGCCCGCGTAGTCCACGAGGCCATCCAGAAGTGCGGTGATTGCTTTCAACGGCCCCTGGCATCCTTGCTTGTCGTCATGAGAAGAAACTTATCGCCAACTGGATGCGCGCGAAAACTCAGCGATCGCTGAGCCGTCGCACAAACTTGAGTCCGGACCAGGTAGCATCGACGGCACAAACCTTCACATCCACAAGTCCAAGCTCCAATCCTATTGCGCGAACCACGTTCTCGGTGAGATCAGTCGGCGCGCCGGAGCTCTGCTTCGGCCAGGAAATCCAGAGCATCCCGTTGGACGCAAGTCTGTTGCGGAGGCCCGGGAACCGTTTTGCGAGATCGGTTCTCGCGGTCACGAAGAGCATCCCGAAATCGAGCGAACCTCGAGACGTCAACGTCACGCCTTCCGGCAAGCCCCCGAGCGTCTCCGAGAAATCAGCCGGCGGGTTCACGATCTGCGCGCGCGCGCCCGCTTTGATTCCGAGCTTGGCCACCAGCGGCGTGCCTGAGTAGCCGGCTGTCCTTTTTAGTGCCCCCATTGGCGCGCCCGCTTCATCCGAAACGACGATCCGACCAAGGGGGAGGCCCGCGGCGGAGTCGAGGCGATCGCCTCGGTCCGCCGCGATTGCTTCAAATCTTTCGCGTCGACCCGCGTATCAGCCGCAGGATGAACAGCAGTACCACGGCGCCAACAAAGGCGACGAAGATAGTGCCACCCATTCCGCCGAACGGAGTGGAAATTCCGAGCATGCTGAAGAGCCAGCCACCGATGAACGCGCCGACGATGCCGATGACAATGTCGCCGATGATGCCGTATCCAGTGCCACCCATTACGAGCGACGCGAGAACTCCAGCGACGAGACCAACTACGATCCAGGCCAGGATGCCCATGGTGTTCGTCCTCAGAAGATTGTTGAGGCCCTACGACTGGCGCCGGTCAATAGTTGCACCGCGCCAGCGCTTCCGCCTGGCCCGAAGATAAGCGACTCTGCGCCGAACACCAGTCGCTTTATCGCTTGTACTCGAAAGTATCGAAGCTGACGCCGTTGGATTCCTGATAATTGATCGTGCTGGCGGAAATTGTGCCCGTCGCGAACCGCGCGGCGACCTGCTGCGGGACAGCGGCGACGCTGAGGCTGAAGGTCGTGCCGCTCACCGTGTACTTGCCGATGCTCACGAACGCGCCGGTTGAGCCCGTCGTGCTCCCCGTGGGGAGGACCGTGTAGTTGTTTGTTTCGACGAAGGTTCCGTCGCTGTTGAGAACCATGGTCCCGTCGGTCCAGCTAACGGAGCCGCCATCTGGAAGCGAGCTGATGCTGTCCGCTGCCGTGTACGTATCGGTCACGGGAAGAGGAACACCCCGAAACAAAGTCATCTGGTATTGACCAGCTGCCTTGGCAAGAGGACTGATGGGGTCGTTGTTGGTGCAGGCGGCGACGAACAATAGCGGGGTCGCGGCAGTAAGGCTCAGGATCAGCCTGACAGTTCTCGTGAGCATGGTCCCTCGCGCGCTACTGGTTGGGTTGCCGGGCCGCGTGGGCGCGGCCCCGATTGTACACAATCCTTTGCGAATTCACGCAATAACCGTACGTGAAATTCACCGCCAGCACGAATCATTGTCGCGCATGAAAAATCCCTCACCGCTCGCTAGAGGTCGCTCGCCTGTGTCGTGCGTTCCTCCGCCTTTAAATGGCTCGTCCCCCGTTCCAATTCCCGTAGGTTGGACCACGTCAGTAACGACCACTTCGGGGTCCAGCGACAGGAGGTACGATGATGGTACGAATTCTACAAAACATCGGGCAACTCGCCGGCATCGCCGCATTGAGCGCCGCTCTGACGGCGTGTTCCAGCGATCTCGCCGGAACTAATAATCACGCTGTTCAATTCTCCTTCACCACGCGCGCTGCCGCAACGCCGACGTCGAACGTTCTGGCCTCGGATCAGGCAGTTGATCCCGCCGGCAATCTCGTCCTCAACAATGTACAGCTCGTGCTGGGCAAGCTTGAGCTCGATCGCACTGGGTCTGCCGATTGCGTTGGAGAAATCGAGGACTCGGGTGACGATCACGGCCGCATCGGTGAGGAATGCGAAGATGTCTCCCGCGATCCGATCCTTATCGATATTCCCGTAGATGGGACACTCCATCCCATAATGAGTATACCGCTAGCCGCCGGGGCGTTTTCTCAGCTCGAAGCCAAGATCGAGCCGGCCAAGGATGGAAGCACAGAGTTCAACACCGCCAACCCGAAGCTCGTCGGAAATAGCGTCCGGGTTCGCGGCACCATCAAGCAGAATGGTGTTCCAATGGCTTTCGACTTCATCGCACCGGTGCGTGCGAAGGTGGAGATGGAATTCGATCCGCCGCTCGTTATCGACGCGACTACGAAGAACGCGACGGTCAGTCTGGATGTGTCCAGGTGGTTTCTGGATTCATCCGGTAACGTGATCGATCCGACCACGGCCACTCCCGGCAGCGCGAACCTGCAGCAGATCGAGAACAACATTCGACGCTCGTTCCATGCGTTCGAGGATGACCACGAGCGCGGGGAAGATCACCATGAGGGTCATAACGGCAACGACGACGGCGGAAG
>DHJO01000245.1:1928-3157 GCA_002404375.1 Gemmatimonadales bacterium UBA4718 | reverse complement strand
CACAGAGAAAGCTCCGTCATCTTTGGGACCGTCACAGTGATGAAAATCGCGACGACTTTGCGAGTGAGGGCGGCGACGAGGGTCCTCTGGCTTCCCGCGGCTCTGCTCGCCTCCGCGTGCCTTCAGTCGACCGCGCCGCAGCCTTCACTGCTCCAGCTCAGTGGCGCGTGGAAATACACCGGGGTGCAAACGGTGCCTGTTCGCGCGACACTCACCGGCACGCTGACGGTATCGCGCGAATCGGGCACCAGCTTTCAAGGGCGCCTCGATTTGATTTCGGCGAACGAGCAGACAGGACAGAGCTCCGTGCTAGGGGGCCTGGTGAGCGGATCAGAGAGCGGTACTGACGTAATCGATTTTGACGCGGATATGGATGTTATCCGCCGTCACGTGGGTCAGATCGTAGCAGACACAATCACCGGAACCTGGATCGGCTCCGCCCCGGATGGCACCATGTCCTCCGGAACCTTTAGAGTAGAGCGGGAGCCCTAGATGAGACGTATTCGATTGTGCGCAGCCGTAGTCACGATCGTTGGGGCATTCGCCCGGCCCTCGATGGCAGCGGCGCAGTGCACTGCCAGCGGAGCCCCGGCAACCTGTAATCTGCCTGGTAGCGTCTCGATGACCGCCGGACGCGTCGTAAGGGTGCAGGTGAGCGCGGGGTCTACCGCACTCACGGCCCCGACGCCCACGGACTTCGATGCGGGGTTCAACTCCACGACAGGGCCGTTACTTACGGTCAGCGCGAACGCTGCCTGGATGCTCCACATCCGGGCGTCGGCCGCACTCTGGACAGCGACCAACACTTCGCCTGGGGCTCCGGCGCGCACGACCAAGCCTGCCGCTGACTTGAAATGGAGCACCGCATCAAACGGGACGTTCAACGCTCTCACCACGACCGATGTCTTGCTGGTAGGCGGCTCAGCGACCGCGAGCAGCGCCACGAGTTTGTACTTCCAGACCCTGTACAACTGGACCCTCGACACTCCGGGCAACTACAGCCTGGCGGTGATACTGACGCTCACGTCGCCCTAGGAAGTCAATGGCCGAATAGGCCTATCGGCTGGTACGCTCCCTGCCTAACATGAAGGTGGTGAATCACCCTTGATGGAAGGCCAAATGTCCCTGCGCAATCTGTTCCCTGAATCGATTTTCGGTCGCAAGCTCAATCCCAACGCCGAGCGGCGGCTTCGCCTGTCTCAGGCCCGCGCCGAAGAGACGATCATTCG
>DHJO01000245.1:1532-1670 GCA_002404375.1 Gemmatimonadales bacterium UBA4718 | reverse complement strand
TGGTGCCGTTCCGCCGCCGCATGCAGCGCGAAGGAGAGGATGTGGCCGCCGAGAAGCCACGGTTGAGGCTGGATGAGGCTTCGCGGGCGCAGGACATCAAACGGGCCTAGCCTCGGCGTCGGAAAGCCGGTAGTGCGG
>DHJO01000245.1:778-1352 GCA_002404375.1 Gemmatimonadales bacterium UBA4718 | reverse complement strand
CCACCGGCGGAGCACGCCCCCAATAGATGAGAACGCGTCTGGCGGCAGGCAACCTTGTGACGTCCGTCGTGTCTCAGGTAGTCATTATCTTGTGACAGACCTGTCGGATGCAGAATTGATTGCTGCTGTCCTCGCTGGCGACATCGACTCGTTTGCTGGCCTGGTTCGGCGTTATCAGGATACGTGCACCCGGTTCGCTGTGCGGATGCTTGGCTCACACGTGGATGCGGATGATGCGCTTCAGTCGGCTTTCATGCGCGCTTTCCGCGGTCTTCGGAGCTGCAAGGATCCGGAGCATTTTGGAGGCTGGCTTTACCAGATCGTCGTCAACGAGTGCAGGACCCATGCATCGCGACAGCGCCGCCGGGAGTTACGGTTTCCTCCGGCAACAGAAGCGATCGAGCGGGTGGTCGCACCCGGTTCCGAAGCGGAAGCTGACAACGATGTGGGCGGGCATATCGAGCACGCGCTCGGCATGCTTCCGACTGAACAGCGTGAGGCATTTCTTCTGAAGCACGTGGAAGAGTTGAGTTACGAAGAGATCGCCGAGATGACGGGTGTGAGTGTTTCGGCG
>DHJO01000245.1:0-602 GCA_002404375.1 Gemmatimonadales bacterium UBA4718 | reverse complement strand
TGCCGAGCACGCCCACCCGTCGTTCGAGAAGCGAGTGATGGGGATGGCGCGAATTGAAGGACCCGCGTTGTACCCCGTTCGGGCCTGGTCAAACGCGTCCTGGTGGCGCACACGGCGGGAGTTCCGGCTGTCTCCGCTCACCGGCCTCGCCATGGCGGCAGGCATCAGCGCGATCATTGCGCTCTCTGGAATCGCGCTCGGCTCGCGGATCTCGGCGCGTTCGGCGAGCACACGGACCGCCCAGCTCGAGGCGCAACCCAATACCGTACAGCTCGTCCGGTTCGTCTTTGTCGACTCCGGCGCGGCGCGAGTCGAGCTGGTGGGCGACTTCAATCAATGGACCAGGGGCACCACTCAGCTGAAACCATCGGGAGCACCTGGTGTATGGGCCGTGTCGGTTCCGCTCTCACCCGGCCGGCACGAATATGCTTTCATAATCAATGGCTCGCGCTGGGTCGCAGATCCGTTTGCGGTGAAAAGCTCGGACGACTTTGGCACGGAGAGCTCGGTGATCCGTGTCGCAGCCTCGCCGCGCAGCACCACCTAGAACAATTGATATCGATCCGTCGACGCTGATATCTTTCTGTTCCTTGAAGCCCGAA
>DHJO01000023.1:7571-8167 GCA_002404375.1 Gemmatimonadales bacterium UBA4718 | reverse complement strand
GCCTACCTGACCAACACGTACATCCCCCGCTCGCGAGAGACTATCGGCATGAGCGCGTTGCCCGACGGGGCGGCGTGGTACGCGTACAACGTCAAGGTTCAAACGACGACCACGCGCACACCGCGCGAGATCCACGAGCTCGGCCTGTCCGAGGTGAAGCGCATCCGCACCCAAATGGACAGCCTGATTCGTTCTACGGGGTTCAGTGGCGATTTCGCTGCCTTCACTCATATGCTCCGCACGGACCCGAAGTTTTTCTACACAGACTCGGCCTCGCTCGTCCGCGCGTATCGTGACATCACCAAGCGCATCGACCCGGAGCTGCCCAAACTCTTTGGCAGACTGCCGCGCCTTCCTTACGGGGTCTCGACGATTCCGTCCTACTCGGCCCCATCGCAGACGACCGCGTACTATCAGGCCGGCTCCCCAGAGGCGCACCGCGCCGGACAGTACTTCGTCAACACCTACAAGCTCGACACTCGCCCGACCTGGGAGATGGAAGTTCTCACATCGCACGAGGCAGTCCCGGGTCATCACCTTCAGATCGCGATCTCGCAGGAGCTCGAGGGGGTTCCCGAATTCCGGCGCTACGGCGG
>DHJO01000023.1:5746-7390 GCA_002404375.1 Gemmatimonadales bacterium UBA4718 | reverse complement strand
GGCTGGACGCGCCAGCAGGCGATCGACTATTTCACAGCGAACAGCGCCAAGACAGCACAAGACATCACGGTCGAGGTCGACCGCTACATCGTGTGGCCGGCTCAGGCGCTGGCGTACAAGAGCGGGGAGCTGGAGATCAAGTCGCTCCGGAAATACGCGGAGCAGGAGCTCGGGCCCAGGTTCGACATTCGCGCCTTTCACGATCAAGTCCTGAGTCAGGGAGGGCTTCCGCTCGACATCCTCGACACAAGAATTCGAGGGTGGGTCGGGGATTTGAAAAAGGGCAAGTGAACACTGCCGGCCCGGGGCTGTCGGCGGGGCGGCTGGGGGCTACGGGCTGATACGGAAACGCATCTCGTCTTCAACCAGAAGACGGCAGACCCCCGCTCCCAACCGGGGGAGGCAGAGTTACTCTCGATACTGCTTGCGCTCCCAGCTCGCGAACTTCGTGACGCTCGCGAAGAAGCGCAAAGGCCGGATCGTGATTCAGCTGATTCAGATCCGCCCACCCGAAATCAACCGCGGCTTGCAAAGCGCTCAAGCACTCAACGGTCTCGCCTCGCACCGCGTGCGCCGCCGCGGCTTCGTAAAACATGTCCGCATCGCCGCACCCCATGATCCAACCCCACACGAATCTCGATTTCTCGGCGTGCATGCGCTTCCCTTCGGCAAGTGCGGAATCCGAGGCAGCCTTGTCTCCCCGCCGGTAGGCCGTGCGTGCCAGCCCGAATTTTGATTTTGTCCAGTGAGCACCGATAGCGAGGCGATGATCGTTCGACTCGGCGAGCTGACAGCTCGCGCGGAAACTCGCCTCCGCCGCCGCGTTATTCCCACGATGCTCCTCGAAAACGCCGCGCATGAAATGCGCGTAGGCGGCCATCGTCTCGGCGTAAACGTGATCCATCCCCGGATAAGTGTGGATCGCCAGGTCGAGGAGTGGCTCGGCGGCGCCGAGCTCGTTCGAATAGGTGTGAACGGCGGCGCGCTGAACGTAGGAGCCGAGAAAGATGAAGCCAGTTCCACTCTTCTCCAGCGCGACGGCTTTGTCCAAGACTATTGTCGCGTGCGCGTACTGTCCGCGCAGGATGTACATCCCGCCCGCGACCATCCACGAGGGATGGAACTGGGGATTGATTGCCCCAGCGCGAAGGAGCGGAGGTATCGCGTGCGCAATGTCGACTAGAACTCCCCCCTCGACGCCGCGCGCTACGGACGCCAAGGCGAGAGAATACCAGCTCATATGCGACCCGGGATCGCGGTCTATGGCAGCGTGCGCGGCCGCGATAGCCTCATCGTACTTGTGCTGCCGTGCGTACATGTAAGCGAGAAAGACGTACGGCCCACCCATCGAAGGATCGAGCGTCATCGCGCGCTGCAGCGCGCGCACGCCCTCGTCCAGGTCCTGCGCAAGGCCCGATGCGATGTACTTGGGCATGAGCAGGCTTCCGAGGCCAGCCCACGCGAGCGCGTAGTCGGGATCGAGCTCCACGGCCCTTCGAAAATGCTCTGTCGCGATTTTCGCGCTTTCCTTTCCGAACAACTGAAATCCCTGCTGCCCCTTTGCGTACAGCTCGTACGCACTCAGCTTGCTCGTCTGGGGCCGCTCGATCTGCTCGACCTCCTCGTTCGTGAGCTTGATCCGCA
>DHJO01000023.1:1854-5568 GCA_002404375.1 Gemmatimonadales bacterium UBA4718 | reverse complement strand
GCGTCGAGGCGACCGCTTCGCCGTACGGCTCCTACCCGCTGTCGCGTCGCCTGATCGCTTCCCACAACTCTGATGCCGGCGATCTTCTTCAGGTCGACGCCCACGGTTTCGGCGATCCCGCTGGAGAGCCACTCGATGTCGGGCGAACCCGTGATGTTGGTAAAATCCAGAACGAATACGGCTTTGCGATTTTCTCTGTCCCGCTCGATGGCTTTCAACCGCTCATCGCCCTTCGAGGGCAACCGCGCACGGTTCGCGGCGTCTTCCAGGACCGTCGCGAATTCTCCGGCAGTCGATGGCCGTTCGGCGGGATCTTTCGACAGAATTCGCGAAACTGAGTCGACGACATCATCGGCAAGATTTTCGCGCGCGCTGGTGACACGTGCCGGTGTCTTGGCGATGTGCTGGCTGATGAGCGCCATTGCTGACTCCGCCCAGAATGGGGGGACGCCGGACAACATCTCGTAGCACACGCAGCCGAGGGAATACAGGTCGCTGCGGCCATCGACGTTTGGGTCCCCGCTCGCCTGTTCGGGGCTCATGTAAAGCGGCGTTCCAAGCGTTGTCCCAGCGGCGGTCAGTGTCCCTAGGCCGTCTTTTATTGCGGCGCGCGCGACACCGAAGTCAGCCAATAGGGACTGGCCCGCCGACATGAGAATGTTCTCCGGCTTGATGTCTCGGTGAACGATGCCCCGGGCGTGCGCATAGTCGAGGGCGTCGCCAATTTGCCGGATGATGCCGGCAGTCTCCGCCAGCGAAAGCGAGCCGTCTCGCTTCAAACGGTCGCGAAGCGATTCGCCCTCGACGTACGGCATGACGAAAAAGAGGTCACCGTCCTCGTCCCCCGAGTCGTAAAGTGGGAGGATGTGCGGATGCTGGAGGCCGGCGACGAGCTTTATCTCGCGCGCGAAACGGTCGGCTCCGATCGCTGCGGACAGGTCGGGCTCGAGGACCTTCACCGCCACCTGTCTTCCGTGCTTCCGGTCCTCCGCGAGATAAACGGTGGCCATGCCGCCTCGTCCCACTTCGCGGATCAGCTCGTAACGCTCACCGAGGACGGATTTGCTCCCCGGACCGACCTGAATCATCTTGGAGAAGTCCGATAATCCCTAGGAGTAGATACATGATTCTCGTCGCTGGTGCCACCGGCATTCTGGGGTCCGAGATTGTGCGGAACCTCCTCGCACGGGTCGGCAAGGTGAGGGCGATGACGCGCAAAACGTCGAAGCCAGAAACGGTCGACCGCCTTCGTAAGGCCGGTGCGGAAATAGTCGTTGCTGATCTGAAGGATCCGGCGTCCCTGGTGGCGGCATGCAAAGGCGTCGATGGCGTGATCTCCACTGTGACCTCGGTCACGACTGCGCAGCCCGGCGATTCGTTTGCGGCGACCGATGGTCAGGGCACGATCGCGCTCATCGATGCGGCGAAAAAGGCGGGCGCGAGAAAGTTCGTATTCGTCTCCTTCGATGCCGATCGCGCGCCTGAGGCGCCTCTTCCGCGCGCCAAGCGCGATGCCGAGAAATACCTCAAGAAGAGTGGGCTCGACTATACCATCCTTCACCTGTCTCTCTTCTTCGAAACCTGGCTGGGTCCGATGCTATTCGCTGATCCGGCTGCCGGCACCGCTCGGGTCTACGGAGCGGGGACGCAGAAGATGAGGTACATCGCAGTCAAGGACGTGGCGGAGCTTGCCGTGCAATCACTCTCTCGGCCGTTCGCGTCGAAGGCGACAATTCCGTTCGGTGGCCCCGACCCGATAAGTCAGCTGGATGCCGTCAAGCTATTCGAGGACGCGTTCGGGAAGAAGTTCGCCGTCACGGTTGTGCCTGAGCAAGCACTCGAAGCGCAATGGAAGGCAGCGCAGGACCAGCTGGAGAAGAGTTTTGCCGCGCTCATGCTCGGCATCGCTCGCGGGTTCGATTCAGGAATCGAGCCGCCGTTCAAGGAGTTTCCAATGCAAATGACGTCGCCGCGCGAGTACGTGAAGCGATTGGCGAAAAACCCTTCAGGACATTAACTGTGGTGCCAAGCAGCGTACACTCGAAACGCAGGAGGCTAGATCCCGTGAGCCTTTGCATACGCGCACACCGTCTTCGTCACTGTCTCACCAATGGATTCGGGAACCGTAGTGTCCCACTCTCCAAGCCAGTTGGAGGACGACACGAGCGCTCCCTTCAGGTATTTCGTCGCAACTCTCAGTCGATAGCGCCGATCGCTGCAGGATAGTTCGTATTGCAGCATATAACTGTCAGCGGTCTCGCCGTCACTGTCCTTGTACGGCTTCGCGTACGTCGAGCGTTCCCAGACCAGATAGGTCAGGTATCCGGAAGAAGCGATACTCGTGCGATCGAATTCGACGAAGGATTTGTCGGTACGCCCTACCCAGAGCCAGCGGGCTTCTTCATCGGCAGCGGGCGCGGCAGCAGCCTGCTCGTGGGTTGGCGNNGCCCGCCACCACTGTCGTCGTCGAAGGTGACTACGACAACACTATCACCCACGAACTTATAAACGCCTACGGCGGCATCGAAATCGTCGGACCCGACCCAGATGTAAGCTGAGGTACCATCGACACCCGTGAGGCGATGATAGCTCACGTATGCTCCATTGGAGAGTCGGTCCGCCGTGGTGATAGCGGAGCGTTCATCACTGCCAACGGTCAGTAAGGGCAGGGTAGCTTTCGTCTTCCGTCCCGATCGTTCGCTGCTACTCGATCCGTCCTCGCCTTCATCGGCCGCGGACGGAAACTGGAATTGTCCGGGATGACTGGCGACGAGTGCGATGACGTCAGCGACCGGAACCGCAAAATTCAGGTTCTGGCCTTCGCGCAAGATTGAAACGCTGACTCCAACCACCTCTCCGCGCCTGTTGAGCACAGGGCCGCCCGAACTTCCCGGAGATATCGGTGCCGTGATCTGAAGGAGCTGGCGCGATTCGAGCTTTCGAACGGCGCTGACGATTCCATCGGAGACAGTGTTGGTCAGTCCTTCGGGCGCCCCGATGACGATGATCTGTTCGCCGACCGGCGGCGGTACGCTGGCGAGGGACAAAGTTGGAGTACGGATTCCGACGGCCGGGAGAATCGCCAGATCCACCGTCATACTCAGCATCTCGGCGTAGCGTGCGATGCCCAGCAACGCTCCGCTGTCGTCAAAAATCTCCACCCTGCCCGCGCCCGCAACGACGTGCGCATTGGTCACAAAACGGCCACCGGCGATGCGGAATCCACTACCCAACCCGAGGATCTTTCCCTGGCGATCGAAGGACTTGATCAGGACCACGGTTCCGCGCGCCGAGGCGACCACGTGCGGGATGTCGGCGGACACCTGTAGGGCTGTCTGGGCTTGCCCGGGGGAGGGTGCCGAAAGCGTTGCTATCAAACAGGTTACGAGAGTGGCTGTTCTCATCTGAGTGACTGGAGAGAGGGGAAAGTCGGGTCCCGAATCCGGGCATACTCTGTGGATGAGGTTGCCCTAAGAATTAGACTGTCGAGGCGGGAACTCGGCACTCCCGGGACCCCCTCTTTTCGGGTCGAACAGTTTGGACGCCGCGTGACGTCCAGCCGACCGCGGAAGTCGATCAATGACTGCCATCATCAGGCAGGCGATCCCACCAAATCCGGCGCGCTCGCCGGCACCCAGGAGCTTTCATACTGGCGTTCCGTGCGACACAAACCTGGTTCTGCCTACCCGAACGCCACCGGAAAGGCTCCAAGCT
>DHJO01000023.1:1273-1813 GCA_002404375.1 Gemmatimonadales bacterium UBA4718 | reverse complement strand
CTCGTCGTTCCTGAAAGCTCGTCTCTAGCCGTCGCCGTTCTTAACGACTGCCCGTCCCACCGTGATGGTGATGTTGTCCGTCCCCCCTCCATCGAGCGCATCCTGAACCAGATCCTCGCACACCTGCTGCGCTGATTTCATTGCGCCGAGGCGCTCCGCGATGCGCTTGTCGGGAACGTGCTTCGTCAATCCATCGCTGCACAGGAGGTGGGTGGTCGACCACGAGTTGGGAAGACGCTTGACGACGGGCGCGGTTTGCGGACCGCCGAGGGAGCTCGAGAGAACGTTCGACAGCGGCGAATTGGCGGCGACTGCATTGGCGAAGACACCGCTGTCGAGCAGCTCCTGCGCCATCGTCTGGTCGCGCGAGATCTGGATCAGATTGCCGTCGCGGTACTGGTAGTAGCGCGAGTCCCCGACCTGCAGGAGATAGCACCACGGCCAGACACCAATAAAGAGTGTGAGTGTGGTCGCCATTCCCCGTGAATCTGGATCTGAGACGCCACGGTCGATTACAGCTCGGTGACTCTTCATCGCGCC
>DHJO01000023.1:0-1138 GCA_002404375.1 Gemmatimonadales bacterium UBA4718 | reverse complement strand
CCACCGACGCCGTCGGCGACCATCATGAGGAAAGCGAGCCGGTCTTCGGCAACCGGAAGCTCGGAGAAGTCGGGCAAGCTCGATTCTCGGATGTCGAGCCGCTGGCGCAGCGATCCAATTAGAAAGTGGTCCTGATTGGATGGACGGACCAGGCCCGTGTGGGTCAAGCCGTAAGCATCGATCTCATCGTCGCGCGGCTTCCGAAACATTCCTCAGAACTAGCATCGGACCGATGCCGAGGCAAGAACGCGAAGGCCGACTACAACGTTCGTCCAACCGCGCGCGCTACCGGCGCGGCCGCTCGCATCAATTCGCCGAACATCTCCAGCGTGAGCGATTGATCGCCGTCGGAAAGTGCGGCGCCAGGATCGGGGTGGACCTCCACCATGATGCCGTCCGCGCCAGCCGCAATGCTGGCGAGCGCGAGGGGAATGACGAGCCTCGCACGCCCTCCCGCGTGGCTCGGATCCACGATCACGGGCAGATGCGTTTCCTCTTTCAGCACCGGGATAGCAGAAACGTCGAGCGTGCTCCGTGTCGACGTCTCGAAGGTCCGGATTCCGCGCTCGCACAGCACGATGTCGCTGTTCCCCGCCGCCATCACGTGCTCTGCGGCCAGGAGCAGCTCCGTCACCGTCGCCGACAAACCGCGCTTGAGCAGCACCGGCCGGCCACATCTGCCGACTTCTTCCAGCAGCGAGAAATTCTGCATGTTGCGGGCACCGATCTGAAGCATGTCCGCGGTGCGAGCGACGAGCTCGACCTGGCGCGTGTCCATCACCTCCGTCACAACCGGGAGAGCACTCTGCGCGCGCGCCGCCTCGAGAAAGCCGAGCGCCACTGGCCCCAATCCGCTGAAAGAATAGGGAGAGGTCCGGGGCTTGAAGGCACCGCCTCGCAGCATCACTGCGCCCAGGCTCTTCACGCGCGCGGCCACGCTCGCGATCATCTCGGCGCTTTCGACGGAGCAGGGTCCGGCGATCACCGTGATTGCAGCGCCGCCGATTATTACGCTGTTGCTCACGCGCACGGGCCGAGTCGCTCGCGCAGCCGAGGTATGGGCAGCGAGACGATAAGGGCGCGACAGATCCTTCAGGGGGAAACCGTCGTGCCCATGAGGCTTTGTCGTTTTCGCGTG
>DHJO01000054.1:775-2846 GCA_002404375.1 Gemmatimonadales bacterium UBA4718 | reverse complement strand
GGTCGTGTCTGATTCACCGTCAGTACCGCGCGTGGAGGCTCGTCCGGAAGCTTCGGCTCGGTTGGCGCTGATCCGATTGGCGAGGGGGCGGAACGGAGCGAATCCTATGCTTAGGCTGATCGTGGCTCAGCCAAGGGCGGCGGGCAGCATTATTGCCCAATATCGGAGTATTGTTAGATAGAACGACGTTCGCGCGGGAGGTTACCACCAGCCCGCGCACTCGCTGTCAGCAATTACGAAGGACAGCTTCAGGCGCTTCTGGCGACGCCGTGTCAAGTACGCGGACGGTTGTATGGCCGAAGGGATGCCTTCGATCTACGAACGGGAGACGTGCTCCCATTGGGCGACCTTAGAAGGAACTTGGCGGCAGCCCACCTCGGAGGAGAGTGTCAAATTCTATCGTGCTAGGGTCGCGTTGCAACTTGCGATTCCGCAACCTGAGCTACGCGACCGCCTCCGCGTGGCTGTTGAAGACGCGGCGTCAAGAGATGCCGTGTCGATTGAGGCACTGCGCGTTGCCGTGCGGAGCTTCACAGTCGCACTCAGAGATGCGGGAACCACTCCTGAGCGTGTGCTCATAATCCTCAAGACCGTGATCAACAATCGAAGCCTTCCGGTCATCGCACCGCACGCGTCGGACTGGAAGGGCGACCAACTGCGCGAAAAGATCAGCACCTGGTGTATAGAAGAGTACTTCAGAGAAAAGACGGCCTGAGACCAGGCTCAGAGAGAGAACTGGGATGATCGCACCAGCCCAGTTCATCGCGACGGTAACAATTCCGAACTTCGTGGCGCTTCTGGCGACGCCTTCACGTTCAACAAAGGCGTTACCATGACAGACAGACCGAACGAAGAGTATCGGACGTTATCGACCGAGATCAGCAACGTTCTTACCGACAAAACGAGCGCGGCCATCCTTGACCGTACAACCCTTCGAGATGCCGTTTGTGCGTACGTCGCCGCCGAGCGAGCGACAGGCACAACGGTCAGCAGCGTCATTCAAAGAGTGAAAGAGATTCTGAGGAAAGCGGAGGAGGAAGCGGCCAGCGCAACCGACGCGACGGAGCGTCGCGATGACGGGCTAGCCCAACAGCTCGTGGTTTGGTGCATGGAGTTTCATCACACGGCCGACCTTGCGAGAGTACCATGAGTCCGGCTTTCACCAAGACCGATGATCCCCTCGTCTCGATTGAATCCATGCTTGTACCTCGTGATAGTCCGACGCAAGGGGCGGCTGTCACCGCGGCACCGCTTTTGAAAGACGCGTCCGTGATTGCCTCGAGGCGGAAGGTCATGCGACTATCAGATTTCATCGTGGCGAACCGGGAGCCGATCCTGGCAGAGTGGGAAGCATTCGCGCGGACATGCACGCCGGCCAGCACTTCAATGGACATCTCGGCGCTGCGCGACCATGCCAGCGAGATGCTCACGGTGATCGCCGCGGATCTCAAAACCCCGCAGGACAAGCAGGAGCAGTCTGAAAAGTCGAAAGGGAATGCACCGGACGTCGATGTCAATAAGAAGACGGCGGCCGAAAAACACGGGGCTGATCGGGCTGAAAGCGGTTTTACCACCGATCAGATGGTNNTGACGCGATTCAACGAAGCCATCGACCAATCCCTGGCTGAATCAATTGCGCGGTACACGCAGGACCTCGATCAATCGAAGGAAATGTTCCTCGCGATCCTGGGTCATGATCTTCGGACGCCCCTCGGGGCTATCATGATGTCGGCCGAATTCATGCTCGAGACGCAAGAGCTCAAAGAACCACACCTGACGCTCACGACGCGGATCGCCAGAAGTTCCAAGCGTATGAACCAGATGATCGGGGCTCTGCTCGACTTCACGCGGAGCCGTCTCGGCGGCGGCATCCCAATCGTTCGTGCCGATATGAACATGGGGAAGATCGTGCACGATGTCGTCGACGAGGTTTCGGCGGCGCATCCGCATCAAACGATCAAGATCGACGCGCGTGGCGCACTCCAGGGTCAATGGGACTGCCCGCGAATAAGCCAGGTTTTGACCAACCTGATCGGCAATGCGCTGGAGTATTCCGCCGGTTCGACAATCG
>DHJO01000054.1:0-622 GCA_002404375.1 Gemmatimonadales bacterium UBA4718 | reverse complement strand
CGGCGAAGTTATTCCCGCTGACCAGTTGAATGGGATCTTCAATCCGATGAAACGCAGCGAGGCGGGTAACGCCGCAGCGGGCGGAGCGTCCGGGAACCTCGGTCTAGGGCTCTACATCGCGGACCGGATCGTACACGCCCACAAAGGGAGAATCGACGTAGAGTCGACGGAGGAGCACGGCACGACCTTTACTGTTCACCTCCCGCGGCGCGCCTAAACGGGGCGCCTCCAGAACCCTGACACCGCGAGCAGTCTGATCGATGGCGGACCGAAAGACCACATTTTGAAATCGCCCGGGAATTTTAGCGCCTCGGACTCTTCCGATTGCTTGAAATAATGGGCCGCTCCTGCTCTTGGAGCAGGCGCTATCGGTCGAGAGTCCCACGCGGATAACCTCACGCCCGATAGGCGTGAGGTGTCGCCGAATGTCGTTCGCAACCTCCTGCTACTGGAGCAGGCGGTGACGATAGAACGGTAATCCGAATTCGATATCGGCAAATGCCGGCTGGCTATACTAGGGCTCGCCCGTACATTAGACCGCCAAGCCGAAAATCCTCTTGACCGATCTCAAGGACAAGCTCCAACGCACCCTCGGCAGTAACTACACCCTCGAGCGCGAGCT
>DHJO01000027.1:6146-6550 GCA_002404375.1 Gemmatimonadales bacterium UBA4718 | reverse complement strand
GTCGGATACTGGGCGACGCTGAGTCTCAACATTCCGGATTTCACCCGGTATGCCAGGAGCCAACGATCGCAGGTCACCGGTCAGGCACTCGGCCTGCCGACGACGATGACTACCTTCGCGTTCATTGGCGTCGCAGTGACGAGCGCGACAATCGTGATATTCGGCAAGGCGGTCTGGGACCCGGTCGTGCTGGTTACCATGATTGGCGGGCCGGTCTTGATAATCTTTGCGGCGCTCATCGTGCTGGCGGCGCAGCTGCACACCAACATGGCGGCGAACGTCGTCTCGCCGGCGAATGACTTTTCCCATCTGAACCCGAAGCGAATCAGCTTCGTAACTGGCGGGATCATCACCGCGATCATCGGGATTCTGATGATGCCATGGAAGCTCTACGCAGGCGCGGG
>DHJO01000027.1:5466-6062 GCA_002404375.1 Gemmatimonadales bacterium UBA4718 | reverse complement strand
TGGTTCGTCACGTTCGGACTGAGCTTCGTGATTTACTGGCTGCTGATGCGCAGGCAGCCGGTTGCGCCTACCGCAACAAAACCATAGGGAGACAGCTGGATGGCCCGTGTCGTCAAGTGTGGTCTGATTCAGGCGTCGAATGCGTGCTCGGTCGACGAATCGCTGGCGAAGATTCGCGAAGCCAACATTGAGAAGCACGTGAAGTTTCTTGATCAGGCCGGAAAGCAGGGGGTGCAGATCGTCTGCATGCAGGAGATCTTCACCGGGCCCTACTTCTGTGCGGAACAGAATACGCGATGGTACGACGCGACCGAGAGAATCCCTGACGGGCCGACGACGCGGCTGATGCAGGAAGTCGCGAAGAAGTATTCGATGGTGATCATCTCGCCGATTTATGAGGAGGATGAGACCGGCGTTTACTACAATACCGCCGCGGTCATCGACGCAGATGGAACCTATCTGGGGAAGTACAGGAAGAGCCACATCCCCCATACGGCGCCGGGTTTCTGGGAGAAGTTCTACTTCAAGCCCGGTAATCTCGGATATCCGGTGTTCAAGACGCAGTATGCGGACATCGGAGTCTATATCTGCTACGA
>DHJO01000027.1:0-5339 GCA_002404375.1 Gemmatimonadales bacterium UBA4718 | reverse complement strand
GTGGCGAACGCGTTCTTTGTCGGCGCGATAAATCGCGTGGGATTCGAGAAGCCGTGGAACATCGGCGAGTTCTACGGACAGAGCTACTTCTGCGATCCGCGCGGACAGATCCTCGCGCAGGCATCGCGCGACCGCGATGAGCTACTCACGGCGGAGCTCGATCTCGATAAGATCCGCGAGGTCAGGAATATCTGGCAGTTTTACCGGGACCGGAGACCGGAGACCTACGGTGGACTCTGCAAACTCTAGGGACTGATAACTACAACTGAACGGGTGCAGTACTGGCATCTCGGTTGATCTGAGATCTGACTGCAACTGAACGGGTGCGAGTTGTCAGTGGCGTAGGTGCCAGTCATCAGTTCACGACGCCCAGACTTATCCCAGTGGTGTTAAAGGAACTGCTTGTGCCATAACGCCAGTAGTAACGTCTGGGCGTAGTGAACTGGTACCAGCAGCGCACCCGTTCTTTTGCAGTTACCCTCAGCGGGCTACATTCGCCGTATGACTCCGCGCGATTTCGAAATAGACAAGGACATCCGCCGCGCGTCGACGCTGCCGGCGCGCGTCTATTCCGACCCCGCGTACTTCGAGTTGCAAAAGGATCGCGTCTTCGCGCGCAGCTGGCAGTGGATCGGAGACTCCGCCCGCGTGAAAGCACCGGGGCGGGTTTCGCCGTTCACGCTGCTGGAAGGATGTCTCAACGAGCCGCTTGTCCTCACCTCCGATGACGAAGGGACGGTCCGTTGCCTGTCGAACGTTTGCACCCATCGCGGCGCCATAGTTGTTGAAGGCGAAGGGCACGCCCGCTCTCTCCGCTGCAGGTACCACGGACGCAAGTACTCGCTCGACGGAAAATTCGTGTCAATGCCCGAGTTCGACACGACCGTGGGGTTTCCGTCGGAGAAGGACAATCTTCCGCAGCTGACGCTGGAGCGCCTGGGGCCGCTGCTATTCAGCGGAATCTCGCCCGAGATGCCGTTCGATGAATGGATCGCGCCGGTGCGCGAGCGCGTGTCATGGATGCCGCTCGACGAATTCGTTCGCGACAACGCGACGTCGATGGATTATCTCATTAACGCCAACTGGGCGCTCTACTGCGACAACTATCTAGAAGAATTCCACATCCCGTACGTGCACGCGGGACTTGCGGAGAAGCTCGATTACTCCGGGTACAGGACTGAGCGATTCCGTTGGGGGAATCTGCAGCTCGGAATCGCGAAGCAGGGCGAGCCCGCGTTCGATCTGCCGAAAGATCATCCGAACGCAAAGGAGCGCGTGGGCGCGTTCTATTTCTGGCTCTTCCCCAACATCATGTTCAACTTCTACCCGTGGGGGCTCTCGCTCAACGTCGTCACGCCCCTCGCGGCGGGTCGCACCAAGGTTTCGTTCCACTCCTACGTGTGGCACGCGTCGCTAAGAGAGAGCGGGGTTGGGGCAGGACTCCATCGCGTCGAGATGGAAGATGAAGAGGTTGTCGAATCAGTTCAGCGCGGTGTGAGGTCGCGTCTCTACGATCGTGGGCGCTACTCGGAACGTCGTGAGGTGGGGACTCACCATTTTCACGAGCTGCTCGCGGATTTCATGGAGCGGCCACCGGGTGACAACCGATCATCGCGTCTGAAACCGCGCGAGTGAGCGCACTCGAGGCGGCGCAAGAACCCAACGCAGTTGGAGCGGGTCGCCCGAGTCTTGGTTTGCTGGCGGTCCTCGGAGTCCTGTTTGGGCTCTCCGTAACAATCGGAAACACAATTGGGTCGGGGATTCTGCGCAATCCCGGCCTTGTCGCGCAGCTCCTTCCGACGCCCTGGCTCTTCATTGGTGTCTGGATCATCGGCGCGCTGTACGCCGCGCTCGGCGCGAACGCGCTCGCTGAGCTGGCGACGATGATGCCAGAGTCCGGTGGATACACAGTGTTCCTCCGCCGCTCGATGGGACCTTATGCCGGCTTCGTGATCGGATGGAGCGACTGGTTGTCGACGTGCAGCAGCGCCGCCCTCGCCGCGATCGTGATCGGCGAGTACGTCACGATTCTCTTTGCGATCTCAAAGGGGCTGACTTCCCTGATCGCGTCTGCGGTGATCGTCGTCTTTTCGCTCATACAGTGGCGTGGAGTGNNCTGGTTGGCGCGTGCTTCCTGCTTGGGCGTGGTTTCGGCGCGAACGGCGGATCGACGCATCCGCCCACGGGTTTCCCTTTTCTCATAGCGTTCGTTCTGGCAATGCAAGCTGTGATCTTCACCTACGACGGGTGGAACGGGATCGTCTACTTCTCTGGAGAGCTGCGAAATCCAGCCCGGGACATTCCGCGCTCGATTTTTGGCGGAGTGGTTTCGGTCGCCGTCATTTATCTCCTCGTGAACATCGGATTCCTTTATGTCCTGCCGATAGACAAAATGGCGGGCCAACCGCTCGTGGCGGCGACAGCGGCGAATGAGATCTTCGGGACGAAGGGTGACACGGTCATACGTGTTCTCACCATCGTCTCCCTCATGAGCGCTGTGAACGCGTACCAGCTGATGACCTCGAGAGTGCTCCATCGGTTGAGCGTGTTCGGCTTCGTGCCTGGTGCGAGCTATGTAAATCGCGGCGGCACTCCAGTGGTCGCCCTCTTTCTGAGTGCCGTGGTGGTGATCGCCCTGGTCACCACCGGCACTTTCGAGGTGGTGCTCGCCGTGACCGCATTCTTGTTCGTCGCGCAGTACGTTTTGATCTTCGCCAGCGTGTTCATTCTGAGGAAACGGGAGCCGAACGCGCCGAGGCCGTTCCGGGCCAGGGGACATCCATGGACGACGGGACTGGTGCTGGTGGTCTCGCTCGGATTCCTGGTTGGGGCGTTTCTGGCTGACACGCGGAATAGTGTCTATTCTCTGGTGCTGCTAGCGCTGAGCTGGCCTGTCTATCTATTGATGAGGCCGAAGCCAGAGAATTCGAACCCCGTCCCATTGACTTAGGTCAGTTCCGGAATAGCTTTACAAGGCTATGGCGGAACGCGGTTTACCGCGCCTGCCTGAACTAAAAAATTGATCGCCGGTCACGTGCCTTAGGGCAGAGCCGGTGCGCCTCGAGTCCCCACCTGTGAAAGAGTTGCGGGTGCACCCGGCGGCAGCGGATGGATACCGGTCCCGTTCAGGGGCGCATGGTCCACCCGCGTTTTTGTTGAATTGAGACCACCGGCTCCAGCTGTTTGGAGCTGCTTCCATAGAGAGAGTTTCCAGAGATCATGGCACGCCACACCCCGCTCGACCGCTACCGTAACATCGGCATCATGGCCCACATCGATGCCGGGAAGACGACTATGACGGAGCGCGTCCTCTACTACACCGGCAAAACCCACAAAATCGGCGAGGTGCATGAAGGCACCGCGACGATGGACTGGATGGAGCAGGAGCAGGAGCGCGGCATCACGATCACATCCGCGGCGACGACGGCGTTCTGGACGCGTAACGACATCGAGTACCGCATCAACATCATCGACACGCCGGGCCACGTCGATTTCACCGTTGAAGTCGAGCGTTCACTTCGAGTCCTCGATGGAGCCGTAACTCTGCTGGACTCTGTTGCCGGTGTCGAGCCGCAAACCGAGACCGTCTGGCGCCAGGCCGATCGCTACAAGGTTCCGCGGCTCATCTTCGCCAACAAGATGGACCGCGTCGGAGCCGATTTCGACCGCTGTATGCGGATGATCCGCGATCGACTTACCAAGAATGCGTACCCGATCCAGCTGCCAGTCGGAAACGGCGAGACGTTCACCGGCCACATCGACGTCATCGAGCGCACGCAATACATCTTCGACGACGAATCGCTCGGCAAGAAGTTCGAGATTACGGAAGTTCCCGAGCAATACAAAGAGGCGATGGAAAAAGCCCGCCATGACGTGATCGAAGCCGCCGTCTCGCACGACGAAGCGCTGATCGAGAAGTATTTCAGTGGCAAGGAGCTCACCACCGACGAGATCCGACACGCAATCCGAAGCTCCACGGTCGGCGGATTCATCGTCCCGGTGCTGTGCGGCGCGGCGTTCAAGAACAAAGGCGTACAGGCGATGCTCGATGCTGTCGTCGACTTTCTTCCGTCGCCGGAGGATGTCCCTGCTGTCGAGGGGCACCTGCCAGACGGCGAGCCGGCTGAACGACACCCAAAGGACGATGAACCGTTCTCGGCGCTTGCGTTCAAGATCGCGACCGATCCATTCGTTGGTAAGCTGACGTTCTTCCGTGTGTATTCGGGAGTTCTGAATTCCGGCTCCTATGTCTACAATGCGACAAAGGACAAGCGGGAACGGGTGGGACGTCTCCTCCAGATGCACGCCAACAAACGCGAAGAGATCCAGGAAGTTCTCGCCGGTGACATTGCAGCTGCGATCGGGCTCAAGGACACGCGCACTGGCGACACGATGACGATGGAAGATTCGCCGATCATCCTCGAGGCGATGAAGTTCCCGAATCCGGTCATCGATGTCGCGATCGAGCCGAAAACGAAGGCCGATCAGGACAAGCTGGCGATCGCGCTGCAGAAACTATCCGAAGAGGATCCGACTTTTCACGTGCACTCCGATGCGGAGACTGGGCAGACGATCATCTCCGGAATGGGCGAGCTCCACCTCGAGATCATCGTGGACCGCATGCAGCGCGAGTTCAAGGTCGACGCGAACATCGGCCGTCCGCAGGTTGCGTATCGCGAGACGATCAAAAAGCGCGTAGAGAAAGTCGAAGGCAAGTTCATTCGCCAGTCGGGCGGTAAGGGTCAGTACGGCCACGTGGTGATCAACATCGAGCCGGCGAAACAGGGCGAAGGATTCATCTTCGAGGACAAGATCGTCGGCGGAACGATTCCGCGTGAGTTCATCAAGCCGGCGGAGCAGGGAATGCGCGAGGCGCTCGAAGGTGGAGTGCTGGCTGGCTATCCGATGGTGGACGTAAAGGCCGAGCTGGTGTACGGCTCGTACCACGACGTCGACTCCAGCGAAATGGCGTTCAAGATCGCCGGGTCCATGGCAATCAAGGAAGCCGCGAAGAGAGCGGGAGCCATCATCCTCGAGCCGATCATGAAGGTAGAGGTCGTCTCGCCCGATCAGTACATGGGCGACGTGCTCGGCGATCTGTCATCGCGCCGCGGCAGAATTGGCGGAATGAATCAGCGCGGCGAAGCGCAGGTGATCGATGCGCAGGTGCCGCTGTCGGAGATGTTCGGTTATTCCACGAAGCTTAGATCGATGACGCAGGGAAGAGCTGTCTACTCGATGGAATTCGCGCACTACGAGGAAGTACCAAAGTCGAAGGCTGAAGAAATCATCAATAAAGTCACCGCAAAGGCGAGATAAGAAATGAGCAAAGCCAAATT
>DHJO01000212.1 GCA_002404375.1 Gemmatimonadales bacterium UBA4718 | reverse complement strand
GTCCCGTCGTGGCGGAAAGTTGCGATAACCGAAGCCGAGCTTTCACAGGACGAGCCGCGCTATGTGAAGGGAGAGCGGGTGAAGCACAAGTTGTTCGGCGATGGATCCATCGCCGAGCTGTCTGGAGTCGGGCGTGAAGTGAAAGCGGTGATCGACTTCGACGACGAGAGCATCGGGAGAAAGACCATCAAGCTGGCGTACACCACCCTCGAGCGCGGCCAGGAATAGTGCCGGTTACACGTGAGGATGTGCTCCACATCGCCGAGCTGGCGCGCCTTGGCGTCGACGCTCCGCGCGCCGATGAGCTCACGAAAGAGCTCAGCGCGATTCTTTCGCACATGGAAGTGCTCTCGCAAGTAGATACTGCGACCGTTCCCACGACCGCGGGAGTCGCAGCCGGTGGCACTCCGCTGCGTCCCGACGTTGGCGTGCCGGCCCTCATGTCGGGCACGCTGGCTTCCTTCGCTCCCAAAATGCGTGATGGATTTTTCATCGTTCCGCGTCTGGCGACCCACGAGGACTCCAGTGAGAGCGGCGCTTGAGCGTCGATAATTACACGCAACTCGGCGCGGCTCAGATCGCGCCGGGTGTTCGAGCTGGCAAGACCTCACCGGCGGAGATGATTCGCGCCTCATTCAAGCGCGCAGCGGACATCGGTGGCGGTCCAGACGAGCTCAACATAATTCTGCACGCTGACGAGAACGCGAGCCTTGAAGAAGCCGAACAGATGCAGGCGCGGATCCAGAGCGGGACGGACATCGGTGTTCTCGCGGGAGTTCCCGTAGCGATAAAAGACAACATCGCCTCGCTTGGCTTGCCCACCACTTGTGGGTCAAAGATTCTCAGGGGATACGTCAGTCCGTTCGAAGCAACCGCGGTCGCGCGGCTTCGCGCCAACGGTGCCTTGATCGTCGCGAAAACGAACATGGACGAGTTTGCGATGGGATCGTCGACCGAGAACAGCGCATACGGCCCGACGAGAAATCCACTCGATGTGAGATGCGTGCCAGGGGGATCGTCGGGCGGATCTGCGGCCGCGGTCGCCGCGGGGATCACTCCAATCGCCCTTGGCTCCGAAACCGGCGGCTCTGTCCGGCAGCCCGCGGCTTTTTGCGGCGTAGTCGGAGTGAAGCCCAGTTACGGGCGTGTGAGTCGGTACGGACTAGTCGCCTTCGCGTCTTCGCTCGACCAGATCGGAGTCCTCGGTCGCACAGTAGACGACGCGGCGCTCGGCCTCGAGAGCATCGCCGGGTTTGACAAGTTGGATTCAACGAGCTCGGACGCCGACGTCCCGATCTATCGCCTGGCTGCGTTGGGTAAACCCGCACCAGAAGCGCGGAACCCCGACACCGAAGCTATCCGCATCGGACGCAGTCCGGTTCCGCTGCCGCCGCCCCCCGGTCCGACTACGCTGGAGGGAGTCGTCATTGGGAAACCGAAGGAATATTTCCCTGACTCGCTCGATCCCGACATCAGGCGGATGTGTGACCGCGCTCTTGATCGGTTTCGATCGATGGGTGCCACTGTCAGAGAGATCTCGCTGCCGCGTTCGCCGCTGGCGATTCCGGTTTATTATATCCTCGCGCCCGCCGAGGCTTCCTCGAACCTCGCGCGTTTCGACGGAGTGCGTTACGGTCTGCGCGTCGATCCCGGCAAAGGTCTCAAGGCCATGTACGAGGCCACTCGCTCCGAAGGATTCGGCCCCGAGGTCACGCGTCGAATTTTGCTCGGCACATACGTTCTCTCCGCCGGCTACTACGACGCCTACTACAAGAAGGCCCAGGCGGTCAGGACGCTCATCGCGGATGACTTTCGCGCCGTGTTCACGAGCGGAGTGCACGCGATCTTCACTCCCACGACGCCGACGACGGCATTTCCTATCGGCGCGATCAGCGACCCTTACGAGATGTACCTGAACGACATCTTCACCGTCACGGCAAATCTCGCCGGCGTTCCCGCGATCTCAGTGCCCATCGGCAGAGTCCGCAGGCTTCCCGTCGGCGGCCAGATAATCACTGCCCACTTCGACGAATACGCCATGTTTCGCGTTGCGTACGCGCTCGAGGCTGGCCTGGGAGCGGAGGCTCACCAGTGAGTTCGGGCCGGTACGAGATGGTGGTGGGGCTCGAAGTTCACGTGCAGCTGAAGACGCGCACAAAAGCGTTCTGCGGATGCTCCACCGATTTCGGGGCTCCTCCCAATGCGAACGTGTGCCCCGTGTGTCTCGCGCTTCCCGGCGCGCTGCCAGTCCTGAATGAGCACGCCGTCGAGCTCGCGGTCCGCGCGGCGCTCGGACTCGGGTGCAGGATCGATCCGATCTCCGTTTTCGCGCGCAAGAATTACTTCTATCCGGACCTTCCGAAGGGCTATCAGATCTCACAGTTCGATCAGCCGCTCGCCACTGGGGGGTCGGTGTTTGTTGGACAGTCCGAAAAGGGAGCGGAGCTCCGGATTGGGATCACTCGCCTCCACATGGAAGAAGATGCGGGGAAATCGATCCATGATCGCTATCCGGGCGAAACGGCGATCGACCTCAATCGCGCGGGTGTGCCGTTGATCGAGATCGTAAGCGAGCCGGACATTCGTACGTCTGCCGGCGCTGGCGCATATCTGCGGACGCTGAAGCAGATCCTCCAGTATCTCGACGTCAGCGACGTGAGCATGGAGGAGGGAAGTCTCCGCGTCGACGCGAACATCAGCGTGCGTCCGCCGGGTCAGGCAAAGCTCGGAACGAAAACCGAAGTGAAGAACATGAACTCGTTCTCAGCCGTCGAGAAAGCGCTCGACTCTGAGTTCGCTCGTCAGTGTGCCTTGCTCGATTCCGGCGGAATGGTCGAGCAGCAGACGCTGTTGTGGGACGGCGCGCGGGAAACGGTAAGACCAAGCCGCACGAAGGAGGGGAGTCACGACTATCGCTATTTCCCCGAGCCCGACCTTCGTCCGCTCATGCTCGACTCGAAGTGGGTCGACCACATGCGAAAGGATCTTCCCGAGCTTCCCGCCGCCAGAAAAACCCGGCTCGCCACAGAATACGGGCTTTCAGTCGTAGAAGTGGAGCAGCTCACCGCCGATCCTGCGCTTGCCGAGTATTTCGAGGAAGTCGCCCGCGCAGCCGGCGACGGAAAGGCTGCCTACAATTGGGTGATGGGCGAGGTACAGGTTGCTCTCCGCACCTCCAGCGAAGAAATCGGTCGCTTCCGGGTGCGACCCGCGGATCTGGCGCAGCTAATCAAGCTGGTGCGCGACGGCACGATCAGCCACACGGCGGCGAAGCGTGTCTTCGCCCAGATGGTGGCGACCGGCAAGCCGGCCGCTCAGGTGGCGGCGGACGAAGGATTGGCTCAGGTCGGAGATGAAGGCGCCATCGCGACGTGGGTGGACGAAGTCCTCAACGAGCATCCTGGGGAAGCCGCGCGCTACCTCGCCGGCGAAAAGAAGCTGCAAGGAGTGCTGGTCGGATTCGTGATGAAAAAATCCAAAGGGCGCGCCGACCCCAAACGCGTCAATCAGCTGCTCTCGAGCCGAGGTGGATAGAGCGGCTCAGGCAGCCGTACCGCGAACTCGAGCTTTGTGGGCGGCATTCCGAAGTGGTGCTGTGCCTGCTCGAGAACGTGTTCCTCCCCACCACGTCTAAGGGCGGCGCGCCTGACTTTCTTTACTTCGCGCAGCGCATTGGTACCGGCTGGGTCGAGCTTGTACGGCTCGGCGTGGTCCAGTCGCGTCATGAGA
>DHJO01000129.1 GCA_002404375.1 Gemmatimonadales bacterium UBA4718 | reverse complement strand
CCGCCCTCTTGCTAACTTACATCTGCGCTATCCGCGGTTCAACGCGCGCGGACAGCCCTGGTGTTAGCGGATGAACCCCCGGTCAGGCCTGCGAGGAGCGCGCGCGGCCTCCTGCTTTTTTGCCAGCATCGCCAGCGACGCGGAATCGGTGCGGGACCTCACGATCGTCTCGTCCAGGCTGTCGAAACCCGCGACTGAATCACATCCGCGGGCAGTGCTGCCGATTTTGGCGGCACACCCGGAGCGCAGGAGCTTGGAGGCGCCGCCCGGCGTCGATCGCGAAGCGCATTTGCCCGTTGTGGTTCCGTTCTTTGCCACACACGTCACTGGCTCCCGCGCCTCAGTCTCAGGACGACGTGATACGGAGTACATCAAGGCGGCCAGAGAGGAAACGGCGACTGCCAGTAGCAGCAACGCTACCAGCAGCTCGCCGATTACGAAGCCTCGCCGGCTCCGTGTCCCGGAACGGTGCTCGCCAGGCATTAGTATTCCACCCAGTTGTCGACCCACGTGTTGCGCAGCGTAACCAGCGCCCCGGCCGGCGAAGTGGCCTTGGCGACCTCGCACGAGTTGTAGACATACTGCTTCGTTCCGTTTCCTACCGAGCTCGGGACATACGTGCCGAGCTTGACATTCAGACCACTGACGGTTGCGCCTGCGATGTTATTTGTTCCGTTCGAGACAATGTCCCCTCCCACCAGCAGCACGCCTTTCCAGCCGACGCTACCGTTGAGGGTCAGCGCCCCCGTCACTATGAGCATGCCCCGCCCGCTCGACGGAGGAGTGAAATCGCCGTTGATCCTGATGATCGGATAATAAGTCGTGTCGGCCCACTGGGTGGCGGTCGGCCACGAGGCGGGCGGAATCGTTATGGTCGGCTTGATCGCGCTCTGGTTGACGATCGCATTCCAGTCGATCTTGACCGAGTCCATGGTAATCGTCGTGATCGAGCTCGCCGCCGTCGAGTCACCGGTGTAGCCGGGATTGAGCGGCACAGCGACACCCGCAATGGTTGCCGAGTCACCGCACTGGTCGTACCCGCCGAGGGTGCCGGCTTTGCCGTTCTTGTCCAAGCCCGACAATGCCGTCCAACCCGCGAGCACCTGCATTGGCGCCGGTTCCCAAAGAACGTACTGGGCCACCGTGCGCACGCCCTGCGGACTGCCCGCATAGGCACCGACGGTCTCCACACCTCTGGAGCGCGCGACATAAAGGCCGGACAGCGTCCCCTGGACCTGGCGAAGGCGCGTCAGAGACACGTCGGCGTAGCCGTTGGAGAAAGTGATGCGGACGCTATCCTTGGCGCCCGGAATCACGCTTGCGTTCGGCAGCAGTGAGTCGCGACGGATCAGGAAAAGCTCAAGGCCCTGCTCCGCGATCTCGAAGGCCGAGATCTGCGACTTCTGGTCGGAAACAGAGCGGCGCTCGGCGCTGACCATGGAAAAGCCCGCGGCGACCATGATCGTCATCGCGAGAATGACTAGTATTGCAGTCGGAAGGGCAAAGCCCCGGCGTTCAACGTGGTTCGACATTTATGTATGGTCTCCGGATTACTGTGCGCGGTTCTTGAAAAACACCGCGGTTGTAAATGGTGCTGATTCAACTGAGGCCGATCCCGGAACCGCGTTTTCACTGAGACCATCGAGGTGAAGCTCGATGCCTCGCATATCACTGAGAATCCCCGGGGGATTGTCCTGGGCAGTCGTGCTGTTGCCAACTACGAAGAACCTGAATCTGGCGGTGTTCGCGAAGGGAGCAACGAGCTCTTCCGATTGTTCGCTCGCGTCAGGAAAGATGGTGGTACGATATAGGCCAAATTTTCCCGGGACAGCCGTTGACGCCTTGAACTCGTACCGGATCCGGCGATAGAGGAAGAGCGGCGTGCCGAGCGAGGAGCCATTCACCACCGGAGTCAGTCGGGCGGCGCGGCCATTGGTCAGGGTAGTGATCCCCACACTGTTGCACAGATTGTTGCCCACATTCTTGGTCTGCGCGGCGGGATTTTCCACGTAGGTATACACTCCCGTCGTCGCATTCCTCCAGGCGAATCCGTAAAATCCATCCGCGTTGTAAATCACCGAATCAACCGGCAGCAGGCTAATAGCGGTGGAGTTGTTACTGGTTCCGCACACCACGCCAAGCGCGAAAGGCACTCGCGCGGTTATCGAGCTGGACGATGCGGCTAACACTCCACCCGTTGCCTCGATCATGCGGAGATCGGAGACCACGCGGTTCAGCGACGCCCGGGAAACGTTGCGAGCGGCATTCCCCATGTTCTGCTTGTCGAAGAATTTTCCCTGCGTCGTCAGCAGCCGAGTAAATAGCGCTCCGACAATCGCGAAGATGACCATCCCTATGATAAGCTCGATGACCGTGAATCCACGGCGTCGCGGCGCCCCGGTGTTGTATGTCATTGGCAGGTCGTGCAGAGGTATTTGGACGTACGCGCTCTCGTCCGTGTGAACGAAGTGCTATCCGGCAGGTAGGCCGTGCTCACCGGCGTGATCTTCACTTTGACCAGCTTGAGGTTCACGACCGGTTCCGAGATGGTCACCGTGCGGGTGTGCTGAAATGGCATGGAGGTAACCGTGAAAGTCGTCGTGCCCACGGGAATCGAATCATAGGGCAGCGCGATCAGGCGATTGACCTCCTGCATCAGCACGCCGTTTCGGTATGCCTTGCCGGTAACGGTAATGGTGCTTCTCGAAACCGAGTACATGGCCGGCGCGAGCGAGGACAGGGTTATGGCGAGGATCACCATTGCCACTATTACCTCGATCAATCCTATGCCCTTCCGTCGTCCGTCCACCGGAAGGCCGGATGTTGCGCCCGGCTCACGGTGCGAGCTACGCAGCGATATTTTCATCGGGGAATCAGCCTTATGAAGCCAGCGGTGCTGGCGGTGATGCGGCGGGGGTAGTCGCCGTTGGCCAGATCAACAGTGAGCGACGCCGACGAGACGCCGCTTGGAAATACATCGATGCTCGCCGGAGTAAAAACGAGGCGCGAGAGCCGATATTCAGAGGTGTCGCCGTAAAAACTTCTGACCTTGAGCACCGACCCGCTTTTGCGATCGATGAACTGATAGCTCTTGGAGGCGGAGTCCGCGACGATCGTCACCGGCTCACGCTGCCGAGCAGCCGCTGCAAAAGCGTTCTGGAGGTCCGCCGTGATGACGATGGCGGCGCGGTTGGTGCGGCTGTGCCGCACAATGCGGGACATGGCCGGACCGGCGATACCCGCCAGCACGCCAATGATGGTCACAATTATGATTAGCTCGATCGTAGTGAAACCCGATTGGGTCACGACACGTCGCGTCGGAAGGCGCATTTCAAAGCTCCTGATCTGTGATCTGGGGTACGGCGACAATCCGGAAACAGCGCCTTGTCACCCCTTCTATAGAGCGTAGACGAGCAGAGGCACGGCTGAGTCACCATCTGCGGACTCAAAAACCGAGTTAAGGCCCACCAGGCTGGCCTAACCCGGGCAACCTAGCTCAACAGTTTGATCGCGGCCAGGATCTCGGAGTTCTCGCGTCTTTCGCTGTTGTTCCCTTCCACATGGCTCCAGCGCACCAGCCCTTCCTTGTCGATGAGGAAGTACGCCCGGTTGGAAAAGAACCGCTCCTCGTTAAGGACGCCGTACGCACGGGAAACGTCTCGCTTGAAGTCGCTCAGAAGCTCGGTTTTCATCTGGAGCTTGTTCTTGAACTCCTTGAGCGAAGCTGTCGAGTCTACGGAGATGGGAAGAATCTCGACCCCTTTGCCGGAGAACTGGTCGAAGTCCTCCGTGAAGCAGATCAGCTCCTTGGTACACGTCCCAGTGAACGCCAGCGGAAAAAAAGCGAGTAACACGTTGCGCTTCCCGCGGAACGATGAGAGAGATACATCTTTCCCCGACGTCGATGCGGCAGTGAAGTCGGGAGCGACGTCGCCCACGTGCGGCGAATTTTGCAGTTGTGTACTCGTCATCGCGGAAACCTAATAACTCCTGAGGTTCGGATGGAGACGGAAACAAAGGCAGCGACCAAAAAACTCACCGTGCGCTGCCAGTTCTGCGAGACCTGGAACCGAATCGACGCCGCCAAAGTCACCGCCGGACCAAAGTGCGGAAAGTGCGGCAAGCCGATTCTGCTCGAGCGTCCGATCCTCCTGAACGATGACACGTTCACGAGAACCCTCAACGAAAGCGACGTCCCGGTCGCGGTGGACTTTTATGCCGATTGGTGTGGGCCGTGCCGGATAATGGCGCCCGCCGTCGATGCGCTTGCCGCGCACGTTCAAGGGAGGGCGCTCGTGGGTAAGCTCAACACCGATCACTCGTCGCGGATCGCCGGAGGGTTTGGCATCCGCGGCATCCCCACGACTATCGTATTCGACCGCGGAAAGGAAGTCGCTCGGCAATCCGGCGCGCTTCCACTGGAAGGGCTGAAACAGCTCCTCGCAAAGGCGGGCGTGGCTGTCTAACCGACTGGGTCGTTAGTCAGCGGCTCAGGAAAGTGTCGGGCCTTTGAGCACGGCTTCCACCGCCGCGGTGAGCTCCTGCCCCGAGAAAGGCTTGTTCAGGAAGTTCGCACCCGG
>DHJO01000216.1:15474-19795 GCA_002404375.1 Gemmatimonadales bacterium UBA4718 | reverse complement strand
TGGTGATCTCTTCGAGCACGCAGGTAAGCACGCCTCGAACCGCGTCCCCTTCGCTCATTAGCTCGATCGCCGTGCGAACCGCGTGCAGCTGCGCCCAATTCACGGGACCAGTTGTGTGTCCGGCTGGGGCGTACGCGTCCACGAGTCGTAGGACTGAGAGTCCCGCGAACACAGAACGCCAGGAGGCACTATCCTCCTGCATCGAGCCAAGGGTATCGAAGTAGATCTGGTGCCGGATCATAGGGCCTTTTTGACTTTTTGGGCGTAATTAAGTGCCTTAAAATGCACCTTTCCCCTCTCTATTGAAATGCCTGTTTCGTATCAACAGAGGGTCGTTTTCCTATCACCCAAAAGGGGGTTAACCCTCTCTATCGCTGGTTAACGGGCCAAACGGACTAGGTCCCTCGTAAGGCGCTCCGCCGGGGGGATATGCCAATCCCCGAGGTCTGCCCACCAGGCGTCAGGCCTCGTCCAGCCGGTCCGAATGCGCCTGTGGAGGCCAATGGCTGTCCTGGGCTCGTATAGCCAGACGGCCGGGGCATCCTGGTTGATCGTGCCGTAGGCTAGGGTGAATCTCTCCTTCGCGTGCTGAGCGTCTGAGAGAAGGGCGCTATCGAGCTGCGCATCGAAAATCGGGTTTTCGTACGACCCGTAGTTCACTCCCTCCCTGCCCGTTCCCGCGGAAGTCCAAGCCTGTCTGGTACCGTCCGGACTTGCTCCCAGATGCCAGCCTCCCAGTGCTGCGTCGAAGCTGCGCGCTTGCTGTCTGGCCATGAACGCCGAGTTGTCCATCTGTTCGATATTCACCCGAATGCCCATGTTTCGCAGCTGCGCCTGGAGTAGAACCGCCGCCCGTTCCCTGTTCTTGCTCGACGTTGGAACGAGGAGATTGAACGCCAGCTCTTGTCCATTCTTTGTCCTTATTCCCTGCGAGTCGCGGCTCGACCATCCGAGAGAATCGAGAATAGCGCGACCACGAGCGGAGTCGAACGGAATCTGGGAGACTCGCGCGTCGGTTGTCGGAAATGCTCTCACCGTTGGGCCGACTGCGACCAACCCGAGAGTATCGAGCACGCTCTTTACGAGAGTGTTGCGGTCGATCGACATGGCGATGGCGCGGCGGAACGCCCGGTCGCCAAACAGTGGATGTGGTCGGGCCCTGTTCGCAGGGTCGCTCAGATTGAACTGAATGAAAGCGTAGTCAGTGCCCGGGAGGATTATCGTCCGGAGATTGGCGTGGCGCCTCAACTCCGGCAGATTCTCGGCAGTGAGCGCGTCGAAAAGATCGGCGTCACCGCTGAGTAATCTGGTTACTGCAGTCGTGAATTCAGGCGAGATGCTCCAGATCACACGATCGAGTTTGGCGCGACCGCGATAGTTCGACGAGTCAGCGACGATCTCGACTGAGGATCCTTTGTCCCACCGGCGGAAGCGAAAGCGCCCCGTTCCTATCGGCGGAGGTGGAGACTCTCGAAGTCTCGCAACTTCGATTCTTTCCAACTGGTGCGCCGGAAGTATGAGCAACTGGGCGGCAGCGTCCAGGAATTGTGTCGGTAGCCGCTTGTGGAACCAGAAGACGGCGGTGAGCGAATCCCTCGCCGTAACGGAGTCGATGTTCGTGAGCTCCGAGAGAAATGCGCCGCCAAGCACTGGATTCTTGTTGAGGGCGAAGGTGAACTGCACATCCCGCGCGGTTACGGCTTTCCCGTCGTGCCACCGGGCGCGCGGATTCAGATGGAATGCAAGCGAAAGCGAGTCGGCTGACCATCGCCAGCCGTCGGTGAGCTCCGGGCGAAAGCCTTTTTCTCCGCGAGTGTTCATCTCGGGACCAACATCAGCCAGGTAGTCGTAGATCTGCTCGGAGATCTGTTTCCCCTGTGTCGTGCCAATCAGCGGCGGGAAAAGCGTGCCTGGATCGGCCGTCGTGGAGATCACGAGTGTTCCGCCCGGCTCACCCGCTGTGGTGTTGCCGGAATGCTCCGAGCATGCAGCGATGCACAGCGCGAGCAAAGCAGCGGCAGTCTCTCTCATGGCGAACAAAGGTAGCGCCACGGTTTGCGCGTGGAAGGCGTTAAAACCCTAGTGATAGAAAAGCGACAGTCAGTGATATAGAATCGACATTGCCCATCTTGCGCGGCGGTGAAAACGTCAATGACTACATGGGAGAAGCTGCTACGAAGCCAATTGGCGCGATGCCAACCTTTCAGGTGGCGCACCTGCGACGCGACGGTCAGGACGTGATTATCGTTCCGGTCGATCGCTCGTTCGGGAAGCGCTCGTCTGCCGAGCAGGCGCGGATACAGGAAGCATTTCAACGCAGTGCCGCATCAGCGGATATTCCTGGCGTCGTGGTTCCGGTCTGGGAAGACACTTCCGGCAGAATGGCTTTTCGCGCGCCCCCACCATGGCACGAGTTCCTCAAGAGCATAGATATGGTCTATGTCGCAACGGCGCTGAATCGAAGCCTGAGTCTCGAGTAGTCGTTGCCCGCGCGTCTTCCGCCGAGACGCTGCTGACATTCCCCGGTTGAATCGTGGGCCGCACGTGGTAATACTCCGGTGATGAGATTCCTACTGCCGCGCGCGTTCCGGATACTTGAGCTCGTCGTCGCCGCGATGGCGGCCACCACATCGCTCGCAAGAGCGCAACATGCTGGTCACGCAACGCGCGATATGTCGAGCGACACGGTCACCACCGCGCCCACCGCTCCAACTCGCTTTGTTCGCGACTCGGCGTTCGTTGCCGATTCCCTGCTAAAGCTGTGTCGACCCGCGGCGGTCCATTCGATCGACGCTTATTCGACGTGCATTGGCGATGGGATTGCCTCGCTTTCGTCGGCGGGTAACATCGCGCTGGCGATGAGCACGCTCGACATGATCGTTCACAGAGATCAGTCACTGGTGCTGTACGGCCATCCGCTCGCGCACACTCTCGGCTATGCCGTCCGATCAACACCGGCAACGGCAACGCGGCTCCTGACCGAGTGCGACGACCGTTATCAGTCGGGGTGCTATCACGGAATCCTGCAGAGATACTTCGATGCGCGCATGGGGATGCCGATCGCACAGAAGGTGCTGGTGGCGCCGTGCGACGGCTTGCGTGGCACCCGCGAGCAGTTCCGGCTGTACGACTGCCTGCACGGTACCGGGCACGGCCTGATGATGTATCACCGTTACGACGTGAACGCCTCGCTCAAGGATTGCGACCGACTCGCCGCCGACTGGGATCAGCGAAGCTGCTATAGCGGTGTCTTCATGGAGCACAACATGGGGGCACGGATGCAGTCGTTCGGCGAAGGCGCATTCGGGATGCACCGGCATTCGATGCCTGCGCCATCGGTGGTCCTGTTCAAGCCCAGCGATCTGCATTATCCCTGCGACTCCACGCCGTCCCGATATCGACGTGAGTGTTACGACCTGCAAGCGGACCTGATTCTTCCGGCGGTGAAGCAGGATTACCAGAAGGCCGCACGAGTGTGCGACGCTGCGGGCAGGCCTGATCTCCTCCATGCATGCTATGCCGGCCTCGGGAGAAATGCATCGGGAGCCTCCGCATTCCAATACGCCGGAATAAGGAAGAGGTGCGAGCGATCGTCGCCCAATGGCATCGCCTTCTGTTATGAGGGCGCGGTGCGCCATCTCGCCTACGCTCCGAGCGAGCTGCCACGCGGAATCGCGTTCTGCAAGTCTCTCCCACCTGGCGACGGGAGAACACAGTGCTGGGACGGCGTCGGGTTGCAGGTGGGAGGATTTTTTTCGGATTTGGGGGCGCGGCGGCGGGCGTGTCAAACAGAAAATGCAGCCGACGTCGCGGCGTGTGTGGTGGGCGCAGGTATCACGCCGAGCTCACCGAGAGAGAATCGCTAGCCGGAGCGACCAGTGCGTCTCCTGAGCGTGCTCGATCAATCCCCGATATCCGAGGGATCGACGGGCAGTGATGCGCTAAGGAACAGCATTGACCTGGCGCACTTCGCTGAATCGCTCGGCTACCGTCGGTACTGGATCGCCGAACATCATGCGACGCCGATGCTGGCGAGCCCGAGTCCCGAGGCGCTGATAGGTCCGATCGCGGCGCTCACGTCGAAGATGCGCATCGGCTCCGGAGGAGTGATGCTTCCGCATTATAGTCCCCTCAAGGTCGCTGAGACGTTCAGCATGCTGGCGGGGCTGTTTCCTGGTCGGATCGATCTCGGCATCGGTCGCGCCGCGGGCACCGATCCGCTGACCACGTTCGCCCTTCAGCGAGACCGCAGGCAAGGCGGACTCGACGACTTTCCGGAGCAGTTGCAGGAGCTTCGCGGGTATCTCGAAGACAGTCTTCC
>DHJO01000216.1:13818-15417 GCA_002404375.1 Gemmatimonadales bacterium UBA4718 | reverse complement strand
GCGGATCACCCGTTCGCGCGCGTCGCGAAGCTGCCAGGAGAACCGGAAACGCCCGAGATCTGGCTGCTTGGTTCATCTACGCAAAGCGCGATCTGGGCCGGAGAGCTCGGGTTGCCGTACGTGTTCGCCGACTTCATCAACTCCGAGGGCGCGCACATCGCCGAGCTGTATCGCGAGCGCTTTGCTCCGTCCGCGCGCTTGCAAGAGCCGAGATTGATGGTGGCGACATGGGCGTTGTGCGCTGAAACGCAGGAGGAGGCGGAACGTCTCGGTACGAGCAGCAGGATGGCGCTCTCGTTGCTGCGCACGACTGGAAAGACGATACCGGTACCGACCGTCGAGACTGCAACGAGATTTCTCGAACAGCCCGCTGGATCACTCCCAATTGCGCGTCGCCGGCGAATGACGATCGGCACGAAGCAGACGGTGCGCGACGGACTGGAAGCAATCGCTCGTGAGTACGGAGCCGAGGAGGTAATGATCGTGACGATCACGCACAGCCACGAGGCGCGGAAACGGTCGTACGAGCTGGTTGCTGACGCGTTCGGCCTGCAACCACGGAGTTGAGACTCGCGTAGCGGGTGCGCGAATTGCTTGACCAGTAATCGAACGCGGCGTCCGCTCGGGCCTGGACGGCGTGCAACGTGAGGACGATCGCAATGGCAAAAAAGCGGTGTTCGGTCCGGCTTCTGGTCTTCGGCGCATCGATGCGAGAAGGATCGATGAATGACACGCTGGCCTCGCTGGGTGCCGCCGTCGCCGAAGAGAAGGGCGCAACAGTAGAGAGAGCATCGATGACGGACTTCGAATGTCCGGCGTATGACCTGGACACAGAGTTGTCGGAAGGCCTACCAGCGGGAGCGAAGGCTCTGCACGACAAGCTCGTCGCCACAGATGGGTTCATGATCTCATCTCCGGAATACAACGCGTCGATGTCGGGCGTCCTCAAGAACGCAATCGATTGGGTGTCGCGATTCAGGCCGCAGCCGTTCAACGGCAAGCAGGCATTTCTGATGGCCGCGTCTCCGTCGATGACTGGCGGCAAGATCGGACTATGGGCGCTCCGCCAGCCGCTCGAGCACCTTGGCGCTCGAGTTTACCCGGACATGTTCGCCCTCGCGCAGGCACACCATGCGTTCGATTCATCTGGTCGCATCACGGACAGCAAGCTACAGAATTGGTTCGAGACGACGATCGAGTGCTTCATCGATCTCGTGGAGGCGTCGAAGCACTACCCGCACATGAAGAAGCAGTGGGTCGAGTTCCTTGGCGAGCGGCCAGACAAGGAGACGACGCGTGTGGAGCTCACCGCAACTGCGGCGGTGTAGAGGACTACAAGTGGAAACAAGGCCGATTGGATCTCTCGCAGTTTCCGTCGTCGGAGTGGGCTGCAACAATTTCGGGGGCCGGATCGACGAGTTGCGCAGCCAGGAAGTAATCGATGCGGCGCTCGATGTAGGAATAAACTTCTTCGACACCGCCGACATGTACGCGAACGGGGAGAGTGAAGAGCTTCTCGGCCGCTTTCTGGGACCGCGGCGCCGGGAAGTAATCGTCGCCACGAAGTTCGGGAACGAGATGCCGGGCCAGGGCCGCGGC
>DHJO01000216.1:11239-13762 GCA_002404375.1 Gemmatimonadales bacterium UBA4718 | reverse complement strand
ATCGATTCATTGCTGCGCGCGGCCGTGTAAAACGTTGGGGCGTAAACGATTGGACGGATGAAGCGCGACTGCAGTGGCACCCCGGGTTCGCAACTTGCGCCATGCCCGCGTGTACTTAAATCCAACAACTCAACAGTGGAGCAACAGTGAAGCGTTTAGCTCTTTCAAGTTTTCTTGCAGCGGCGACGGTCCTGGCCGCGGCTGCACCTGCGAGCGCACAGGGCTACAACCCGTTCCAGATTGGCGCGGCCGCCGGGATCGCGTTTCCAACAGGTGACCTCGGGAGCGTGACAAACACCGGCTACAACGTATCGGTCATGGTCGGGTACAAGCCCGAGTTCACACCTATCGGCGTCAGGGCGGAAGCGGCCTACAACCAGTTCGGATCACAGACCTTCAACGGCAACGTGAACATTCCGTCGTTCACCGGCAATCTGGTGTTCGGGCTGCCCATGGGAACCTTATCGCCGTATGCGATCGGTGGGGCGGGACTCTATCAAACCAACATCGACGTGAATGGCGGAGGGACTGCCGGGGAGAACCATTTCGGCTTCAACATCGGCGGCGGAATCAAAATTCCTCTGAGCAGCAGCTTCGAGACGTTCGTGGAAGCCCGCTATAATCGGGTGACTGTGAACAACGGAAGCTTCAGCTTCATTCCGGTCACTGTCGGAGTGATGTTCTAGAGGAAACAGCGGCGCAAAGAACAAAAAGAGGCCAGTCCGGTTGGACTGGCCTCTTTTGTTCCCTGGAAGCCTGGGTCTTATTGCACCGCGTTGACCATGTCGAAGATCGGCAGATACATAGCCACGACCATGCCTCCGACCACAACGCCGAGGAAGACGATCATGATCGGCTCCAGCAGTGAGAGCAGGTTGCCGACGGCAGCGTCGACTTCTTCGTCGTAGAAGTCAGCGATCTTGGACAACATCTCGTCCAGGCCACCGGTTTGCTCGCCGACGGCGATCATCGAGATGACCATGGGCGGGAACACCTTCGATTTCTGGAGCGGCTGAGCGATCGTATCACCACCGGCGATCGAGGAGCGCGACTGCATGATCGCGTCCTGAATGACCCGGTTGCCGGCCGTCTTCGCCGTGATCTCGAGTCCTTCGAGAATGCTGACGCCGGAGCTGATGAGCGTGCCCAGCGTACGGGTGAAACGTGAGACCGCTGACTTGCGGAGCACGTCACCGAGAACCGGCACGCGCAGCATGAGTCGGTCGATCACGAGCTTTCCGTCCGAGGTGGCATAGTACTTCTTCCCCAGGTATCCGCCGCTAATCCCTATGGCGCCGATAACCCACCAATAGGCCTTGAGGAAGCCTGAGGCACCTATGACGATTCGCGTCGGCAGTGGAAGCGCCATGCCGCCGGAAGCGAACATGCCGGCGAACACCGGGATGACGAAGATCAGGAGGACCACGACCGCAATGCCCGCGACGCTCATGATGACCGTCGGATAAATCATGGCTCCCTTCACCTTTCTCACCAGCGCGTCGTTCTTTTCAAGGAACGTCGCCAGGCGCATGAGGATCGTGTCGAGAATACCGCCGGCTTCACCGGCGGCAACCATGTTGACGTACAGATTGGTGAACGCTCGCGGGTGCTTGGAGAGCGCGTCCGCGACGGTATTACCCGACTCGACGTCGAACACCACTTTCTTCGTGACTTCGGCGAGTGCCTTGTTGTCGGTTTGCTCGGCCAGAATGGTCAGGGCCTGGACGAGAGGCAGACCCGAGTTGATCATCGTCGAGAACTGACGGGTGAAAATGACGACGTCGCGCGTCTTGATCGACCCTTTGCCGATCTTCTTGCTCGCGTCCTGGTCGATCTTGACGACGCTCAACCGCTGCTTTCTGAGCTGCGCTATTACGTCATCGCGCGAGGAAGCGTCGATCGTGGCAGTGCGCAGATCGCCGTTGAATGCTCTCGCCGTGTATGTGAAAGTTGCCATGAACTAATCCTCTCCTAACGTCTAGCCGGGGAGCCCGGAGTGGGCCCACGGGTGGCCGCCGGCTTGCCGGCGGGTGGCTGGCCGGTTTTGCCTTCATCTGCCGGATCCAGCTGGCCAATCATGCGCTGGAACTCCGTCGGATCACCGCTCACGCGCAGGCACTCATCCGCCGTTACTTCGCGGTTCATATAGAGAGCGTACAGCGCGTCGTTGAGCGTCTGCATGCCCCACTTCTTGCCGGCCTGCATCGACGAGTAGATCTGGTGAACCTTGTCGTCGCGTATCAGGGCGCGAATCGCGGGGGTCACCACCAGAATCTCGGCGGCCATCACGCGGCCCTTGCCCTGCGCCTTGGGAAGAAGAGTTTGAGTGACAATACCCTCGAGAACAAAGGCGAGCTGCGCCCGCACCTGAGATTGCTGGTGCGACGGGAATACGTCGATGATGCGGTTGATCGCCTCGGCTGCCGAGTTGGTGTGCAGCGTCGCGAACGCGAGGTGGCCTGTTTCGGCGATCGTCAGAGTCGCGGCGATCGTCTCCAGGTCGCGCATTTCACCGACCAGGAT
>DHJO01000216.1:2891-11154 GCA_002404375.1 Gemmatimonadales bacterium UBA4718 | reverse complement strand
TTCTGCTGCTCCGTCAACACCGAATAGGCGATCTGAAGCGTGTCTTTCGGCGTCATCTCCTGATCAACCGACGAGTTCGTTATGTCGCCGTCGACGCGCAGCTTTGGGCGTTCACCAGCGACGATGTGAAGGTCGGAGGCGTTGCGAGAGACCATTTCCTCCAGCAACGAGCGCAGGTTGACTCCAAGGGGCTTCGGCGGTCCGGCCGGGGTCGACGTGTCTATGAACGGTAAGGATGTCATCAGAGATTGATTCGAGAGTTGGAGATCACGCTGCGGTTTCGCGTACTATCTGGTCGAGCGGACAGATTCCTTTCAACACCTTGAGCCAGCCATCCATGCGAAGCGTGAGCATTCCCTCTTCGATGGCGAGTTTCTGAATTTCTGCGGCGCCGGCGCTCTGCATGATCAGCTTTCGGAGGCCGGGCGTCATGTTCATTACTTCGTAAAGCCCTTGCCGTCCCTTGAGGCCTGAGCCATCGCATTGCTCGCAACCCTTTCCGCGGAAAACCGGTAGATCTTCCATCTTGGTGTCGAGCGTGATCTCGGCCATGAACGGCTTGGCGGCGTCGGTAGCGCGCGTCTTTGCGTCGTTCAGGGCCATGTCGGTGAAATGCAGGTCGCGAAGCGTCACGCCACCGCCGATTTTTGCGCCGGCGATTTCCGCCTTGTCCATCTTGTAGGCTTCTCCGCACTTGCTGCAGACGCGACGAACGAGCCGCTGAGCGAGAATCAGATTCAGGGCGGAAGCCACGTTGAAAGGCTCGATACCCATGTCCATGAGCCGTGTCACGGTCTCGGGGGCCGAGTTCGTATGCAGGGTCGAGAGCACGAGGTGGCCGGTTAGCGCCGCCTTGATGGCGATGCCGCCGGTCTCCACGTCTCGAATTTCTCCCAACATGATGATGTTGGGGTCCTGACGAAGAAACGCCTTGAGCGCCGCGGCGAACGTCATGCCGATGTCGGTGCGGACGAGCACCTGATTGATTCCAAACAGGTTGTACTCGACCGGGTCCTCGGCCGTCATGATGTTGACGTCGATGTTATTGATCTTCGAGAGAGCCGAGTAGAGCGTCGTGGTCTTACCGGAACCTGTGGGGCCGGTGACAAGCACCATTCCGTACGGATTCGAGATCGCTTCCATCAGCTCGCGCTCGGCGCGGGGCTCGATGCCGAATGTCCCGAGGTCGAGCGTCAGGTTGCCCTTGTCGAGAATACGAAGCACGACCTTTTCGCCGAACAGAGTCGGAAGGGTGGAGACACGGAAGTCGATGACCTTGGACCCGATCTTCAGCTTGATGCGACCGTCCTGCGGCACGCGGCGCTCGGCGATGTTGAGGCTCGCCATAATCTTGAACCGGGAGATTAGAGCCGGCCGCATCTTGATGGGCGGCTTCATGATCTCCTGGAGGGCTCCGTCGATGCGGTAGCGGACGCGGAGCTCCTTCTCGAAGCACTCAAAGTGAATATCCGAGGCGCCTTTCTTGAGCGCGTCGGTCATGATGGCGTTAATGAGCTTTACAACGGGCGCCTCGTCGATGAGCGCCGCGCCGCTATTTCCGTCTTCGGCTTCGCTCTCGAGGATCTCGATGTCGTCGTCGGGGATCTCGGAGAGCAGGCTCTGCATCTGCGCTTCGCCCGACTCATAGAACTTCTCGATCGCGTTGCGCAGGGTAAACTCGCCCGCGATGACCGGGAAGATGTCCAGGCGGGTGATGAACTTGATGTCGTCGAGCACCGACATCGTCGCGGGGTCCGACATGGCGACGGTGAGGGTCCGGCCATCTCGCTTGAGGGGCAGAACGTTGTGCTTCAGCGCAAGCTCGGCGGGAATGAGCTTGGCGATGCGCGGATCGACCTGGAATTTCGTCAGGTCGACGGCGGGCATCTTGTGCTGTCGCGCGAGCATCCTGGTGAGGTCGGTTTCCTTGACGAAACCGAGCTTGACCAGGTTATAGCCTACGCGCGTGCCGCTGTTTCTTTGCTCGCCGAGAGCCTTATTGAGCTGGTCTTGCGTGACCAGCCCTTCTCTCAGAAGCAGCTCGCCGATTCTCGGCGATTTGGTGGCAGGAGCTGTCAACGAAGCGTGTCCCTCAAGTGAGGCTTCCTGCGTGCTTTTGGCAGTTCGGATGGCCTGGATATGACTCTGTTTGTAGGACGCGGAACCAGCGAGAAGGTTACCGTGGAGTCGAGCTTTGCTACCATAGAGGGCCCGACCCCTTTGACGCGCCTGAGACCATCCATAGAGCCGAAGGGACCGAAGGAGTCACGGTCGGCCGCGATGCGTTTGGCGAGCGTCGGCCCGATATGCCTCAAGGCCTCGATTTCCTTCTCCGTTGCCACATCGAGGTCGACCGGTCCGGCGGGCCTGGGTGGGGTTTTTTGCTTCTTTTCACGTTTCGGCTTGCGCAACCCGGACCGGCGGGCGGAATCGGCGGCTTTGAGTTGGCGTTCCAGAGCCGACCGGGCTTGCGCGTCGGCTGGAGAGCGGCTGTGAAGAGTCCGATACGCTCGTGTCGACGCGCCGAGGACGAGAACGGTTGAAAAGAAGAGGAGGGCTTTGCGCTCAGCGGGGGTCGGCATACGCCCGACCCTAGTGCGGATGCGCGATTTTACGTCATCGAAGGGACGCGGCTCGCGGCGTACTCTTCCATCGATGTTGTCAGGACCAAAGTGCTGAGGACGAGCATTCCCGCGATCACGAACGGGAATCCAAGGCCGAGGTGATCCATGGCGATGCCAGCGGCGAGTGGAAACAAAACGCGAGACACCCCACCAAATGTGTGCTGCACTCCCATGTACAGCCCCCTATTCCTCGATGGGACGACGCGCGAAAGCATCGCCGTCACACAGGGGAAGACGAAAGCGGTTCCAAGCGGCATCAGGGTGAGGGACACGAGCAGCGTGAGGTAGGAATGAACCGCGGAGATGAGAGCGAGTCCGGCCGCGAGCAGAACCAGCCCAAGCCGCGTCAACCGCGCTTCACCAAGCCATTCGATCATGCGGCCCAGGAGCCCGGCTCTCACGAATACACCCATCCCGCCAAGGTACATGACGAAGAAGCCCACGTTCGCCTCGGTAATCGGCAAACGATGGGCGAGGATCAGCGGCAGCGTAGGCGCGGTTCCGTAAAATGCTCCGATGGCGACAGCATAGATCCAGATCAGCCGCTGCGCGGGCTCTTTGGGACGGGAGATTACGCTCCAGACCGCTCCGCTGCCCGTTTCCGCAAGGATTCCGTGTTCACCGGAGCTGGGAGCTTCTTCGCGTGACTCGCGCAAGTAGACGCCAGCGAAGACGCTGACGAGGACGCAGAAGATCGCGGACGCGATTCCGGGCGCGTGACGTCCCCAGTGGATGAGAGCCGATCCAATCGCGGGACCGACGACCGCGCCGAAGCTGGTCGCAGCGGAGAGCCAGCCGAGACTCTTAGCACGGTCCTTCGGATCGCTGGCGTCGGCGACGTATGCCTGAACGACTCCGATGGTTCCTCCTCCCAATCCCTGCACCACGCGCGAAAGGAGGAGGACCACAGCGTGCTTGCGTAGGCGAAGATCACATACGCAACGGCAGAGATGAGCAGTCCGACCAGGAGGGCGGGCCGCCGTCCGTAATGGTCGGAGAAGCGGCCCAGAGTGGCGCGCTGGCGAGCTGCGCGATGGAAAACGCAGCGATCAGAATTCCGACCACTGTCGCCGAGGCGCCCAGCTTTGTCGCGTAGAAGGGAAGCAGAGGGATGATCATCGCCAGTCCGAGCATGTCCACGAAAGCCGTGATCATGAGGACCGTGAGCTTCCCTTTCATGCTCTATTGCCGCGTAACGAGCGCCGCGGCAACGTCTCCAACGATGCCGAGGGACTTGGCTGAGATCTTGTCCATCGTGTCGTGTGGCGTGTGGTGCGGCGGATAGGTGAGATCGATGACGTCGATCACCCGAAGCCCCGCGTGCAGCAACGGCACGTGATCGTCGATCACCTCTCCCCCACTCTCCTGAACGAAGATGTTGGCGTATCCGAGATCAGCAGCAGTCTGCCACACCCTCGAGACGACCTCCGGAGCCTGCTGAAACGAGATCATCTCGTATGGAATGCGGAGATCCTTGTCTCCGATCATGTCCCAAAGAACCCCGTACAGCGGCTTGTAATCCGGTGACGGCAGGTGCGTCGCAAAATACTTGGCGCCGATGAGGACATCGACTTCTGGCGGGCCAAATGCACCGTAGTCCTCACCGTCGGTGAACAGGAGATCCACACCAACGTTTGGCTTTGTCTTCTTGAGAACGTCGCCCAAAGCCACGAACATTCCAACGCCGGAGGCACCGTCGTTGGCGCCGGGAACAGGCATTTTTTTCTCAGCTTCCGTGGTAGCCGACTCGGAGATCGGCCGCGAATCCCAGTGGGTGAGGTAGAGAACCCGCTCCTTCAGGTCGGGGCGGAACCGGGCGAGAATGTTCCGAAGCGGAAGTTTCTTGCCGTCGGCCGTCGTGTAGATGAAGCTCTGGACGATCACAGTGTCTGCCCGCGCGCGCATCTGGTTGACTATCCAGTCGCCGGCCTTCTTTGCCGCGGGCGTTCCTGGAACGCGGGGACCGAAATCGACCTGCGCTTTCGCGTAGTTGTAAGCCGCCACTCCGCTGAAGCCGGTGGAAGTCGCCGCACCGCTCGTCTCTCGTTGGGCAGCGCTTCCCTTCTGTGAATCGCCACCGCACGCGATGGCAAGAGACGCAAGCGCGAGGACCAGCATTGATCTCACTTGAACTCCCCAGCGTAGAACTGAAGGTGCATCACGGCGCTTAGCACGGTCTGCGTGAAGCGGCGGTTAAGGTTACGGTCGAAGCTCTCGACGCGCGAGACCACGAAGCTCGACGACAGATTCTCAGCCACATCGGTATCAGCGCTCATGCTGAACGCCCGGCGTCCGTTGTCGGTGAGCCGGCTCTCACCACTCAGCGCGAGCGGATTGACCACGAAATTTTGACCCAGGCTCTTCTGATAGCTGACTCTGGTGCGTAGATCGCTGCGTGGACTCCAGTCAGCGGGCAATTTCCACGGCTTCGCGACGTCAATGCTGAAATCCGAGTTGTCTCCATTGCTGCTTAGTCCCGGCTTGGCATCCAGCCGCTTGGAAAGCGAAAACCCGACGGTGCTCGAAAGAGGGCGCTCTCCGGCGAAGACGACCGATCCACTCATTGGATAGCTTCGGACGCGAAGGCTTCCACGATCGTCCGTGACTTCCCCGTTCAGCGGCTGCGTCCCGTTGAACTGCCTGGTCTCGAGCACGCGAGCGTTGGTGCCGACGGTGGAGATGATCGCGCTGAGCGCGGCCGGCCTGCCCGTCCACCGGAAGGAGACATCCGGGAAAACGATCTGGGTGCCGTCGACGACTTCCTGGGCCGAATCGAGCGTCCGCGTCCAGTTGCGGGTGTTGATGCGCTGATATCTGCTCGCGATGCTCGCGCCCAAGGGCAAGTTCAGTGATTGATTCAGGGAAAGCTGAGTGACTACGCCGACACTCGTAGCGAGCTCGCCACCAAGCTCGCGGAACGAGTTGATACCCCCAACCGCGAACTGGTATCCGAGCGTAGCCGGAACCGCGCTTCCATCGTACACAGAAAGCACGCTTCGGTTGAAGTTGATGTCGACTGGTTGCAAGCCGCCGAGGAATCCGCGCAGGAAGCTGTTGCTGTCGGTGTAGAGCTTGATCGCGCGCGGAAGGTCGAGGGTAAGACCCGCGGTGGTCGTCTGCGAGTTGCCCAGTCGGCGCGGTATGCGGAGGTTGCCCGTGCTGTCGGCCTCGCGCGCAAAGCTCAGAGTGTTTGGGTCTCGCAACATGTTGTATGATGTTCCGAAATCCAGTCTGGGCCTGAACCAGGAGGTGATCGGCGGCGAGATGTTGATTCCCGCCTGCATCGCCCGTTCGCGCTCGAGACCGGTGTCGTACCCGGCCAGCCGATCGCGGTCGCTGGTCGCGACTATGCCGAGCGGCGAGTCGGTGCCGTACCCCCGTAAGTCGCGAACCGAGGTGAGATCCCACCTGACGGACGCAGCCTTGAACGGGTGGAAGACCAGGCTGGTTCCATTCCGCCAGGTGCGGTTCAGCCCTTTCACCGGGCGTGCCGTGTCGTCAAACGCGATCGCGGGCTTGAGGAACGAGACTCGGTCGTCGCTTCCGTTGTTGTAGACGCTCGTGAGATGAAGCTCCGTCGGAGACCAGCGCGACATTTCCGGCAGCAGAGCGCGCGAAAGGTTGAAATCGAGACCGATGGCAAAGTTTCTTGCCTTACCGTCCTCGTACTCGCTGCGCGAGGCGCCAGTCGTATACGACGAATTGAGCGCGAGGTTGTTGAGGATCGGCGACCACGCTGATCCAGTCGATGGCCTCGTGCGCCGAACGCTGAAGGTGATTGAAGTCGCGGCGGATCGCGGGGTTCGCAAACCCTGCACGGCATCAGCCAAAATGTCGGACTGGGAGACGTAGTAAGGCTGCTCGAATGCAGATGTGTAATTGAACGTGAAAGGAATCGAAAGCCCGAGCGTTGCCGGAAGCAGCTTCTCCAGATGAAACGCCGAGCTGACGTTCCAACTGTTGTCGGTGAGGAAGGTCGGCTGCTCGGCGAGTTGTCTGAAGTTGGGATCGCGCCTGCTGGCGTTGATCCGAACGTCGGCAAAATCGCTGGCAGCTACAGTGAGACCCACCTGGCCGGCAAATCCCGTTTGATTGACGGCGCCGGCGAGCCTGATGTCATCGACCCACATCTCCAGCGTGTCAGTTGGTATGATCGGATTTGCTCCGGGAGCCGTCGGAAGGCGGAGCATCCCTACAGCCAGCTCCTGGACCGCGGCCAGATTGGGCGGACTTACGCCGGGGTCGAGAGTGTAGACGATGTAGCCACTGTCGCATGCGGCGTAGCGCGATGTCGGAGTCGTTCCCGCCGGGAGGGGCGTGTTGGCTATCAGAGTCGAGTCCAGTCCTGTGCAAGTGTTCCGCTGCTTGCCCTGCAGGTAGGAGTTCTGGATCTGCGCTCTCAACGCGAACAGTCGACTGAAATCCACCGCTATCTCGGGGAGCCATGCCTGTTGGCCTGGTCCGAAGTTGAGCGGCGTCCGGTACATGTAAAAATTGTTGGCGTCGCGGCCAATCTTGATGTAGAACTGGAGCTCGCCGTCGGAGCCCCAGCCGCTGCTGACGCCGCGGGCCCAGACCCTCAGCTCCTTGTAACCCATGAAGTTCTTTTCGCCTTCCGGGAATCGGTAATACGATTCCGCTCGGTCCAACGGCGCGAGGTCGGTGGCGGTGAGGCGCAGCGAACGCTCGTTGACCTGAACTCTCCCGGGTTGGAACGCGATTGTCTTGCTCGTCGGCGCATCGGTTACTCCGGGAGGAGACTCGTAGGATATGGCTCCATTGCGGACGTTCCTGTCCTGCGTTCCGACGACTCCGGAATGGACCGCGCCAAAAGTCGTTTGATCGCCGGCAATCCCATGCAGAGTCTTGTCGCTGGTCTTTAGCCACGGCGCGCCGGTCAGTTGCAGTCGGGCGAGCGGAACCGTGCTGAACTCGTCATCGGCGAGACCATCTCCCGAAATCATCGTGATACGCAGCGCGCGGGCGCGTCGGAGCAAGGGACTCCCGAGAGAATCATCCGGGGTGCGGAACGGAATGCGAAACAGAATCCAGCAGACGTTGTCGCGGGGTCCGCGCGGTTGGCCGGCAAGCTGAGGCGGTGGGCCGCACTGACCGTAACGCGTCCGCCTGGAAGTGTCAGCAAGATTGACTACGTATCGATACCACCTTTCCTGATCCCGCTCCGCTGTCGTGAGATTCAGGACGTTATCCGCGTCGATGTCCTCTTCGTCGAGCCGGTTGTTGTTGATGGTGCAGTTCGTTTTGGAATCGCCGAGGACCTGTCGGACGGCGTAGCCGCCCCTGCAGGTTTTTGCGGAGTACACCTTCTCGATCCTCGGTGTCGCGCCGGGAACTGTGTCGTACACGACGACGAGTGTATCGACGACGTCGCCGGACAGCCCGTTGTCGTTCGTGGCGACGTTGAACGCGCGCGAGAACGGGTCGCGCTCGCTGTCGAGAACGTCGAGGCCCTGAATCTTTTTTCCGCGATACGTCGTGTCTCGCGTGCCGGGCGTTGCGCCCGCCCGGACGAACATGGTATCAGGTCCGAACGTGACCGAGTTCTCGGAGATCTCTCCAAAGTCGAATACGAGCGTCGGGCTCTTCGTGCTTGAGCCGGTGATGGGAATCTGCGCCCA
>DHJO01000216.1:0-2869 GCA_002404375.1 Gemmatimonadales bacterium UBA4718 | reverse complement strand
AACTCGAGATTCTCGGCGCGCGAGATATCCGTTCCGCTCGGCCCGAGCACCGTTCGAACCGACCGCCACCGTCGCCCTGCCGGCGCGTTTGGGACGGACCAACGAAAAGCGTTGGTGGCGTTGTCGAGCTGGCCGCCAACTGAGAGTGGATACAGTGTGAGCCATAGCAGCTGCTCGGGGCCAGCGACCCCGGTGCCGACCTGCGCCACTAATGGGTCGATTTGATCGATCCGGTAGCGGACAACATTTCCGTCGGCATCAACACCGTTGCTTTGCCACGCGACCGTTGCCGCGCGGTCGAGATCGAACACCCCCGCCCCGAACAGGGTGGGCATTCTCGCCCCGAGAGCAGGTTGGCTGCTGAAATACCACTGCGGGTCGCCGAGAGAGATCGCGAGCCCTCCCTCTCCCTCGAATGATTCGAGGTACGCTTGCTGCGAGGCGTTCGTCTGCGGGCGGCTGCCGGCGAGCTCGGCGGAGAACCCGATGCGGGAAGGGATCGTCGTCGTGCCGAAGGGGAGCCTCGAGACGAGACTCGTGAGCGGCTCGGCGTCGAAGGCGAACAGAGCGCTGACGCCGGCGACCAGTGACGCCGCCGGTTCGAATCCGAGTGGTGGCCGCGTGAAATTCGTACGCTGGCTCTGGGAGATCGCCGTGAAATTGATCTGCCCGTTGTCGAACGGAAATTCCGCCGTCGCGCCGAAGATTGAGGTCGGAGTCTCCTCGAATACAGGATTTTCCTCGTACTGGACGGTCACCTGTCGCGGGCGAGGGAATAACGTATCCGGTCGATTGAACGAAACGCGTCCGAGATCGTAGTCGACGGAGTAGTCGGTTCCTCTGGTGAGCGGAACACCATCGACGAGAAGTCTCTCGGAGTTCGGGCGCACCTGAACGGTGCCGAGCATCAGAGCTCCTCCCTCGCCACTTCCTTCAGCCTGATAGCGCGCCCGGATGTGGTAAACCGCCTCAGGTCGCTGCGCCGACCGTACGTATTCCGGGGGCGTTGTGTAAACGGTGTCGTTGGTGGGATTCCCGGAGGTCGCAAGGCCGTTCGACGCGAACGGTTTCGCGGAGGGGAATATCAGAAACTGGTCGCGGATCGTGTGCGAGCCGGGCGAGCCAAGGCTCAGCTCGAAGTTCGGATCGCTAGGCCGAGGCCAGATGCGATTCTCGAGATCGAAGCTCGAGCTGTTTGTACTCTGTGCCAGACCGAAAAGCTTGAGATAGGTGTCAGCTGTGCCGGCGACCGGTTTCTCCTGATCCTCGCTGCTTCCGGTGACGATCTTCAGCGTGACGCTCTGTCGGCGCAGGTCTGGGCCGCCGAGCCGATACACACTTCTGATCTCGCGGTCGAATGCCGGATCTCCAGGCTGCACGTCGGGATCCCAAATCAGATTGGCGAATTGCTCGCGCGCAGGCGTGTAGGAGAGATCCGGCGTCCCGCCCGTTGTGGTATAGATGGTGTCGCGGCCGTTGATGCGAACGCGGTACGCCACAACGAGACGCTCGTTGTTGAGGGCAATGGGCCGTACCAGCGCGATCCAGAGCAGAGAGGGGTCTGCGTAGTAGTCGACGCCTTCGCGCAGGTACTCATACACCTGACCGCGCCGCGAGCGTGGATTGCCGAGCAGACGAAATTGCGGGCCACTCGGATTGGGCGGCTGCCCGCCGATCAGAAGGCGGTAGAGAAATATCTTCGTGGGTCGCAGCGTGTCGGGAAGCGAGGCGGACAATGCGGCCATGCGGCGCGTATCGAGAATGTCGACATTCGGGTAGGCGCTCCCCAACAGCCGCGGATCGATGGTGAAAAAGAAGCGTCGTGGCTCGAATTGATAATCCTCGATTTTTCTATCGATCGCCTGGAGAGTCCGATCGCCAACCGTGAAGACGTGGTCGCGAACGATGTTTCCCTTCTGCTGCGCCAGGATGGCTTTGAGGCGCATTGAGCCCAGTTTCATGACGCTCTGGATACCATAGTTGCCGCTCGGTATTCCGGCAGTGATGTAGCGCGACGTGGGCGGCTGGAACGTGACGTTTCCTACCTCGAGCCGCTGCAGAAACTCGCTCCCCTTCCCTTCGTAGTAGATCGAGATGTTGTTCGAGGCGTCGAACTCGCGCTGGGTATCGTAGTCGAGATTCACGTGAACCCTGTCGGCGACGGTTCCACCCGACTTGGCAGCGAACTGGAAGTCGATCAGTGGCTCGAATGCGCTCCTGCAATTGGCGCTGGGATCGAAGAACAGATTCGATGCGCAGAGCGCGCTCTGGTTTTTTTCGCCGCGGAATTCCAGACGTCCATCCAGTTGGAGTCCCAGATCGGCGTACTCACCGAGAATGGGCACCGGCTTGGGCGTGACGGCCGGCTTGGGCTTGAGCGGCAGCTCGCCCGGATAGGATGGCGCCTGGGCGGATGTAGCAAAGTTGCTCGTGGCAACCTGTCCCCAGACGGCCTCCATAATCGCGCGCATGTTCTGCTGAAACGCGGTGGCGCGCGCCGCCTCGATCTGTGCCTGTGCCTGCCGGAAGGCTTCCCTGTCCCCAAGCGAAAGAATCGACGGCAGGGTGAGGGGAAGTGTGTCGCGCCCGAGTCGTAGGCGAATTCCGGGTGTGCCGGGCGTGCCGGTTGGCGGCGCGGGTGGCTGAGCTGGTGGGATCTTCGTCGTATCGCGCGGGTCCTGCGCGCGCGCGGTCGACGTCACGGCGCACAGCGTCAACAGCGCGCCGATCACGAGCGTGAAAATCGGTGCGCTGTGCTCCGTCGACTGAGCGGAACTCGTTGTCTGCGTGTCGCTTACCCTAGAGCGCACGGTATATTTCACTCTGTGAAGATACTGCACCGCTACGTTCTAAAGGAACATGTAGGCCC
>DHJO01000049.1:2479-2798 GCA_002404375.1 Gemmatimonadales bacterium UBA4718 | reverse complement strand
TGTTCCAGGTCGCGAGGTCGGAACGTCGCCACTGGAGATCACCGAGCACCTTCCCGCCGCCGAGGTCCGTGGAGCTCGAGCGAATAGCGACGATGGTAGTGCGAGTTGTACCGGTCTGCGCATTGATGGTGAAAGTCACGCCTGTCGCGGCGTCGACGAAGCCGGCGATGTAATCAGTCGCGGTTGGGGCAGGGAACGTGATGGTGGCACCGGCCAGAGTAAGGATCGTTTTCTGCGCAACGAGCGGCGATGCGAATAGAATCAGCGCGAACAGGAATGCTCCGCTGGTGCTGACGCTCTGGAGTCTATGCGCGCGGGA
>DHJO01000049.1:0-2260 GCA_002404375.1 Gemmatimonadales bacterium UBA4718 | reverse complement strand
ACCTGCATCGCGAGCGTGTTGTCCAGACGACGAAACTCGAGGCGCCCCTTGGCGAGCAGGTGCATCCCACCGGTGTTGTGGAAGCGAATGGAGATCTGGCGCTTTGTCGCTGGAGTCGCCGCGCTCACCGGCGGCTTAGCCGCGGTAGTCGATGCGACCGGAGTTATGGGTGCATCTATCACCAACATCTCTTCAACCTGGCCATCCCGGGCGAGCCCGGGCGGCGCAACGTACACCTTTACGCCGGTGCGAAAGATGTACTGGAGCGAATTGCCCTTGACCGCCGCGCGCTGGGGAACTTCCTCGACGAAAAAGATGTCCCAGCATTCCTTGGTCAGTGGGGCCGCGTTCTGGGCGCCAAGGCGGATTATCCGGGAAGAGTGTGCCTCGACACGAATCGAAAGCGGTGATGCGCTCAGCATCGCGCCGCACGACGAACCACTGGTGCCAGAGGGGAGGAACCGATTGTCCCCGTTCTCGACGCGGTCCCAATCCTGGCGCGTAATCGTCGCCTGGACTGCGGCATCCGACGTGTTCGAGAGTGAGAAGCTGGCCGACACGCGGTTATTGCCCGCGGTGGTCATGGTTACCTCGAGCGGATCTACGAGCAGCTGCGCGGACACAGGCTGCGAGACCACTACCCCTACAGCGCAGAGGGCGAGCACGGTTGCCCGTGCTCGCCCTCCACGCTCTGCGCCCGCCGTTTCGGGCGAGCGAGAGCAAGAGATTTTCACTGTTACGGAGCCGTCAGGGTGAAGACGATCGGCAGGCTGTACAGGCCAGGAGCATTGCTTGGAGCCGAGAATCCGCCGGCCCAGCTGGTGCGAAAGAACGAATTCACCGTGGTGCTATTGGAGCTCGCGCCTGAAGCGATACTCACATCGCTGGCAGTAATTGCTGCATAGGTGCCACCCGAGGTAGTCGCCCACGACAGATCGCTAATGGGCTTTACACCAAGATCCGATCCGGTGTAGTCGAAGTTAGTCGCGTTGAACGACTTGATCTTGAGGTTCCAGCTGCGGTTAGACTTGACCGTGAAGACCGGGCCCACGTCGTCGAGCGACAGTGCGCTTTCGATGTCTGTCACTGAGGGAGCGGTCAATGCAGTCGTTGTCGTGGTCATGCCGAGCTTGACCAGCGCGCCAACTGTAACCGACGCGGTATTCGTGGTGAAGCAACTGCCAGAGCTGCTGCTGCACTGCGCATTGGCCTGGCTTGCACCGATGGCAGTTCCGAGCACCATCGCGGCCAGAAGTAAACGGGTCGCTTTCATTGTGATTTCTCTCCAGGAAGTCTTGATGGTGCCGGTGCCGAGTAGGCGAAACCGGTCCTTTCAAAGCGGTTGGGTACTACTCCCTTATAAGACGAGAAAAGACCTCATCTGCAACCGGTTTTTGAGGCGTTTTAGGGGAAATGATTTTGACATTAGCACTATCGCCGAAATGCGTCGGTGTTTATTCGGGTGGCGTGGGTTAACCCCTTATGCCCAAAGGGGATGCAACAGTTGGGCACGACAGACCAATGGTGATAGGGAATTAGCCTTCCTTCTCCTCGTACTCGTCCCTCAGACTGGCGACAACATTGGGATCCGCCAGCGTCGTCGTGTCACCGAGCGCCCGTCCTTCGGCGATGTCGCGCAACAATCGTCTCATGATTTTCCCGGAGCGCGTTTTGGGGAGATCCGCGGAAAACAGAATGTCGTCCGGACGCGCGAGCGCGCCGATTTTTTTCGCGACGAACTCCCGCAGCTCGTCGCGCAGCGCGGGACTCTGCTTCGATTTGTCGCGCAGCGTCACGAAGGCAGCGATTGCCTGGCCTTTCAGCTCGTGGGTCTTGCCTACGACCGCGGCTTCGGCAACCGCTGGGTGCTCGACGAGAGCGGACTCTACTTCCATCGTCCCGATTCGGTGCCCGGCAACATTCAGCACATCGTCTACCCTGCCCAGAATCCAGAAGTACCCATCGCTGTCGCGCTTCGCTCCGTCACCAGGGAAGTAGAGATCGGGGCGGCCGGGCCACTTCGAGAAGTAGGTCTGCACGTATCGCTCGTCGTCCCCCCAGATCGTGCGTAGCATCGCCGGCCACGGCTTCGTGAGCGCGAGCAGCCCGCCGCCAACCTCGATGCGCTTGCCGGTGGAATCGAGCAGATCGGCGCTGTAGCCAGGCAGGGCCTTCGTCGCGCTTCCCGGCTTGGTCGACGTGATTCCTGGGAGCGGCGCTATCACGATCGCGCCCGTTTCCGTCTGCCACCAGGTGTCGA
>DHJO01000024.1:15830-17472 GCA_002404375.1 Gemmatimonadales bacterium UBA4718 | reverse complement strand
TACCGGTCGATCCAGCCTTCCCAGCTTCTCGGCGTAAGCCAGAGACCGTGAATCAGCACGATGGTTGGCTTGCCGGAAGTTGGCCCGTTGGTGCTCACGATGTTCTCCTTATTGGTCCCGAGATCAGGATGCCAATAAACGAATGATAGTGCCAGACCTGAATCCGCGACCTTTCCTGGCAAACATGTGCACGTGAGCGTCTGGCCATGGGCCCTCTTCGGAGTTCTGGTACTCTCAGCGCTCGCGTTGGATCTGGGACTCTTTCAATCGCCACGCGGCGGCCAGCGGGAGCTCACTCTTCGAGAAGCTACGGCGAGAACCGCCGCGTGGGCTGCGCTTTCGTTGCTGTTCGGGGTAGTCGTGCTCGCGTTGTATGGCGAGCGTGTCGCGCTCACGTACGTCACGGCTTACCTCCTGGAGCAGTCGCTCTCGATAGACAACATCTTCGTCTTCCTGTTGATCTTCTCCGAGCTTCGAGTTCCGGCATCCCAGCAGCGGGGCGTGCTTCTTTGGGGCGTAATCGGGGCCCTCGTGACGCGAGCGGCGCTGATAGCCGCGGGACTGTTTCTGCTCAACCAGTTTCACTGGGTGGTATATCCTTTTGCCGCACTCATCATTTTCGCAGCCATCCGGCTGCTGTGGGGCGGGCAGAAGCAACGCGATCTGGTTGTCACCGCGTGCGCCATCTGTAGTACCTGGGTAGCGCGCATCATCCCGATCACCCCGCAGTACCACGGAGGCCGCTTCTGGGTGCGCCAGGTTGACCAAGGTGGGCGACTCGTTGCCACACCGCTTCTCGTGGCGCTGATCATCGTCGAGACTACCGACATTGTCTTTGCGCTAGACTCCGTGCCGGCTGTGCTCGCGGTCACAAGAGAGCCGTTCATCGTCTATACTTCCAACATCTTCGCGATGCTTGGACTACGCTCGCTTTTCTTTGTCTTGGCGGGAGTCGTTGAGCGCTACCGCTTTCTGCGGGTCGGACTCGCCGCGATTCTCACCTTTTTTGGTGCGAGGCTCTTGTTGAGCGATTTCCTCGAGGTTCCGAATGGAGCGTCGCTGGGCGTAATTGCCGCGGCGCTCGCGCTCTCTGTCGCCGCTTCCCTCAAATGGCCGAGCGCCGCGACCACATGACGGCGCCACATCGCTGCGCCTGGGCGGAGGGTGACCCGCTGATGCGCGCCTATCACGACGAGGAATGGGGCGTCCCCCAGCGCGACTCGCGCCTGCTGTGGGAAATGTTGATGCTGGAAGGGTTTCAGGCTGGGCTAGCGTGGATCATCGTCCTGCGAAAGCGAGAGGCCTTTCGGAAAGCCTTCGCTGGCTTCGACCCGAAGAAGGTCGCTCGATTCGGCAAGCCGGATGTCAAGCGGCTGATGGCCGACGCGGGCATCATCCGCGCCCGGGCAAAGATCGAAGCAACGATCAAAGGCGCTCAGATCTTCCGCGAGATGGAAAATCAAGGCGAGAGCTTCCGCGACTTCTGCTGGTCCTTCACCGACGGCGAAGTCGTGAAGGGCGGCGGACGCAAATGGATCGCGTCGTCGCCGTTGTCCGAGCAAATCTCCAAGGAGATGAAGCGACGGGGCTTCAAGTTCGTCGGCCCCACGATCGTCTATGCCTGGATGCAGGCCGTCGGCAT